>JAFVPA010000047.1 GCA_017505505.1 Oscillospiraceae bacterium | reverse complement strand
TTTAATTCCTACAAAATTGTAGGCTGAGTGTAGGGTTACAGTAATATTTCGGTGCTATCCTTTCCTCATAGGCAGGAAAAACAAAAGCAGCCCGCCTATTTCGCAAAACATGAAGAAAGAGGTATATCGCAAACTCGAATGCCAGACCTTTTCGATAAAAACAGTTGGATGTTCTGCGGTGCAGTTCTTCGCTGGATGTCAGCAAGTACAGTGCTGCATAGTAGGGCGGAGTATTGCGCCTGGGGTTGTAGCCCAGCTGATGATTGAACCATTCCATTCGGTTCCGGTGCCGTTCATCAATCCAGAATGTTCCGGGATAGGAATCCACCAGATCAGCCAGTCTGTGCCGAAGTAAGCCGTAAGAAGAGAACACTTTCATAACAGCTTCAGCATAGGAAACCACACCGGCTTCAATCCGTTCTGCGATCCAGGGGCAACCTTCCAGAGTACACTTGCGTTTCCTAAACTCGGTGCACAGACGGCAGTCCACATCATCAGGTTTATACTTGAATCGTCTGATGTACATAAAGACCTCCTTGAGATGGGCATAAAAATAACCGGCCAAGCAATGCCTGTCCGGTGCGAAACAATATTCAGTTGTCAACGGCTCTGATCCCGCTGGCGTTTTCGCTGCCATGCCTCCAGCAGCTTGAAAATCACATTTTCCATTTGGATAGGGGAGTATGATTTGGGAAAATATTTCCGAAGTTTCTCGCCTGATAGGGTAATGTCATTCCGCACAGGCTTTTTCTGCTCCATCATAATTTCCAGAAGAACATCTTCGTTCAACTCTCCATTTTGACTGAGACGCTTCATCCTCTGAGCTTGTGAGAGGGACGGTGTGGCTTGTTCACTTTCGATGGTATCCAATAATAATGACTGCTCATTATGGGGAAGTGCGGCAATCTGATAGGCAGGAGATAGCTTTATTCTGCCTTCATCGACCATCTGCATCAACTCCGGAACAAGGTTCGTCAGAGATGCATAATTGCGGATTGTGTCACCGCTGACTCCAACTTCCTGGCCAAGTTCATCGTCCGAACGGAACTTAGCCGAAATGTTCGGCGAAGTTAAATCTGTCCTGGCACCCTGCCGCTTCATGGCTTCCATACGCATTTTGTATGCCTTGGCTCGTTCGGAGGGGAGGATATTTTCCCGCTGGATGTTGCTGTCAACGAGTTGGATGATTGCTTCATCATCATTAAGATCCAGAACCACAACGGGCATAAAATCAAGACCGGCTAACTCACTGGCGTGTTTTCGCCTGTGACCGGCGATGATCTCATATTCTCCATCGGGGCGAGGTCTGGCAATAGCAGGGACAAGGACACCATGGGATTGGACGCTCTGGATAAGATCCAGCATGGCTTGGTCATCTCTTATGGAAAATGGATTTTGAGGATGTGGGTGTAACTGGGACAACTGCAACCGGTAAATAACACCCATAGTTTCCGGTGCGTTTATCGACATTTGAGGCAACTCCTTTCGTAATTGAATTATCTATCCTAGAAATGCAAAAAGCGCCCAGTATGAAAACTGCGCGCTTTAGACTTGGATATTCCATGATTAAATTATGTCAAAACAGATCAAACCCTTACAGGCTATTTCAGAACATGAAGGACGCATACTGAAAACTTGCAATAAATAACTATGTACCGAATAGAGGCGAAAAGTTAGCCCATAGTTAGCCCATTTCGCATCCTCAAAAGGGTGGTTAGCCCATAATTAGCCCTTATAAAATCATTTTCTTTAGGTCAAATTCTGCCAAACTATATCAAACACAAAAACCCCAAAATCCGAAGATTTTGGGGTTTCTGGAAACTTTTGGATTGTAAAAAGTTTGAGTTTAGCGCTTGGAGAACTGGGGAGCGCGACGTGCGGCCTTCAGACCGTACTTCTTTCTTTCCTTCATTCTGGGGTCACGAGTCATGAAGCCGGCAGCCTTCAGGGATGCGCGGTACTCAGGATTCAGGGTGACCAGAGCGCGGGAGATGCCGTGACGGATAGCGCCGGCCTGGCCGGAAACGCCGCCGCCTGCGACGGTGACAACGATGTCGACCTTGCCCAGCATGTCAGTGGTGACCAGGGGCTGACGGACGATCAGCTTCAGGGTCTCCAGACCGAAGTAGTCGTCGATGTCGCGGCCATTGATGATGATGGAGCCGGTGCCGTTCTCGTAAACGCGGACGCGGGCCACGGAGGACTTACGACGGCCGGTGCCGTAAAAATACTTCTTCTTGCTCTCGTACATTCTAAGTTACCTCCAAATTAGTCCAGGGTCCAGGCTTCGGGCTTCTGGGCGGCGTGAGCGTGCTCAGCACCGGTGTACAGGTGCAGGCGGGTCATAGCGTGCTTGCCCAGGGTGTTCTTGGGCAGCATGCCCTTGACAGCCAGCTCCATAGCGTAGTCGCTGCGGGCAGCCATCATGTCGCGGGCCTTGGTCTCCTTCAGGCCGCCGATCCAGCCGGAAACACGGTAGTACTTCTTCTGATCCAGCTTCTTACCGGTCAGAACAGCCTTGTCGGTGTTGATGATGATGACATAGTCACCGCAGTCAACGTTGGGAGTGAAGTCAGCCTTGTGCTTGCCGCGCAGCAGGTTAGCAGCGATGACAGCGGTACGGCCCAGGGGCTTGCCGGCAGCATCGATAACATACCACTTGCGCTCCAGGGTCTCCTTCTTCAGCAGAGTAGTGGACATTATGTTTTCCTCCAATTGGATTAAAATATTTTGACAATTCATGTGGCTTGAAGTACAATGTCTTCAAAACGCTAGATTTTTATACCATATTAAAAATCAAATGTCAACAGGTATTTTGAGAAAATTTGTGAAATCCAATATAAACTCTTAAATGCTCCTAAATACTCTTGAATGCTCCTGTTTTCTCGCATCTCATTTTTAAAACTTTTTGGAGGAAATCGAAACTTATGCAGAAGCTTATGGGTCTTGTCCGCCGGTGCGTGGACGATTATGATATGATTTCAGCGGGAGACAAAATCGCAGTGGGTGTCTCCGGAGGAAAGGATTCTCTGGTGCTGCTGGTGCTGCTGGCGGGACTGAAACAGTATTTCAGCAAGCCTTTCGAGCTGGAAGCTGTTACCATTGATATGGGATTGGGAATGGACTATTCTCCCATCGAGAAGCTTTGTGAAAGCCTGAACGTGCCCTATACCATCGTGAAGACGGAGATCGCGCCCATTATTTTTGACCACCGGAAGGAGAAGAATCCCTGCTCCATGTGCGCCAAGATGCGCCGGGGGGCACTGAACCAGGCCATTCTGGACAAGGGCTTCAACAAGCTGGCCCTGGGCCATCATTATGATGACGCGGTGGAGACTTTCATGATGAACCTGCTCTTCGAGGGCCGCATTGGCTGCTTCCAGCCTGTGACCAACCTGGACCGGACGGGCATCATCCAGATCCGTCCCATGATGTACATTCATGAGAAGACGGTGGACAATTTTGCGGTCCGCAAGGAACTGCCCATTATGGAGAACCGCTGCCCTGTGGATAAGACCACCAAGCGGGAGGAGGTCAAGCAGTTGATCTACACCATGAGTCAGACCTACCCCGATCTGAAGGAGCGGATCTTCGGTGCCATGCAGCGCTACCCCCTGCCGGAGTGGGAGCCCCATGGGCGGTATAAGCGGCCGAAGGACAGTTTGTGTGATAATTGATCATGATGGAGGCAGTGGATGAAAAAGGTTCTGCTTTCGGTGCTATTGGGAGTATTGGGGTTTACCGTGACCTATATTGGTTTGTGTTATTTCGTTCCGGGCTGGCGGATCAAGCTGGATGCGGAACCACTTGTGTACTTCTTGAAGAGTTTGAAGCATATGGCTTTTCTTAAGTGTGTGATTTCCAGTTTGATAGCGGTTGCCGCAGCTGTAATTCCCATATACAAAAAATGAAGAATGCCTGTAATTGCCGAATGAAATGTCTTTCATTCGGCAATACTTTTTCCACAGGCATTTTTTTCTAGTGGAGGTAGCAGTATGGTAAAAGGTATTTCCCGGCAGGTTATCGTTGTTCAGGGGGCAGAACCGAAGATGTTTGAGCAGGCCATCTTTATTTTGAAGGACGAGGCTGTAGGGGAGGGGATCAGCGACGAAGCCCTCTTAAAAGAGGCGCAAGCGGCCATCCGGGGCTATGACAGGCCTGCAAAGAAACGGCATTTCTATCTCTACGGTGCCGTATGGGCTACCGGCGGAGCCTTGCTGACAGGGCTGGCATGGCTGCTGACGGTGCTGTTTTAGGTTGCGAAAATGGATGGAGTATAGTATAATTCATGCAGAGCGGGGTCATGACCCTGCCAATCAGGTTGGGGTTCCGACCTGGTTTATGTTATTAACAAACCATAGCATTTGCAGCGAACCAACCGGAAGACGATGATTGATGCGTCGGCGGGGTTATGACCACCGCCCTACGGTTGTTTGCCCGTCGATAGAAAGAGAGAACCTCATGAAAATTGGTAATATAGAAGTAGAAAACCCCCTTTTCCTGGCGCCTATGGCAGGTGTGACCGATTGGGCTTTCCGCACCGTCTGTGCCCGGCTGGGGGCCGGGGTCACGATGACGGAGATGGTGTCTTCCCGGGCTCTGGTCTATCAGGATAAAAAAAGCGCCAAGCTGCTGCGCAAAAATGAAGGCAGCGTCTGCGGTGCCCAGATTTTCGGCAATAATCCGGAAATTATGGCAGAAGGTGCCCGGCTGGCCCTGGAGATCTCCGGTTGTGATTTTATTGACATCAACATGGGCTGTCCTATGCCCAAGATCGCCAATTCCGGCGACGGCTGCGGCCTGATGCGCACCCCTGAACTGGCTGGGGAGATCGTGAAGGCGGTCATCAAGGCAGTGGATGTGCCTGTTACCGTGAAATGTCGTCTGGGCTGGGACAAGGGCAGTATCAATGTTCTGGACTTCACCAAACGCATGGAGGACTGCGGTGCGGCTATGGTGGCCGTCCACGGGCGGACACGGAGCATGCTGTACACCGGCGTGGCGGATTGGGACACCATCCACAAGGTCAAGGATCAGCTTACCATCCCCGTGATCGCCAACGGCGATATCACCGGCGGAGAAGCGGCGGTCCGCTGCCTGCGCCGCACCGGGGCTGACGGACTGATGATCGGCCGCAGCGTCTTTGGGGACCCCTGGATTTTTGAAGAGGTCAGTGCTGCACTGAAGGGGGAGGAATATCCCGGACGGCCCATTTTAAAGGACCGTATCGCTGTAGCTGTAGAGCAGTTCAAACTCTCTGAGCAGGACCACGGGGAGCACATTGCCTGTCTGGAAGCCAGAAAGCATTTTGCCTGGTACCTCCGTGGCGTGGCCCACAGCAGCTACTATAAAAACCAGATCACATCCCTGAATACCATGGAGGATATCTACCGGGTGGCCAAGGACGTTGTCCGGGACTTGAAATAATTTCCACAGATAAAAAGCAGACCGCTCCATACCCTAACCCAAGAGGTGAGGATATGAAGCGGTTTTTTGCATTGTCCATATTGTTCCTGCCTGTTCTGATCCTTCCGGTCAGGGCGGAGACCATCCGCTGGGTGGATTTTAACATTCCCTACGAGTCTTTGAAATATGCCCTGGATCAGGATGTGGTCACCTTCGAAGAGGAAAAGCACATCTCCTGGGTTGATGTCCTTGCCCTGGCGGCCTGCCGTACGGGCGGAAGGTGCGGCCTGACCTCTGTGAAGCAGGCCGTGGCGGATCTGAAAACCGACAGATCCCCGGAGGAACTGCTGGGAGACCTGCATAAATACTACAGCTACTACCACGAAGCTTATACAGCGGTTTTGGGCGGCATGGTGGGCAGTTACGCCATCGAAAAGGACGGACAATGGAAAGCCTCCTATGGCTTGAAAGCTTTTTCTCCCATAGCGGCTGGCTATGGTTACAGCCATTGCGATGATTTTGGCATGGCCCGGTCCTTTGGGTTCAAGCGCAAGCACCTGGGCCACGACATGATGGGGTCGCAGGGAACTCCCATCGTGGCGGTGGAAGGCGGCGTGGTGGAAGCACTGGGGTGGAACCGCTATGGCGGCTGGCGCATTGGTATCCGGTCCTTCGACAGCAAACGCTACTATTATTATGCCCATCTGCAAAAGGACACGCCCTTTGCTCCGGGGCTGGAGATTGGGGATATGGTCCAGGCGGGAGATCTCATCGGCTTCATGGGCCGGACAGGCTACAGTGACAAGGAGAACGTGAACAATATCGAAACGGTCCACCTGCACTTTGGCATCCAGCTGATCTTTGACGAGAGTCAGAAGGAATGCAACTCGGAGATCTGGATCGATGCTTATGATATCGTCAGACTGTTATCCGCTCACCGAAGCAGTATCCAAAAGACCGCGGACGGTTGGGGAAGGGGGTATCCCTACCGGGATCTGGATGTGGAGGAATATCCGAAGGAAACGCTAAGATAGGGTCAGGGATCCTCCTGCGCTGGAAAAAGATCCGCCATCTTGTCAGGAAGGGCCTGTTCCCGTTCCTTTGCAATATCGTCAGAAAGCAGCCCGGCATAGGCCGACAGGGCATCCGACATGACATCCTCTGTGCTGCTTCCTGCAATATGACAGGAAGCGTCCCTGTAAAACCGGTAAACGTAATTCGGAACAGTAAGCTTGATCAAGACATCCATGGCGCATTCCCTCCTGGTTGCATTATAGCCCGAATACGGGCAATTGTCAAGAGACAGACAATGTAATAGGCTAAATACGGAAAGAAGAGGGGATGCGTATGATCGTCTATGACCGCCTGTGGGAAACTATGAAATGCAAGGGCATCAGTCAGTATAAGCTGATCAAGGAACACGGCATCAGCTCCGGCCAGCTGGACCGGATCCGCAAAGGGGAGAACATCAATATGTACACCCTGGATACCCTGTGCCGCATCCTGGACTGCCGGGTGGAGGATGTTATTGAATATCAGAGAGATGAGTAAAAAACGTGCTGCGATTACTTCCGCAGCACGTTTTTATTGAAATTTGTAGGGCGGAAGTTTGTCTCTGTCCTACATTATGCGTTATTTACTTCTATAACTGTTAGAATATCGTCTTTCACAGTGAAGCGAATGTCAAATCCCGCAAAGGTAAGGCCATAGACCCGGTCTGGCTTCCTCTGATAAGAGGGGCGGGGGTCGTGGGACAAAACGCCAATGGCTGCGTCCTGTTTCTCAGCAGGCAGGATCTTCAGCAGCTCGGCCGGGAAGTCAACCTTCAGCAGAAATTCTCCGGCCTTGTCGGTAAACCCGCCGGTGGCCTCCGGGTGGCAGTCACCATAAGGAATGTAGGGCTTGATGTCAAAAATAGGCGTGCCGTCCATCAGGTCTGCACCGCCTACATGGAGTACGGTGCCGTATTTTTCCGTATGCTCCACCCCCAGCAGACGCACGCTGGAAAGCCCCAGATTGTTGGGACGGAAGGGGGAACGGGTGGCGAAAACGCCCATCCGGGTGTTACCGCCCAGCCGGGGGGGACGCACCGTGGGAGACCAGCCCTGGCGCACCGCTTCGGAGAACTGCCAGATGATCCACAGATGGGAAAAATCCTCGATTCCCCGCAGAGCGTCGGGATTGCGGAACTCCGGTTCGAAGACGATGGTGGAACGCAGCTCTTCCACAAGGCCGCTTTGACGGGGAATGCCGAATTTTGTTGCGAAATCACTGTGCATCCGGGCAATGACCTGAATCTTTACATCCATGTTAAGCCCTCCCTTTCCGCAGGCAGAAGGTGATGGCAAATACCGCTGCCAGAAGCAGACTGATGGCGGCTCCGGCGGAGCAGCCTAAGTAATAGGAAACAGTAAGACCGCCGATGCCCGCAATCAGGGCAAACAGCACAGAGAAGCCGTGATATTGCTGCAAATTCCGCGCAATGTTCCGGGCGGAAGCACCGGGCAGCACCAGCAGGGAGTTCAGGATCAGCAGACCTACACTGGAAATGCTCAGGGTCACCACTACAGCAATGGCGGTAATAAACAGAGTCTGACTCAGTCCCACAGGGATGCCCCGGGAAGAGGCCAGCTGGGGATGGATGGCGGTCAAGGTCAGCCGGTTGGCACACAGCAGCCAGAAGATTACTACAGCCAAAAGGACAAGCGCCAGCATTCCGATCTCCACAGGGGTGACGGAGAGGATGTCACCGATGAGATAGGTGTTATACTTGGTAAAGCTTCCGCCGCCCATGGTAGCCACAAAGATACCCAGAGCCACAGCGGTACTGGAAAACACGCCGATGAGGGTATCTGCCGCCTGGTTGGAGCGGCTGCGGACATAGGAGAACAGCAGGGCAAAGGCCACACTGAAAACCACGGCCGCCAGTGTGGGCATGGTGATGCCGCAGAGGGCACCGATGGCGATGCCCGTAAAAGCGGAATGGCCCAGGGCATCGGAAAAGAAGCTCATCCGGCCTGTGACGATCATGGTGGACATCAGACCAAACAGGGGAGCCATCAAAAGCAGCGCCAGCAGGGCGTTCTTCATGAAATCCCAGTGCAGCATTTCAAAGGGGAGAAAGTCGCAAATTGCGTACCAAAGGCTCATGCTTTGCCTCCTTTCAGGTGGAAGGCCCGGTGGAATTCCTCGCTGTCCAGCACCATATCGGGGGTACCCTGAATCTTTACGCCATGGTCGATCAGGACCACCTGGTCAGCATACCGGGGCAGCATGGAAAAATCGTGGGTGGTCATAAGGATGGACAGGTCATAAAGCTGCCGGATCTCATCCAGCATATCCATCAACGTCTCCATACCCTCCACATCCACACCGGACAGGGGTTCATCCAGAATCAGGATATTGGGCATAGGCTCCAGAGCCAGGGCCAGCAGCACCCGCTGCAGTTCGCCTCCGGAGAGGGTACCCACCCGCTTGTCGATCAGGTCTTCGCCATGGACCCGCTCCAGACATTCCAGAACGGTCTCCCGCATGGCCTTGCCCAGCCCCAGAAAGGCGGGCCGCCTGCTCATGCAGCAGGCAAACAGGTCCGCGACAGAAATGGGATCACTGGGATCGAAGGCGGGACTTTGGGGAACATAGCCGATCCGGGGCTTCTTGCTCCGCTGGCCCGGCTCGGAGAAGGCAATGGTGCCTTCGTATTCCCGCTGGCCCAGAATGGCTTTTAAAAAGGTAGATTTACCTGCGCCGTTGGGACCAATTAAGGCAACCATCTCGCCGCAGTGAACGTGGAGGTTCACATCCTGCAAAATACTGTCAGTTCCGATCTTCACGGACATGTGCTCAACCCGAAGGCAGCAGGAATGTCCGCAGGAACCGCCGTGGATATCAAATTTCATCCCAAAGCCTCCTTGATGGTGTCGATGTTATGATACATGGCTTCAAAATAGCTGTCTCCCGCCATGGCCATGTCCAGCTGGAAGGTGCCGCAACCTGTCTCCCGGGCGATGATCCCGGCGGCGGAGACGCTGCCGCTTTTCTCGGTAAAGATAGCGGGAAGATCGTGGTGTTCCACTTCTTCTATTAAATGGATCAATTCCTTTGCGGAGTCCTCGCTTCCGGACTCTTCCTCCACCGCTTCCAGAATATGCAGGTCAAAGGCCTGGGCGAAGTAGGCGAATCCGTCGTGGAAGGTGATCAGGTCCCGACAGGACAGGTTTTCCAGCTGTTCCCGGCCATAGAAATACAGCTCGTCCAGTTCAGCGCGCAGCCCATGGAGATTTTCTGTAAAGATTTCTGCATGGTCCGGGTATTGCTCACAAAGCCCCTTCCAGATGTTGAAGGCCATATCCCGGGCATGGAGGGGGGAAAGCCAGAGGTGAGGGTCCTGGTCATGATGATGGCCGTCGTGTTCATGGTCATGTTCTTCGTGTGTGTGGTCATGGCCCTCTTCGGGACAGAGCAGCGCAATGTCTTCCGATGCGTCGATGGCCTCTTTGCCGGCCAGCAGGTCTTCCATGAATTCCTCCAGTCCAGCCCCGGAGATGATGATAACATCTGCCGCTTCTGCCGCTTTGACTTGCCGGACATTCAGGGAATAGTCGTGAAGACAGGAGACCTCTTCCGTCACCAGCCGGGTGACTGTCAAGTCTGTTCCCTGGCAGAGCCGGGAGGTGAATTCATAGACCGGCAGTGTGGTGGCGGCAATCTGCGCAGGAGGTTCCTTAGCAGCGCATCCGGCCAAAGCAAGTGCGCACAACAGGATAAGGGAAAAAATACGTTTCATAGCTGTCAACTTTCTAATACGGATTTTCAACTAATATCATATCACATTTGTCAAGAACGAAACAAAAGGAGCCTGCTTGCGCAGACTCCTTTTCTATGTATGAGAATTAGTGGTTCTCCTTCCACTCCTTGACCTTGGTCTTGGCCAGGCGCTGAATATCCTCGGTGGGATACTTGGAAGCCTCGCCGCCAACGCCGTAGACGAAGTACAGGCCTTCGGGAGTCTGGAACAGGGATTCCTCGTAGCCAGCAGGATCGCCGAAAGAACCAACAGTGTACTTCTGGATCAGGGTAGCGGTCTCGGTGTCGTACTCCTTCTTGCAGATGATCTTCTTCATGGAATGAACCTCCTTTCGTTCAAATCGGTTTGCATGAGTTGTATTATACATATTTTTATCCGGAAATCAAGCCCTAAATAAGAAAATATCTAACATTTTATCAAAAATTGGACGAAGAATCAATTTTATCACCGGTAAAAGCTACTTAATGATGTGCAAAATGTACAAAGAAAAAAGGGGGATTTCCGGAAAATACCATCTTGCACGATGGAACCGGGGGTGATATCATAATAGAAAATGGAGGGGTAAAAATGCGTGATTTTCCGATTTTCACAACCGAATATGGGGTATCTAGCCTGTTTTTAAAGGAGATTCCGTACAAAAATGCGGCATATATCCGTATCCGGGACGTTCAGGAGGATTTTTTCGAGGAACATTTGCAAGAATGTGTTTCTTTTTGCCGAATGGCGGGAGCAGAGCGTATTTTTGCGGCCGATCATTCCCGGTTGGTGGAGTATCCCCTGTATACCGCGGTGTATGAGATGCGGGGGTCTGTCTGTCCGGAACCGGAGCGGGAGGCCTGCCTGTTTCCGGTCACGGAGGAAACGGTTTCAAAGTGGCGTACCATATATAATGAAGCCATGCGCCGGGTAGATAATTCGGAGACTCTGGAGAGCCGGGATGAAAAAAGGATCCTGCAAAGCGGCGGGGCCTATTTCGTTCACCGGAACGGAGCGCTGCTGGGCATCGGCTGGATAGAGGATGGTATCCTATTGGCGGTGGCGGCTGTCAAAAAGGGTGCGGGGGAGACGGTCCTGCGGACGCTGGCCACATTGACAGAGGATGGACAGCTCCGTCTGGAAGTGGCCTCCACCAATGCACGGGCCATCCGGCTCTATGAACGGCTGGGATTTCTGAAAACGGCGGAGATCACCCGGTGGTACGAAGTTGGGAGGACGTAACATGAAAGGGATCAAACTGGGATTGCTGGGAATTACCCTTGGCCTGTTGGGTGTTTCCTTTGGAACAAACCATATCATTGCGATTGCTCTGGCAGCAGTCGGCGTGCTGATTGCATTGGTTGGGTGTTTTGTGAATTAGCATATATGTAGGGCGGGGTTATGACCACGCCCTACGATAAAAGAAAGAAGGTGTGGCATATGGCATTTCCATTGGTTCTGGTAATTGGTGTGGTATTCTTTTGCATTCAGTTGCTGCTCTGCTTTAAAAGCAGGAGAAAGTGGATACGTTTGGCGCCTACAGCCATGGTTTGTGTGGCGGAAGCGGTCGGCTGGGCGGTTTACTTTTTGACGCGGGATTCTGCTCTGAATCTGGTTTTATCTGTTTATATTTTGGCGGTAATCGGACAGGTTTGGCTGACGGCATTGGTATTTGCTTGGAGTGTTTATGTGCTCGTGAAATATATACAAAAAAGAAGAAACTAATTTGTAATGTAAAGAAAAAATACTTGACATCCTCTGTGCTGTATGCTATAATACCCCCGGCTTCAAGGGAATTACCTTGACAGCAAGGAGGTCACCAATGAGCGCATGGGAATTGGCACTGCTGTTTGATCATTACGGCGGCATGCTTACGGAAAAGCAGCGGGACTGCTTTGACATGCGGTATAATCAGGATCTCTCCCTGGGAGAGATCGCCGAGGAGATGGGTGTCAGCCGCCAGGCGGTGAATGACAATCTGACCCGGACAGAGGCCCTCCTGCGTCGGATGGAAGAGAATATCGGAAGTGTCAAACGGGATATGCAGATACGCAGAGCTGTTCGGGAGATCCTGGACGCCGCGGCCGTACTTGACGCCTCTTCCGATCCGGCGGTCTTAGCATCCGTTCAGCGCATCCGCGCTGCTGTTTCGATATTAGAGGAGTAACCCATGGCATTTGAAGGCTTAACCGAAAAGATTTCTGCCACCTTCAAAAAGCTTCGCGGCAAGGGCCGTCTGAAAGAGGCCGACGTGAAGGAGGCTATGCGGGAGATCCGTATGGCACTGCTGGAAGCAGACGTCAGCTACAAGGTGGTCAAGGATTTTACCAAGTCCGTCACGGCCCGCTGCGTCGATACCGAAGTCCTGGAATCTCTCACCCCTGCCCAGATGATCGTGAAGATCGTCAACGAGGAGCTGTGCAAGCTTATGGGCAGCGATACCAAGCACATCACCATCAATCCCAACGGTCCTACCGTCGTTATGCTGGTAGGCCTGCAGGGTGCAGGTAAAACCACAAACGGCTCCAAGCTGGCTGGCCTGCAGAAGCGTCAGGGCCGGAACCCCTTGCTGGTGGCCTGTGATATCTACCGTCCCGCAGCCATTCAGCAGCTGAAGGTCTGCGGCGAAAAGCTGGGCATCCCCGTCTTTGAGAAGGGTACCCAGGATCCCGTTCAGACGGCAAAGGAAGCTGTCCTCTACGCCCGCCAGCACGGCCATGATATGGTGTTCCTGGACACCGCCGGTCGCCTGCATGTGGACGAGGCGCTGATGAACGAGCTGAAGAACATCAAAGCCACCGTTAAGCCTGACGAGATCATGCTGGTCATCGACGCCATGACCGGTCAGGATGCCGTGAATGCGGCCCAGAGCTTCAACGAGTGGCTGGACATCGATTCCGTTATGCTGAGTAAGCTGGACGGCGATGCCCGAGGCGGTGCGGCCCTGTCTGTCAAGGCCATCACCGGAAAGCCCATCAAGTTCGCCGGTATGGGCGAAAAGCTGGAGGATATCGAGCCCTTCCATCCCGACCGGATGGCAAGCCGGATCCTGGGCATGGGCGATATGCTGACCCTCATTGAGAAGGCAGAGAAGGCATTCGATGCCAAGAAGGCCGCCGACATGGAGGAGAAGCTGAAGACCAACAAATTCACCCTCCAGGACTTCTACGAGCAGATGGTGCAGATGCGTTCCATGGGTTCCATGGAAGAAATTCTGGCCCAGATGCCCGGCGGAGCAAACTTGAAGGGTGTGAAAATGGACGAGAAGGCCATGGCCCATACCGAGGCCATTATCCTCTCCATGACCCCCCGGGAACGGGAAAAGCCCGAGATCATCGGTGCCAGCCGTAAGAAGCGCATCGCCGCCGGTGCCGGTGTCAGAGTCGAGGACGTGAACAAGCTGCTGAAGAGCTTTGAGCAGATGCGCAAGCTGATCAAGCAGTTCTCCGGTCCCGGCATGGGCCGCAAGATGAAGCGCATGAGCCGCATGGGCGGCTTCGGCGGCGGATTCCCCGGCCTGTAAGATATCCATGTCATCGCGAGGAGCGCAGCGACGTGGCGATCCCCTGAGGGGGGAGATTGCCACACCAGTGTGTGCACTGGTTCGCAATGACAGTGGAGAATACAACGTTCGCTGAAAGCAAAGTGCTTTGCGATATAGATTATTACTTTAGATTATTATGGAGGTGAAACTCTCATGGTTAAGATCAGACTGAGAAGAATGGGTGCTAAGAAGGCTCCTTTCTACCGTATCGTTGTTGCTGATGCTCGTTCTCCCCGCGATGGCCGCTGCATCGAGGAGATCGGCACTTACAATCCCCTGACCCAGCCCGCTACCATCAATGTTGATGTTGAGAAGGCTCAGAACTGGATCAAGAACGGCGCACAGCCCACCGATACCGTCCGTGGCCTGCTGAAGAACGCTGGTGTCCTGTAAGATCCCCAAAGGAGAAGCCCACAATGAAAGAGCTTTTGCTGTATATGGCAAAGAATCTGGTGGACGATCCTGAGGCAGTCACCGTTACCGAAATCGAAGACGAGGACGGCAAGGTGCTGGAGCTGCGTGTTGCAGAAGGCGACATGGGCAAGGTGATCGGCCGCCAGGGACGGATCGCCAAAGAAATCCGTACCATTATTAAGACTGTAGCCCAGCGCACTGGCGAAAAGGTCACGGTCGAAATCGTGGATTAAACGATTATGCGTGGCGTAAGCCACGCATTTTTCGTGTCGGCATGGGCCGACAGCCAATTCGTTACCAACACTGGGCAGAGGACCAACATCCTTTGGGCCCCTCGACCAGTGGTACAGTATAAAACGAATGATAATTTGAGAAGTCATCGCTTTATGGCGATTTGGGAGGTATATTTATGAAACTCCAATATATTGAAGCCGGTGAGATCGTTACTACCCACGGTGTTCGCGGCGAAGTGAAGGTCCTGTGCTGGCTGGATGACCCGGAGATGCTGTGCGAGTTTGACCGCTGCCGCATTGCGGGTAAGGATTACACCATGGAGCAGGTTCGTGTCCAGAAGACCTGCAATCTGGTGAAACTGTCCGGTATCGACACCGTGGAAGCCGCTCAGGCCATGCGGGGCAAGGTCATCGAGCTGTACCGGGAAGATATCGATGATGAGGTGATCTTCGCTGCTGAGCTGGTCGGCGTGGAGGTCTATGCCGAAGGCGAGAAGATCGGCAAGATCACCGAGGTGCTGGACTATCCCGGTAACTCTGTCTACGTGGTGAAAGGTCAGTATGAGTATATGATCCCTGCTGTGAAGCAGTTCATCCTGGAGACTGACATGGAAGCCAATACCATGCAGGTCAAGCTGATTGAGGGCATGCGCAGCGATGAGAATTGATATTCTGACCCTGTTTCCGGAGACGTTGGGAGATGTGCTGTCGGAAAGCATTCTGGGCCGGGCCCAGGAGCGGGGCTTCATCCAGATCGGTACCCATCAGATCCGGGACTATACTGCCAACAAGCAGAATCAGGTGGACGACTATCCCTACGGCGGCGGCCGGGGCGCGGTGATGACTGCGGACCCGTTGTACCGCTGCTGGGAGGCAGTTTGCGACGAAGCCGGGGGCCCGGTGCACACCATCTATATGTCCCCCTGCGGCCACACCTTCAAGCAGGCGGATGCCATCCGGTTAAGCAAGATGGAGAACATTATTATCGTTTGCGGCCACTACGAAGGCATTGACCAGCGGTTTATCGACGAATGTGTAGATGAAGAAATTTCTCTGGGCGACTTTGTTCTCACTGGTGGTGAAATCGCCGCCATGGCCGTTACCGATGCGGTTTGCCGCATGGTTCCCGGTGTCCTGGCGGACCCGGAGTGCTTTGAGGACGAAAGCCACTTCAACGGCCTGCTGGAATACCCCCAGTATACCCGTCCCGCTGTCTGGCACGGCCGGGAGATTCCCCAGATCCTAACATCCGGCAACCACGAAAAGGTCCGCCAGTGGCGCAGAAAACAGTCCCTCCGCCGCACAAGAGAGCGGCGCCCGGATATGTATGCCAAGCTGGATCTTTCCTCCAAGCAGGATAAAAAGCTGCTGAAAGAGATGGAAGCAGAGGATGCACAAAGCGAGTAAAAAACGGAGCAGTTCAATCTGCTCCGTTTTGCTGTATATAATGCAAATAAAGAAGTGACCGCCGGCACCCTAGCAAGTACGGCGATCACCATCGTTAACTTGGAGGGCTGACCGTGATCCGGCAGCACCTTTTCTATATTCAGTATACCCTCCTTTTTCCTGTTTGTCAACGGAAAATAAGGGGGATTTTTATTGAATCCCGGAAGAAAATGGAGTATGATAGATATAGGAGGGGATAGCATGGAGAAAATCGAAACGTTAAAACGCTGGATCTCAGAAAGCAGCCGCATCGTCTTTTTCGGTGGAGCCGGAGTAAGTACCGAATCCGGGATACCGGACTTCCGGAGTGTGGATGGCCTGTATAATCAGAAATTCGACTATCCCCCGGAAACTATCATCAGCCATAGCTTCTATGAGCGCAGGCCAGAATATTTCTTCCGGTTTTACCGGGAGAAAATGCTTCCGCTGGGGTTTGAACCCAACATCACCCATAAGGTGCTGGCAAGGTGGGAGGAACAGGGGAAGCTTTCCGCTGTGGTGACTCAGAACATCGATGGCCTGCATCAGAAGGCGGGCAGCAAGAAAGTCTACGAGCTTCACGGCAGTGTCCTGCGGAATTACTGCACCCGCTGCGGAAAATTCCACAGTGCGGAATTTATCAAGGATTCCACCGGGATTCCCAGGTGTGACTGCGGTGGTATTGTAAAACCGGACGTAGTTCTCTATGAGGAAGGTTTGGATCAGAATACCATTGAAAAGAGCGTCCGGGCCATTTACAACGCGGATCTTTTGATTGTGGCCGGTACCAGTCTGACGGTATACCCGGCGGCGGGACTGATCGAATACTACCGGGGCAACCGTCTGGTTCTCATCAACCGGGATGCAACGCCTTATGACAGACAGGCAGATCTGGTGCTGCATGAAAGTTTGGGAGCGGTGTTTTCGCAACTATAAATAAAAAATGTAGGACGACAGTCCTACATTTTTTTATGCTGTTTCCAATCGGAATACATCCGGAATCCGGTAGATCCCAACAAAATGCCAACGGCCATGATGCCGGCAATGGCGGCGGTGAACATACCCTTTTGGGCGAACAGGTCCATTTGGCCCTGTACAGCGTAGTTCATGGTGTAATAAACACCTGCGCCGGGGATCATGGGGAAAATGGAGATGACCAGGTAGGAGATGGCCGGATATTTCCGGATGCGGGCCATGACCTCGGAATACAAAGAAGAGAACAAAGCGGACCAGAAATAGGCGGTAATATCGCTGCCGCTTACTTTTTGGGCGATGAGATAAACTGCCCAGGCTAATGTACCGCCCAAGGCGCACAGCCAGCCGCCTTTTCCATGGACGTTAAACAGGATCATGAAGCCTACGCAGCCGATGAAGGCGAACAGACACTGGAAAATGAGAGAATACTGGACACCCGCAACAGAAACAGGGGTGCCCCACAGGAGGGAGGCCACATTCCAGGCTGAGGCGGTACCCAGGGCGATAGCCATGGCCACCAGGAACACCTGGACGATACGGTTGACGCCGGAATTGGTGTCACCGTAAATGATATCCCGCATGGCATTGGTGAATAACAGGCCTGGTACCAGGATCATCAGAGCACCGATGGTGACGGCATCGGGATTCCGGGTGATGCCATACGCACCCATGGCATAGGCCAGCAGGGCCATAAGGAAGGCGCTGGCGATGGTGCGGAAGAACTGGTTGGCCTTCCGCTTGTCCAGAAACAGGCTGACGAAGCCAACCAGCATACCGCAGATGCCTGCACAAAGACCGTCCACCAGATTACCGCCGAAGAACATGCCATAACCGCCCGCACCCAGAAAGTAACCAAGATACAGCATTGGCGCAGAGTAGGTGGAGAGCTTCTCACGGACGGCATCGAACCACTTCAAGCCCTCTTTGGGTTCGGGCTTCCGGTTGCAGAAAGCCCGGCTCAGGCCGCTGAACTTTTCCACAGCGTCCAGATCGTTGCCATGGTGGCCGATGCGGCGCATCCGGGTAATAGGGGTACCGTCTTCTGTAAGGATGCTGACTACCAGATAATTGGGGATGGCAAAGACCTCCGCCTCCACGCCGTAGGCGGCCAAAACACGGCTGATGCTTTCCTCCACCCGGAAGGTCTCTGCACCGGCCATGGCCAGCTCATAGCCCAGATCCGTTGCCAGATCCAGTAAGGTATTGTAATCCATAAAAATACCTCGAAATACAGAATAGAATCAGTATAGCATGCCTGCAAAAAAATACAAGAAAAATCGTATCAATCCTGTTCCTCGCAGCAGGAACATTTGGAAACAGGGTCCGAATCCATCATAAAACAGCAGGGCTCCTGATCCTGGCTCCGCAGATATTCCGCACCCCAGTCCCGCATAGCCACTAAAATCGGCATCAGGCTTCGACCTGTCTCAGTCAAAGAATATTCTACTTTGGGTGGGATCACAGGATATACCTCACGGTGGATCAGCTCCTGACTTTCCAGCTCCCGCAGCTGCTGGGTCAGCATCTTGGGGGTGGCTTTGGTGATCCGCTGGCGCAGCTCGGAAAACCGCAGGGTCCCATCCGACAGATGCCAGAGGATCAGGGCCTTATATTTTCCGCCGATCAGGTCCAGCGTCGCTTCCACAGGGCAGTTGTCCTTGGCTTCCATAACCATTCCTCCTACAGTACCCAAAAGGGTAGTATCGCACAAAATAGTGCGTACTTGCGCATTTGCTATCGTATGGTAAAATAGTAACACAGGATGGTGGGAAGGTCAATCCCTATTGATTTTTCTCACAAAATCATAGATAATGATATTTAAGAAAAGAGGGATGCATATGAAGCTGAAATTCAATGTTACCGGCATGACCTGCGCGGCCTGCTCGGCCCGTGTGGAGAAGGTCACCAATGCGGTCCCCGGCGTGGAAAAGGCGGAAGTGAATCTTCTGGCCGGGACCATGCAGGTGGAAGCCGAATCTCCGGAGGTCACTGCGGCCATTATCCAGGCTGTCACCAAGGCCGGTTATGGCGCCTTCGTTCCTGGGGAACAGAAGACCGTGAAAAAGGAAGAAAAAAATCCTCAGGAGGATGCCCTGAAGGAGATGAAGAAGCGGATCATCGGCTCTTCCATCAGCCTGATCATTCTGATGTACTTTACCATGGGTCATATGGTTGGTCTGCCTGCACCCCACTGGTACCATGGCATTGAAAATGCTCTGGTGGCGGCGCTGCTGCAGTTCTTCCTGACACTGCCTGCCGTGTACCTGAACCGGGTGTATTACAGCCGGGGCCTGAAGGCTTTGTGGAACAAGGCACCGAATATGGATTCTCTGATCGCGGTGGGCTCCATTGCTTCTCTGGTTTACGGTGTGGTGGCCCTGTTCCGTATGGCCTGGGGTATGGGCCACGGGGACTGGGATGTGGTGAAGATGTACAGTGAAAACCTGTACTTTGAATCCGCTGCCATGATCCTGACGCTGATTACCCTGGGCAAGTTCCTGGAGACGCGGGCAAAGGGCCGTACCGGTGATGCCATCCGGGCTCTGATGGATTTAAGCCCCAAGACGGCGACTGTTCGGCGGAACGGCATTGATCAGGAGATCCCGGTAGAGGAAGTCAAAGTAGGCGACACCATCATCGTCCGCTCCGGCGGCAGCATCCCTGTGGACGGAACCGTTTTGGAAGGCCGGGCCTCTGTGGACCAGAGCGCCCTCACCGGCGAAAGCGTTCCTGTGGAGAAGCTCCCCGGAGATACCGTTGCGGCGGCTACCATCAACACAGAGGGCTATCTGGAATTCCGGGCCGACAAGGTGGGCGAGGATACCACTCTGGCTCAGGTCATCCGCATGGTGGAGGAAGCCGGCGGCTCCAAGGCTCCCATTGCCCGGCTGGCGGATAAGATCGCGGGCATTTTTGTTCCCGTGGTCATGACCATTGCTGCTGTGACTTTCGTAGTCTGGATGCTGGCGGGCTATGATCTGGAATTCGCTCTGAACTGTGCTATTTCTGTACTGGTCATCTCCTGTCCCTGCGCACTGGGACTGGCCACTCCTGTGGCGATCATGGTGGGAACCGGTCGGGGTGCCCAGATGGGTGTTCTGTTTAAGAATGCCGAAGCCTTGGAAAATCTGCACCATATCGATACCGTTGTCCTGGACAAGACCGGAACCCTCACCACCGGCAAGCCGGAGGTCACGGATATCCTTCCCGGAAAAGCCGATACCGGCGAGTTGATGCGGATCGCTGCTGCGCTGGAAAGCCGTTCCGAGCATCCTTTTGCCAAGGCCATCCTAAAAAAGATGGGCAATAATGCATATCCCGAAGTCACAGACTTTGAGACCCTCCCCGGCCGGGGCGTGGCCGGAACCGTTAAGGGGATCCGCTGCTATGGCGGCAACGGACGGCTCATGGAGGAGCTGGGGGTCACCGTACCCAACCTTCCCGAGCTGGCCAATCAGGGGAAGACCCCGCTGCACTTTGCCAACGGGCGGGGAGAATATCTGGGTACCATTGCTGCCGCAGATGTGCTGAAAGCCGACTCCGTGGAGGCCGTTAAGGCCATGCAGGCCCTGCATCTGGATGTGGTCATGCTGACCGGCGATAACGAAGTCACCGCCAAGGCCATTGCCGCCAAGGCCGGGATCACCCATGTGATCTCCGATGTTCTGCCCACCGATAAGGCCGGTGCGGTCCAGAGGCTGCAAAAGGAAGGCCACCGTGTTCTGATGGTTGGCGACGGCATCAACGATGCTCCCGCGCTGGTCACTGCCGATGTGGGTATGGCCATCGGGGCCGGTACTGATATCGCCATGGAATCCGCGGACATCGTTCTGATGAACAGCTCTCTTGCTGCTGTCAGCGGTGCCATCGAGCTGAGCAAGGCCACCATCCGCAATATCCGGGAGAATCTGTTCTGGGCGTTCTTCTATAACACCCTGGGCATCCCTGTTGCGGCAGGCGTGCTGTATCTGCCCTTTGGTCTGCTACTGAGTCCCATGCTGGGTGCGGCAGCCATGAGCATGAGCAGCGTCTTTGTGGTGTCCAACGCCTTGCGGCTGCGGTTCTTTAAGCCCAAGACCATCCCTGCGGCAGAGTGTGCGTGTGAGGTGGAGACGGAAGCGCTGGTTATGGAGGCAGAACCGGAGCAGGTTCAGGTCATCCGTGTAAACGGCATGATGTGTTCTCACTGCACCGCCGCGGTGGAGAAGGCATGCATGGGCGTTCCCGGAACCACCAAGGCTGTTGCGGATCTGGAAGCGAAAACCGTCACGGTTACCGGAAATGCCGACTATGAAGCACTGAAACGGGCCATTATCGCGGAAGACTATGAAGTTGTGGAGGAGATCAAGGCAGAGCCCCTGGTCATCCGTGTGAACGGCATGATGTGCTCCCACTGCACCGCCGCTGTGGAAAAGGCCTGCATGAGCGTCCCCGGCACGGAGACCGCTGTGGCAGATTTGACGGCCAAAACCGTTACGGTCACCGGAACGGCGGATTATGAAGCGCTGAAAAAGGCCATTATTGCAGAAGATTACGAAGTTGTGGAGGGATAATCATGAGAACTGATATTTGGTATGATTCCAAAGGCGCAGGAAAGATCCATGCCTGCCGCTGGACTCCGGAAGGGGAGCCGAGAGCTGTTTTGCAGATCGTCCACGGCATCGCGGAATTTGTGGAGCGCTATGACGATTTTGCAAACTTTTTAACAGAGCATGGCTTCGTTGTGGTGGCAGAGGACCATATGGGCCACGGCCAGTCCATCAATGGGGAGGGCATTCAGGGCTATTTCCATGGCGGCTGGTTCACCGCCATCGAGGATACCATGCAGCTGATGCGGGATACGAAGGAAGCCTATCCGGGGATTCCTTATATCCTCTTCGGCCACTCCATGGGCTCCTTCATGGCCCGGACCATCCTGTGCAAGTATCCCGACTCCGGTATCCGGGCGGCCGTCATCTGCGGTACCGGCTGGCAGCCTGCATTGGCTTTACCGGCCCTCATCAAAGTGGTGGAGGGGATCTGCAAGAAGACAGGAGAGACCAACCCCAATGAAAAGCTCCAGAATCTGGTCTTCGGCAGCTACAACAGCAAGGTGGAGCATCCCCGGACTCCCTACGACTGGCTGACCCGGGATGCCAAAATTGTGGACGCTTACATCGCCCACCCCCTCTGCGGTTTCACCGCCTCCTGCGGCCTTTTGCGGGAAATGATGAAGGGTATCCATTTCATTGAACAGAAGGGGAATCTGGCGGCCATGCGCAAGGACCTCCCCGTCTTCTTCATCGCTGGCGGCGATGATCCTGTGGGCAGCTATGGCAAGGGTATTCACCAGAGTGCCGAGGCCTTTAAAAAGGCCGGCATGAAGGACGTATCTGTCCGCATCTATCCTCTGTGCCGTCACGAGATTTTGAACGAGATCAACAGGGAAGAAGTTTATGAAGATGTGCTTGCGTGGATCGAAAGCAAATTATAAAAATGTCGGATAAAAATGAATAAGTCCGTTTTATAGGACAAATGGCTTGCTATACTATAGTCACAAACCAAAAGGAAAGGTTGATGGCTATGTATAAGATTCGCTACGTTCACGGACACATTCAGGTTTATGATGCAAACGGCAAGTTCCTGTTCTCCGCCGACAATGAACGGGAGGCCAGAGAGGAATTGGAGGTTTATGCGGAATCTGCGGCTTGATATTTGCTATGACGGTACCCGCTACCGGGGCTGGCAGCGCCTGCCCGGCAAGGATGATACCATTCAGGGCAAATTGGAAGGATGCCTTTCCCGAATTTTGGAAGAACCCATTGAGATCAGCGGCAGCGGCCGCACGGATGCCGGTGTCCACGCCAAGGGGCAAGTGGCAAATTTTCACTGTGAAAGCACCCTTGCGGCGGGAGAAATCTTGTCTCAACTACGGCGGTATCTGCCGGAGGATATCGGCATATACTCCTGCAAGGACGTGTCACCGCGGTTCCATGCCCGGCTGAATGCCAAGGAGAAGACTTACCAGTACCGCATCTGGAACAGCGAAGTGCCCTGTGTCTTTGAACGCCGCTTTGTGACGGTGATGCCGGAAGCACTGGATGTCCCGGCAATGGAGCAGGCGGCCCGGTATCTTCTGGGAGAACACGATTTTTCTGCCTTCTGCGGAAATGCCAAGATGAAAAAATCCACAGTCCGCTATATCCGGGCCATCACCATCCAGCGGGCCGGGCAGGAGATCCGTATCCGGTTCACCGGCAATGGCTTTCTGCACAATATGGTGCGCATCCTTGTGGGAACCCTCATCGAAGTAGGCCGGGGAGAGCGCAGTCCGGACGCTATCCCGGAATTGTTTGGCGGAAAACGGGCCGAGGCAGGCTTTCTGGCCCCGGCTCAGGGACTTTGCTTAGAGGAGGTAATGTATTGAATATTCAAATCTTCGGCAAGTCGAAATGCTTCGACACAAAGAAAGCCGAACGGTATTTCAAAGAGCGCCGTATCAAATTTCAATCCATCGATCTGAAGAAATACGGTATGGCCCCCAAGGAATTCGACAGTGTCCTCCGGGCAGTAGGTGGTATCGACAACCTCATCGATTGGGAAGGAAAATCCCCGGAGATCACCTTGATGAAGTATATGGAGGACAAGGTTGCCAAGGAGGACAAGGTCTTCGATGATCCCATGCTGATGAAGACCCCGGTTGTCCGAAACGGCAAGCAGGCCACCGTGGGCTATTGCCCGGAAATCTGGGCGACCTGGGAATAATTGGATAGTTACAAAGGCACGCTGCAATGACATGATCCATGCAGCGTGCTTTTCCTGTCAATGGGAGGTGCTTATGGCCGAATTTTTTACCCGGGTGAATGCTGTGATCTGGGGAGCCCCGGCGCTGCTTCTGATCCTCGGTGTGGGGATCTTTCTGACGATCAGACTGCGGTTTGCTCAGTTGACTTTGTTTCCGTCGGCATTGCGGGAATTTCTGTCCAAACTGAGGCCGGGAGCGAAAACCAGCGGCGTTTCCCCATATCAGGCCCTCTGTACCGCCCTGGCGGCGACTGTGGGCACGGGGAATCTGGTAGGTGTGGCAGGGGCCATCTGTCTTGGAGGACCGGGAGCCGTGTTCTGGATGTGGGTCTGTGGTCTTCTGGGGATGGTGACAAAATATGCCGAGGCTACCCTGGCGGTACGATACCGGGTCAAAACGGAGAACGGATACACCGGAGGCCCCATGTATGTCATGGTAAACGGTCTGGGAAGGCGCTGGAAGCCGATGGCAACGGTTTACTGCCTGTTTGGGGTGGTGGCAGCCTTTGGCGTTGGGAATGCGGCCCAGGTCAACGCGGCCATTTCCGGCATCCGGGAGGTCGTGAACCGGTTTGGCGGGACGGTGTCCTTTCATCAGAGCCTTCTACTGGGGATGCTGCTGGCGGCATTCATCGGAACTATGCTCTTTGGGGGCGCAAAGCGTATCGGTACTGCCGCCGAAGCGCTGGTTCCCTTTGCAGCGGGGGCCTACATTCTTTTGTGTGTAGGAGTCCTCGTTGTGAAGGGGGAGAAGCTGCCGCAGGCCTTCGCCATGATCTTTCAGGGGGCTTTTTCGCCCCGCAGTGTCACCGGGGGGATGCTGGGCTCTGCGTTTCAGGCTCTGCGTATTGGCTGTTCCCGGGGGGTATTTACCAACGAAGCAGGCATGGGTACGGCAGCGATTGCCCATGCTTCCGCCGAAGTATCCCATCCTGTGCAGCAGGGGCTTATGGGCATTATGGAGGTTTTTCTGGATACCATTCTGATCTGTACGCTGACGGCCCTGGTGATATTGGTCAGCGGCGTGCATATCCCTTATGGCACCGATGCCGGTGCCGCGCTGACCACGGAAGCTTTTTCAGCGATCTACGGCAGCAGCGCATCGGTATTTCTGGCACTGGCTCTGGTCCTGTTCGCGGTAGCAACGGTTCTCGGCTGGGGGTTGTACGGAGCGCGCTGCGCGGAATTCCTGTTTGGGAAACGGGCCTGGAAGTACTTTGCATTGGCGCAAATCGCAGCCATTGTCGTCAGCTCCGTGATGGATACGGCTACTGTCTGGCAATTGGCGGAAACGGTGAATGGTCTGATGGTCATTCCCAATCTGCTCACATTGGCGGCTTTGAGTCACGAACTGAGCCAGGAGTCCAAAGTATTTATCGCGCTGAAAAAGCATGAAAACTTTAAAAAGCCTATTTAAACCGGATGTTTTTAAGGATATAACAAATGCGTAATTTCTTCGCTGACGAAAATTCGACCGCTATACCGGATTTGTGCAAAGCGCAAAAAAGCGACCGCTTTTCTTTCAGCAATTCGACTGACTCTTTTTCCCGGAATGGATATACTGAGCCCATCCTTTGGAAAGGGGCGCAGAAGATGGTAAGGAAATTTGCGGGTATGGTGTTTGCGGTTGTGCTGGTGCTGAGCCTGGGGATGCAGGCCGGTGCGGTGGAGGATGGCGGGTCCATAGGAATATCCCTCAACTTAGGGGAGCTTCCTGCGATAAATGGGAGTCTGACACTGTATCAGGTGGGGATCCCTGTTACAGACGGCTACCGTATCGTGGAGGGCTTTGGCGGCGGCATCGTGAAAACGGAAGATGCCCAATCCCCCCATCTGGCCAATTGGCTGGCAGAAGGGGCCGGGGAAACCGGAATTCGGATCCCTGTTGATGTGGATGGGAATACGGTGTTTTCCGGTCTGGAAGAAGGCTTGTATATGGTCGTCCAGCAGGAACGGATAGATGGGTTTCATGTAATAGAACCGCTCCTGGTGGGGCTGAATCGGGATGGAAACTGGAATGTACGGATCAATCTGGCTCCGGAGCCGATCATAGCAGAAAATCCCCAAACCGGCCAGCCTGTGGCACCGTTGCTGGGAGCTATGGGGATGGTAGCTTCCGGAGTGGGGCTGTATCTTTGCGCTGACAGCAAACGCAGGAAATAGGATGCCATTTGGTATCCTTTTCCACAAAAAAAGATTGACAAATCCATA
The DNA here is from genome assembly GCA_017505505.1 of Oscillospiraceae bacterium. The sequence goes on along the minus strand of JAFVPA010000047.1, from coordinate 1,584 downwards.
TTATGCGGTTATAATATTCAAGCATGTTCGCGAGAGTGTTGGAATGGTAGACAAGCACGTTTGAGGTGCGTGTGGTTATGCCGTGTGGGTTCGAGTCCCATCTCTCGCACCAAAAAATCCGAGTGCCCTTACGGGCATTCGGATTTTTTAATGCTCGAGCTGGGACTCGAAAGGCCGTTAAGAAAACGTGCCGGTGGCACGTTTTTAGGCCGTGGGAGAGTCTCTCAAATTCAAGACGCATCCGGTATGGATGTGGATTGAATTTGAGTATGTGTGATACCGAAAAAACGTTGGTATGGGCGCACTTTTCAAAAGTCCTATAAGAACATTCGCACAAAATTCCGGTTATTTCTTACGGAGTGACCGGAATTATTTTGCGCTTAAGATGGGATTCGAAAGCTCCTCCTGTGCGAAGCGAAGAGATAAAACAGACTGATGGGCGCAATAGGATTATCCCAACATAACATCCAGCAGCATCATAACAGCGAATCCGAGAATAATTCCCATTGTTGCGAAATATGGTTCCGTCTGTTGACTCCTCTGGCATTCCGGGATCAATTCGTGCACAGCAATCAGAATCATCGCTCCGGCGGCAAAAGATAGGGCATAGGGTAAAATTGCTTCCACATAAACAACCAGCAATGCGCCCATGACACCGGCGATTGGTTCCACCATGCCGGAAGCCTGACCCAACAGAAAACTCTTTTTTCTGGAATACCCCTCTCTTCTCAACGGAACAGAAACGGCTGCGCCTTCAGGGAAATTCTGCAAACCAATTCCCACAGCCACTGAAATTGCACCCATGACGTTTTCTGTTGTATGTCCGTTTCCCTGCAATGCACCAAACGCAACACCGACAGCCAAACCCTCCGGTATGTTATGGAGGGTAATAGAAAGAATCAGCATGATGATGCGGTGCAGGCGTTCATTGGGTTTCTCTTGTGTGTTGTCCACTTTCCTTCTTGCAAAGGAAACCGTCTTGTCGGATGCCCACATAAACAAAGCTCCGAATAAAAAACCTGCTGTTGCCACGAGATACGCAGGCAGCTTGGATGAGGCTTCCGCATGTTCGATTGCCGGCTGCAGCAAAGACCAAAAGCTGGCTGCAATCATAACCCCGGAAGCAAATCCAAGCATGATGTTCATAGCTTTTGGATTGGGGGATGAAAAAAAGACGACAGTAGCAGCGCCAAGAGCGGTTACGAACCAAGTTCCCAATGTTGCCACCAGTGCCATTATGACAAAATAATCCATGTCACACCTCCTACATCCATTATATTTTTCCCTGTCATTTGGGTGCATAAAATCCAGATATCCATTGTCTTAACAGTGTGTGGTGGTAATGAGAATAAACAGAGTGCGCTATTGATATCAAGGAAACGGGTAAGATTGCATTTTGATTAGATTGCAGGTTGACATTTATCTGGATTATTTTATAATGTTCTTGTATTAGATCTTAGGAGGTTTGTCCTGTGAATCCTTTGGTTTTTCATACTGATTTCGGTCTGGTTGATGGTGCGGTCAGTGCCATGTACGGCGTAGCTTATACGGTCAATCCTAACCTGAGAATCCATGACCTGACCC
>JAFVPA010000046.1 GCA_017505505.1 Oscillospiraceae bacterium | reverse complement strand
CTGCGGGATCCTGGTGGGTATTGTGAACCATGCGCTGGATAAGATCAAAACCAACCAGTTCTTCCAGACCATCGCCGCGGCCTTCTTCATGTCCCTGCGCCAATGCACGTACGAAACCGGCAAGGTATATGTGAGGCGTTATTTTGGTATGCATTTCAATTCAGACTGGATAAAACTGTTACCTGGTCGGCGGGGTCATGACCCCGCCCTACATAACGTGTGTTTATTCCTTACTCATATTATTGAAGGCACTGATCAGTGCGTGGGCACTGGCCTTGATGATATCGGTATCGGTGCCTGCGCCCCAGTGCAGGGTGCCATTCGTATCTTCCAGACCGATGTAGGCCGCGGCGGTGGAGCCGGAGCTCTTCTCCTGAACGGAGTGCTCGGAGTAGACCTTCAGATTAAACTGCCGTCCGGTGAATTCCTTCAGAGCGTTGCTGACGGCATCCAGAGAGCCGTTGCCCATGGAACGGAGGGTCTTGACCCGGCCGTGGCGCTGGAAGGTGACTTCCGTTTCCACAGTTTCGCCTTTTCGGGTGAAGTGCATATCGGAAATGTCCAGAGGATCGTTGATGTTGAGGTAGCGGTCCATGAAGATGGCCAGCACATCCTCGCCCTTCAGCTCCCGGTGGTCCCGGTCGGAGACGCTCTTGCACTGATAGCTCAGGTGCTCCCGCATCTTGGGCGGCAGGCTGTAGCCGTAGGTCTGCTCCAGCAGATAGCCGATACCACCCTTGCCGGACTGGGAGTTGACACGGATCACGTCGGCATCGTAGGTGCGGCTGATATCGTGGGGATCGATGGGAATGTAGGGAACCGTCCACTGGTGGAGCTTCTTTTCCTTCCGCCAGGTCATGCCCTTGGCGATGGCATCCTGGTGGGAACCGGAGAAGGCGGCGAAGACCAGGGCGCCTGCGTAAGGGCTGCGCTCATAGACATGCATCCGGGTGGTGTCCTCGTAAACCTTACAGATGGCGGGCATATCGGAGAAGTCCAGATGGGGGTCCACACCGTGGGAATACATATTCATGGCCAGGGTGATGATATCCACATTGCCGGTCCGCTCGCCGTTGCCGAAGAGGGTGCCCTCTACACGGTCGGCACCGGCCAGCAGCGCCAGCTCCGTATCGGCCACGCCGGTGCCACGGTCGTTATGGGGATGGAGGGAAACCGTCACATATTCCCGGTACTTGAGGTTTTCACTCATGTATTCCACCTGGCTGGCGTAGACGTGGGGCAGGGACATCTCCACGGTGACAGGCAGGTTGATGATGACGTTGTTATCGGGACCCGGCTCCAGCACGTCGAGGACTGCGTTGCAGACTTCCAGAGCGTATTCCGGTTCTGTGCCGGTGAAGCTTTCAGGAGAATACTCGAAGCGGAAATTGCCCTCGTATTCGGCGGCCAGCTTCTTCACAAGTTTCGCGCCTTCGATGGCGATTCTCTTGATCTCTTCCTTGGATTTGCGGAAGACCTGTTCCCGCTGGGCAACAGATACGGAGTTATAGAAATGGATGATGGCACTGGGAGCTCCCTTGCAGGCTTCGAAGGTCTTGCGGATGATATGCTCCCGGCACTGGGTCAGCACCTGCACCGTTACATCCTGAGGAATCATGTTGTTCTCGATCAGGGTTCGCAGAAATTCATATTCGGTTTCTGAGGCGGCGGGGAAGCCCACCTCGATCTCCTTGAAGCCTACCCGCAGCAGCATATGGTAAAACTCCAGCTTTTCTTCCAGACTCATGGGGATCACGAGACTCTGGTTGCCGTCCCGCAGGTCCACACTGCACCACTGGGGGGCGCGTTCGATGTGATCCTTCTGGACCCACTTGTAGTGGTTGCCCGGGGCGGGGTAATAGCCGATGCTGTACTTGCTGGTATCCATATGCGTGTTCTCCTTTAGGTTATAGGTTTTATTCGAAACCTGTCATTCCGAGCCAGCGCGCACGCTGGCGTGGGAATCCCTTGCATGAGTCTGTTTACCCGAATTTACGGGAGATTGCCACACCAGTCTGCGGACTGGTTCGCAATGACACAGTTTTTTAATATCCTACGACGTGGAAGCCCTCTGCTTTCAGAGCCTGTTTGATCTGCTCCACATGGTCGTAATTTCTGGTTTCCATGTCCACCCGGAGGAAGAGGTCCTTGATATTCTGGGTGTTGCCGCGCTCGTGGTGGACATCGGTGATGTTGCCGCCGCAGTCGGCGATGATGCGGGAAACGTCCTTCAGTCGGCCGGGCATATCTGCCAGCTCGATCATCAGGGTGGCGATCCGGCCGGACTTCATCAGGCCACGTTCGATGACCCGGGACAGGCTGGTGACATCGATGTTGCCGCCGGAGATGACGCTGACCACCTTCTTGCCCCGGATGGGGAATTTCTCAAACATGGCGGCGGCTACGGAGACGGCGCCTGCACCCTCGGCGATCATCTTCTGCTTTTCGATGAGCTTCAGGATGGCAGCGCAGATCTCATCCTCGGTGACGGTGGCGATGTCGTCTACGTACTTGCTGACGATCTCATAGGTCAGGTCACCGGGACGCTTCACGGCGATGCCGTCAGCGATGGTGGACACGCTGTCCAGGGTGCTGATCTGACCGTCCTTGATGGAGCGGAACATGCTGGGTGCGCCTGCTGCCTGGACACCGTAGACCTTGACACTGGGCCGCAGGGACTTGATGGCGAAGGCGATACCGGCGATGAGGCCGCCGCCGCCGATGGGGACGATGACCGCATCCAGGTCATCCAGCTCGTTGAGGATCTCCAGACCGATGGTTCCCTGTCCGGCGATGACGTTTTCATCGTCGAAGGGATGGACGAAGGTGTAGCCGTGCTGCTCTTTCAGTTCCAGCGCCTTGTTATAGGCATCGTCATAGACACCGGGCACCAGGCAGACCTCTGCGCCGAAGCCCTTGGTGGCCTCAATCTTGGACAGGGGGGCGTTTTCCGGCAGGCAGATCAGGGAGGAAATGCCGCACTTGCTTGCGGCCAGAGCCACGCCCTGGGCGTGGTTGCCGGCGGAACAGGCGATAACGCCCTTAGCCTTCTCTTCTTCGGAAAGCTGGGCGATCTTATAGCCGGAGCCGCGAAGCTTGAAGGAGCCGGTGCGCTGCAGGTTCTCGGGCTTGAAGTACAGCTCAAAATCCTTGGAGAAGCCGTAGGCCCGGGCCAGGGGAGTGGGACGGATGATGTCTTTCAGAACCAGGGAAGCGTGGAAAATTTTGTCAATGGTAAGCATATGTTGTCTCCTTTTTGTGTGGATGATAGTTATAAAAAGAGCCCTGTCTCTTCCTATAACAAAGAGACAGGGCTTTACCTACATAAAAACCTGCGGTACCACTCTTCTTGCCGTTTTTACGGCCACTCACGGCGGTCCAACAACCGCCTCCCGCTGTATCGGTCGGGCTCCGTCCGTCCTACTGACCGAAAGGTGTTGGGACAGGCCGCTCAGAGGCCAGTATACAGCTTCCACCGTGACCGCCTCACACCACCCGGCGGCTCTCTGGACAGGGCCTGGAACCTGCTTTTTCCTCTTCAAAGCGTTTTCTGTATGTGCGGTGCATTATACCATGAAAACCGAAAAGTGTCAAGCACTGAAATACAAAAGTGCATGGTGAGAATACAGAAAAGCCGATATAGGGCGGGGACATGTCCCAGCCGGGCAGCTTCGATACTGCCCGGCGGAGGCAGGCCTCCGCCCTACATTTTCCTTATTCGATGACCTGGATCCAGCCCTCGGGAGCCTCGATACGGCCCATCTGGATGCCGGTGAGGGTGTCGTACAGCTTCTGCAATCTGGGGCCGAAGCCTGCGTAGTGGATCAGCTTACCATGGTCGTCAATGGTGCCCACGGGGGAGATGACGGCAGCGGTGCCGCACAGGCCGCATTCCTCGAACTGGTCGATCTCGGTCAGGGCCACGTCACGCTCTTCCACTTCCATGCCCAGATATTCCTTGGCCACATGGACAATGGAACGGCGGGTGATGGAGGGCAGGATGGTGTCGGACTTGGGGGTCACCAGGGTATTGCCCTTGATGAAGATGATGTTGGCACCGCCGGTCTCCTCAATGTGGGTCCGGGTGGCGGAGTCCACATAAATGTTCTCGTCGTAGCCCTTCTCATGGGCATCCACGATGGCGTACAGGCTCATGGCGTAGTTCAGGCCGGCCTTGACATTGCCGGTGCCCCGGGGAGCGGCACGGTCATAGTCGGAGATGCGGACCGTCAGAGGCTTCACGCCGCCCTTGAAGTAGGGACCTACGGGCGTGACGAAAACACGGAACTGATATTCATTGGCGGGCTTGACACCGATGATGGAGTCGTAGCCGAACATATAGGGGCGGATATACAGGGAAGCGCCGGCACCGTAGGGAGGAACCCAGGCGGCGTTGGCCTTGACCACCTGCTTGATGGCATCCAGGAAACGCTCGGCAGGGAAGGGGGGCATCTTCAGACGCTTGGCGGAGTCCTCCATCCGGGTGGCGTTCAGGTCGGGACGGAAGCAGACGATCTTACCGTCTTCCGTGGTGTAGGCCTTCATGCCCTCGAAGCAGGTCTGGGCGTACTGCAGGACGCAGGCGCACTCATTCATGGTGATGTTGGCATCCGTGGTCAGGGTGCCTTCGTCCCATGCGCCGTTTTTATAGTTGGAGACGTAACGGTAATCGGTCTGCACATAGCCGAAGCCGATATTGCCCCAGTCGATATTCTTCTTTTCCATTTTCAAACACCTCTCGCGGTTTTTCAAGATTACACTATTCTAGCACCGGGGAGGGCGAAGGTCAATAGGTTTTGGTGAAATTTGTTTCTACCTTAGCTACAAATGTGCGCCGGAAATATACGGAAAATTTGGCAGGAAGAAATGTGCAGATAGGACTTGACTTTATCAAACTAAAGTGTTAAAGTATGAAAAACAAAGATAGTCGTGTCATTGCGAGGAGCGAAGCGACGTGGCAATCCCCTATAAAATATAGGCCAGAGAGCATTTATTCGGGGAGATTGCCACACCAGTGTGCGCACTGGTTCGCAATGACATTGATAATTCAGAAAGGAATTTGAGCATATGGGTAAGATCCGACATCCCGGCGAGGAGCTGTTTTTTGAGGCGGTCATGTCTTTGCAAACGGCAGAGGAATGCAAGCAGTTTTTTGAGGACATTTGTACCATCAAGGAGATGCAGTCCATGTTCCAGCGGTTCCGGGTGGCCTGCTTGCTGGACGCAGGCAGCAACTATATCGAGGTATCCGAGACCACCGGTGCCAGCTCGGCCACCATCAGCCGGGTGAACCGGTGCTTAAACTATGGCGTCGGCTACCGTACCGCATTGGACAATTTGAAGAAAGCGGGGAAACTGGATGATGACGGATGTGATCTGGAAGAATGAGGAACGGGCGGTCTTCGCCCTGCGGGGGCTGTACCGCCGGTATGGCTATGCCCCCTATAAAATGAGCCGGTTCGAGGAATATGACCTGTATGTCCGCAATAAGGACTTTCTGGTGTCGGACCAGATCATCACCTTTTCCGGAGACGGAGGACGGCTGCTGGCATTAAAGCCGGATGTGACCCTGTCCATCGTGAAGAATGCCCCGGAGGAACCGGGTGTCATACAGAAGGTCTATTATAATGAGAATGTCTACCGGGATTACCGGGAGATATTGCAGGCGGGCCTGGAATGTGTCGGCGACTTAAGCAGCTACGAGATTGCGGAAGTGGTGCTGCTGGCGGTGAAAAGTCTGGAAGTTCTGGGCAGCCCCTTCGTGCTGAATATCTCCCACATGGGACTTCTGGGGGCTGTGCTGGAAAGCTGCGGCCTGAGTCATAAGGAACAGAAGCAGGCCATGGTTTTGCTGCGGCAGAAGAACCGCCATGAGCTGAACGCCTTATGCGGAGAAAACGAAGCCGCGTGGAAAAAGCTGGAGGTGGTCTCCGCCTGTCACGGCGGCAGCGGGGAATTGGAGAAGATCGGCGCGGTACTGACCACGGAAGCGGAGCGGCAGGCCCTGGCGGAGCTGGAAAGTCTGTGGAAGATTCTGGAAGCCAGCGGCTACGAAAAGACCGTCCGTCTGGATTTCTCTGAGGGCAGCGACCTGGGTTATTACAGCGGCGTGGTGTTCCGGGGATACTTAGCCGGCATTCCGTCCAGCATCCTCTCAGGCGGCCAGTACGACAAGCTGGCCCGGAAAATGGGCCGCAAGGCCCGGGCCATCGGCTTTGCCATTTACCTGGACCTTTTGCAGGAGTATCGGCGGGAGGAAAATGGCTTCGATGTGGATACCCTGATCCTCCATGACGGAACGGCAGATACCGTGGTGCTGACAGCGGAGGCGGAGGAAGCTGCCCGGAAGGGCACCGTTCTGGTAGCCACCCGGCTTCCCGCAGACAGAAAATGGAAGACCCTTATCCGCTTTGAGAAGGGAGGGCGCGTGGAATGAAGGATATGCTGAACATCGCCCTGCCCAAGGGGCGTTTGGGAGAAAAGGCCTACCAGATGCTGAAAAACAGCGGATTCGAGTGTCCGGAAATTGAAAATCCCGGGCGGAAGCTGATCTTTGAAAACCCCGAAAAGGGTGTCCGCTATTTCTGGGTGAAGCCCTCCGATGTGGCCATCTATGTAGAACGTGGCGCGGCGGACTTAGGGATCGTGGGCAAGGATATCCTGCTGGAATACAAGCCCAAGGTCTATGAGCTTCTGGACCTGCAGATGGGCAAGTGCCGCATGGCGGTGGCCGGGCCCAAGGGCTTCCGGGATCCCATGGGGCAGACCTTGAAAGTGGCTACCAAGTTCCCAAATATCGCGAGAAAATTTTACAGCGGCAAATGCCGGGACATCGACATCATCCACCTCAACGGCTCCATCGAGCTGGCTCCCATTCTGGGGTTGAGCCATGTGATCGTGGACATTGTGGAGACGGGTTCTACCTTAAAGGAAAATGACCTGGTGGTGTACGAGACCATCGTCCCCATCAGCGCCCGGCTCATTGCCAATACGGCCAGCTATCAATTCAAGGATGATGCCATCAACGCAGTCCGGCTGGCGTTACAGAAACAGGTGCAGTAATATGATCAAAATTATGAAATACGGCCAGGTTCCCAACTCTGAGATTTTTGCCCGGGTGGTGCCCACGGTGAACGTGGAGGGCATCGTGGCGGACATTATCGCAAATGTTCGGAAAAATGGGGACAAGGCCCTTCTGGAATACAATTTAAAATTTGACAAGGCAGAGATGACCAGCCTGCTGGTTTCCCGGGAAGAGATCGAGGAAGCCTTCGCTGCTGTGGAACCGAAGTTTCTGTCTATCCTGGAACAGGCGGCGGAAAATATCCGGGCCTTCCACTCTAAGCAGGTGCGAAACAGCTTTGTCATCGCCGACCGTCCCGGTATCGTGCTGGGGCAGAAGGTGACCCCCATTGAGAACGTGGGCGTTTACGTTCCCGGCGGCACGGCGGCTTATCCTTCCACTGTGCTGATGGATACCATCCCGGCCAAGATCGCGGGCTGCAGCCAGATCGTCATGGTGACCCCTCCCGGAAGGGACGGTAAGATCAACCCTGTCATTCTGGCGGCGGCCAAGATCGCCGGTGTGGATAAGATCTTCAAGGTGGGCGGCGCTCAGGCTGTGGCGGCCCTGGCCTACGGTACGGAAAGCGTTCCCAAGGTGGATAAAATCGTAGGCCCCGGCAATGCCTTCGTGGCGGAAGCGAAAAAGCAGGTCTTCGGTATGGTGTCCATCGACATGATCGCCGGTCCCAGCGAGATCCTGGTGATCGCCGATGGGAAAAGCGACCCGGCCCATGTGGCGGCGGACCTCTTAAGCCAGGCGGAGCATGACAAGCTGGCTTCCGCCGTGCTGGTGACAGACAGCGAGGCCCTGGCGCAGGCAGTCAGTGCCCAGCTGGAAAAGCAGATCCCCCTGCTGCCCCGTGCGGAAATTGCCCGGGCTTCCATCGATAACAACGGCAAGATCATCGTGGCGGAAAATCTTATGGCGGGCATCGATATCGCCAATGAGATCGCGCCGGAGCATCTGGAACTGATGGTGGATGATCCCTTCTCTTACCTGGACGCGGTGAAGCACGCAGGCTCCATCTTCATGGGCCGCAGCTGCCCGGAGGCGTTGGGCGACTACTTCGCCGGCCCCAACCACACCCTGCCCACCTCCGGTACGGCCCGGTTCTCCAGCCCCCTCAGCGTGGACGACTTTGTGAAGAAGAGCCAGTTTACCTATTACACCGCCGAGGCCTTAAGCGCTGTGGCGGAATCCATTGATTACTTTGCGGGCAAAGAGGGCCTGCAGGCCCATGGAAAGAGCGTCATGATCCGAAAGGAGAGATAACCATGAGTCGCTTTTTAAATGACCAGTTTCGCACGCTGGAAGCCTATACCCCCGGCGAACAGCCCCGGGATATGCAGTACATCAAGCTGAACACCAACGAATCCCCTTATCCTCCCGCGCCGAGCGTGGTGGAAGCCATGACGGCGGAGCAGGTAAAGCTGCTGCGGCTGTACTCTGACCCCACGGCCAAGGGATTGAAGGAAAAATTGGCGGAACTTTACGGCGTGGAGCCGGAGAATGTCTTCGTGTCCAACGGTTCCGATGAAGTGCTGAACTTTGCCTTCCTGGCCTTCGGCGGACAGGGCGTGGTGTTCCCGGAGATCAGCTACGGCTTTTACGAGGTGTATGCCCAGCTGTATGCACTGGAATATGAGAAAATTCCCTTAAAAGATGACTTTTCCATCGATTACCGGGACTACTGCGGCAAACACAAAATGGTGGTCCTTGCCAACCCCAATGCTCCCACGGGTATGAGCCTTCCCGTGTCCCAGATCGAGGAGATCGTGAAAACGAATCCTGATTCTCTGGTGCTGATTGACGAGGCCTATGTGGATTTCGGCGGGGAGAGCTGCCTGCCGCTGATCCGCAAGTATGAAAATCTGCTGGTGACCCGGACCTTCTCCAAGTCCCGGTGCCTGGCCGGCGGACGATTGGGCTATGCCTTTGCGAATCCTTCCATCATTGCCGATCTGGAGAAGATCAAGTATTCCACAAATCCCTATAACATCAACCGGCTGACCCTGCTGCTGGGAGAGAAGACGGTGGAAGCGGAAGCCTATTATCAGGAAACCTGCGCCGAGATCATCCGCACCCGGACCTGGACGGCGCGGCAGCTGGAAACCCTGGGCTTTGAAGTCCTGCCCAGCCGGACCAACTTCCTCTTTGCCAAAACTGACAAAATGGAGGGCGGAAAGCTGTACGAATCGCTGAAAGCCAGAGGCATTCTGGTGCGGCACTTCTCCAACCCCAAGATTTCCCAGTACAACCGCATCACCATCGGAACCATGGAACAGATGGAAACGTTCATCAACACCGTAAAAGAGGTGCTTTATGAGAACCTGTGAAATTACCCGCAAAACCGCGGAAACAGATATTTCTTTGACATTGAACCTGGACGGCATCGGAAAGAGCCGCATCGATACCGGCTGCGGCTTTCTGGACCATATGCTGACCCTTTTTGCCGCCCATGGCAAATTCGATTTGACGGTGACCTGTAAGGGCGACACCGACGTGGACGACCACCACAGCGTGGAGGATATCGGCATCTGTCTGGGCCAGGCCTTTCAGAATGCTTTGGGCGACAAGCGGGGCATCACCCGCTATGGCAGCTTCCTGCTGCCCATGGATGAGGCGCTGATCCTCACCGCTGTGGACATCTCCGGCCGCAGCTGTTTGTGCTATGGGCTGGAAATCCCCACGGAGAAAATCGGCACCTTTGACACGGAGCTGGTGGAGGAATTCTTCCTGGCCTTTACACGGAATTGCCCCATGAGCCTGCATATCCGTCAGATGGCGGGAAAAAACGCCCACCACATCGTGGAGGGCACCTTCAAATCCCTCGCCCGGGCGCTGAAAGCAGCGGTGGCTCTGGACGGCAGCAACGAGATCCCGTCTACCAAGGGGGTGCTGTGATGGTCGGCATTATTGATTATGGCGTGGGCAACCTGTTTTCCCTGTGTTCTTCCTTCAAGGCCATCGGCGAGGAAGCCTTCGTCAGCAGCGACCCGGCGGAACTGTCCAAGGCCGACCGGCTGGTGCTGCCCGGTGTGGGCGCTTTTGAGGACGCAGCGGGCAAGCTCCGGGCCTCCGGGCTGGACGCTTTTGTCCGGGAACAGGCGGCAGCGGGAAAGCCGCTGCTGGGCATTTGCTTAGGGATGCAGATGCTGTTTGAAAAAAGCTACGAATACGGCGAACACGAAGGCCTGGGCCTGCTGAAGGGCCAGGTAGTTTCCATGGAGGGACGGATCCCGGAGGATCTGAAGATCCCCCACATGGGCTGGAACAGGCTGGAAGTAAAATCCGGAAAGCTTCTGGGGGAAGTGGATGGACAGTATGTTTACTTCGTCCATTCCTTCTATGCCGATGGCTGTGAGGAATCTTTGGCTGCCGTTACGGAGTATGGGATTCCCATCACCGCCGCTGTGGAGCAGGGCAACATCTATGGCTGTCAGTTCCACCCGGAAAAGAGCGGAAATGTGGGCCTGAGCATCCTTCGTTCGTTCTGTAATTTGTAAGGAGGGCGGAATATGTATATCTATCCTGCCATCGACCTGTACGGCGGCAAGGCAGTGCGCCTGTATAAGGGCGACTATGCCCAGATGACGGTCTACAGCGAGAAACCGGCGGAGGTTGCCAGGGCCTTTGCCGCTGCCGGAGCGAAGCATATCCATCTGGTAGACCTGGAGGGGGCGAAAAAGGGCGAGCCTGCCAACCTCACTACTATCCGCAGTATCATCGAAGCAGCAGACCTGTTCGTGGAAGTGGGCGGCGGTATCCGCAATATGCAGACCATTGCGCAGTATCTTGCCATCGGCGTGGACCGGGTGATCCTGGGTACTGCCGCTGTGACTGATCCGGCTTTTCTGGAAGAAGCCCTGGCGAAATACGGGGAAAAGATCGCCGTGGGCGTGGATCTCAAGGACGGCTTCGTGGCCATCAAGGGCTGGACGGAAACCAGTGAGCTGACCGCCCATGATTTCTTCGGGAAAATGGAAACCTTAGGCGTGAAGACCATCATCTGCACCGATATCTCCCGGGACGGGGCCATGAAGGGCACCAACCGGGAACTGTACAAGGAACTCTCCGAAAAATATGCCATCGATCTGATCGCTTCCGGTGGTGTATCCACATTGGAGGACGTAAAAGCCCTGGCGGCCATGGACCTCCATGGGGCCATCATCGGCAAGGCCTATTATATCGGTGCCATCGATCTGAAAACTGCGGTGGAGGTGGCTGTATGATCACGAAACGCATCATCCCCTGCCTGGACGTCCGCAACGGCCGGGTGGTGAAGGGAACCAATTTCCAGGGCTTGCAGGACGTGTCCTCCCCTGTGGAGCTGGGCAAATTCTATTCCGACAACGGCGCGGATGAACTGGTGTTCTACGATATCACCGCCTCTGCCGAGGGTCGGAAGCTGTTCACGGACATTCTGACGGAGGTGGCTTCCACCATCTTCATCCCTCTGACGGTGGGCGGCGGCATCAATACCGTGGAGGACTTTGACCGGGTGCTGAAATGCGGCGCGGATAAGGTCAGCGTCAATTCCGGTGCTATCCGGAACCCGGATCTGGTCCGGGAAGCGGCCCGGCTCTACGGCGACCAGTGCGTGGTACTGTCCGCCGATGTGAAGCGGGTGAATGGGGAATTCCGGGTCTTCGCCAAGGGCGGCCGGGAGGATACCGGCATGGAGGCCATTTCCTGGATCAAGCGCTGCGTCCGCAACGGCGCGGGGGAAGTGGTTTTGAACTCCATCGACACCGACGGCGTGAAGCAGGGGTTCGATTTGGAGATGCTGGAAGCCGTGTCCAATGCGGTGGACGTTCCTGTTATCGCATCCGGCGGTGCGGGCTGTAAGGAGGATTTTATCACCCTGTTTCAGACCCTTCCCAAGGTGGACGCGGGCCTGGCGGCTTCCATCTTCCACTTCGGACAGGTGCAGATCCCCGACCTGAAGCAGACGCTTCGCAGCAACGACATTTTGGTGAGGTTATAATATGGACATTTCAAAACTGAAATTTGACGAAAAGGGTCTGATCCCTGCCATCGTGGTGGATGACGAAACCGGAAAGGTGCTGACCCTGGCCTACATGAACCGGGAGAGTCTGGAAATCTCTCTGGAAAAGGGTCTGACCTGCTTCTGGAGCCGCAGCCGTCAGGAACTGTGGCTGAAGGGCGAGACCAGCGGGAATTACCAGCACATTGTCTCCGTCACGGCCGACTGTGACTATGACGCCCTGGAGGTCCGGGTAAAGAAGGACGGCCCGGCCTGCCATCTGGGGACGGACTCCTGTTTCCACAATCCTGTGATGGGGGAACAGAAGGACGGGTTCCGGCTGGAAGGCCTGTACCGGCTGCTGCTGAGCCGGAAGGCAGAGCTGCCGGAGGGCTCCTACACCACCTACCTGTTCCAGAAGGGACTGGATAAGATTCTGAAAAAGGTTGGCGAAGAATGCACCGAGGTCATCATTGCCGGTAAGGCGGACGACAAGGCGGAGACGGTTTACGAGATCGCGGACCTTGCCTACCATGTGCTGGTGCTGATGGTCCAGATGGGCATTACCGTGGAGGATATCCGCACCGAACTGGCGGGCCGCCATATCATCGACCATAAGGTCAAGCAGGAAAAGATGACCAAATAAAAAATCCGGCTTGAAAAGACAAGCCGGATGTGATAGGACACAGACAAGAGGGACACCGATAATCGGTCACCTCCCCTTAGTGTTTTACGAAATTACTCCGTCCACTGCTCGGGAAAGCTTTGTGGGACGGGGTAATTTTTTTGCCTTGCGCCCTTGCCTCCCTCCTTGAGGGAGGTGGCCGCCCGGCAGGGCGGTCGGAGGGAGTATTCCTGTAAACACAACGACACTCCCCCAGTCACGGCATAGGCCGTGCCAGCCCCCTCAAAGAGGGGGCCAGGAAGTCTTACCGCAGTTCCCGTTTATGCTTGCGGTACACGAAGAAGAAGGCTGTGATCTGGCACAGGAAGGTGATGGCCCAGGAGATGGGGTAGGACAGGTACAGCGATTGCGGCGTATGGAACCGGGGGATCTGGAAGATGGTGGCGATCCAGCCGATGCGGATGCCGCAGACACCCAGCACGGAGATCAGCATGGGCACGAAGGAAGCGCCCAGTCCCCGGAGGGCACCTGTGGATACGTCCATCAGACCGCAGATGAAGTAGGGCATACAGATCAGGCTCAGACGAAGCATGCCGTAGGAAATGGCCTCGGCGGAGTCGGTGATATAGATGGAGAGCAAGGAGGGCCCCAGGGCGTAGACCACGGAGCAGAAGACCAGGCCCGTGACGGTGACGCTGCCCAGGCAGATCCAGAGGGTCCGGGAGACCCGCTTGTACTGCCGGGCACCGGCGTTCTGTCCGATGAAGTTTACGGCGGTCTGGTGGAAGGCGTTCAGAGACGCGTAGATGAAGCCCTCGATGTTGCCTGCGGCGGCGTTGCCGGACATGAGCACATCGCCGAAGGAATTGATGGAGGACTGGATCATCACGTTGGAGATGGAAAAGAGAGAACTCTGCAAGCCTGCGGGCAGGCCGATGCGCAGCATTTTGGCCAGCTGGGGCCGGTGGAAGCGCATTTTCTTTGGTTCCAGCTTGCAGGCATCGCTGCGCTTCATCAGGGCTCTCGCCACCAGAATGGCGGAGATGGCCTGGGAGATGGTGGTAGCAAGAGCCACGCCGGCCACGTTCATGTGCAGCACGGTGACGAAGACGATGTTCAGCGCCACGTTGACCACACCGGCGAAGGTCAGATAGACCAGGGGGCTTTTGGTATCTCCCGCGGCCCGGAGAATGGCGGCGCAGAAGTTATAGACCATGGTGAAGGTGATGCCGGCGAAGTAGATCTTCATGTAGACGGCAGACAGGGGCAGCACCGTGTCCGGAGTGCCCATGAGCCGCAGGAAGGTCTCCGAGAAGCATACGCCTACCACCGTCAGCACCACGCCGCTGAGCAGAGCGGTGGGCAGGGCGGTATGGACGGTGTTATGGACCACGCTGTCTTCCCGGCTGCCCAGGCCATGGGCCACGGTGACACCGGCACCCACCGACAGGCCGATGAAGAAGTTTACCAGCAGATTGGTGATGGAGCCGGTAGCGCCCACGGCGGCCACACTGATGCTGCCGCAGAACCGGCCCACAATGACCAGGTCCGCAGCGTTGAACAGCAGCTGCAAAATGCTGGTGAGGATGATGGGGATAGTATACAGGACGATGTTCAGGAAGAGGGGGCCTTCCAGCATGTTCTGGTTCAAACGTTTCATGAGGACACCTTCCTTGTTGTGTTTTGTACGTCTCATTATAGACCTTTCCACGGAAAGTGCAAGAGGGTCGCATGATAAATTATAGCCTATGGGATCGCTGCTGTAGGGGAGGGGCAGTGCCCCTCCCGCAAGGTAACGATATGCAAGGTAGTAAAATAACAACAGATTTGTTACAATTACCATATTGTCCAAATGCTCAAAACCCGATACTGCACGGGAGGGGCAGTGCCCCTCCCCTACGGAGTTACTATTTCATTTACTCAATTTACAGCAGCCCATGGAACCGGGCTGACCACCCAATGGTGTTGGATGACAGACCAGGTAACGCTCCCGCCGCAAAAATCCCGGATACCGAGATGGTATCCGGGATGCTTTTTGTTATGGAGAATCAAGCCTTGGCGGCCTTCTTCTGCTTGGAGATGGTGATGACACCCTCGACAGCCAGGACCACAGCCAGGACGATCATGACGACGCCCAGGATGGCCTGCACGTAGGGACCCCAGTCGGCGCCGCCGGCGGAGATCAGAGCCATCTGCTGTGTGGTGTTGATCCACAGGGAAGCGATGGTGACCACCAGCATGAAGGCCATGGGGATCAGGAACATCTTGTTGTCCTTGCCGATGTTGCCCAGCCAGGTGGCGACAGCCAGCAGGCCCAGAGCGGCCAGCAGCTGGTTGGCGGAGCCGAACAGTGCCCAGATCTTGCTGTAGCCGTTCAGACCCAGCATGATGCCCAGGAAGACGGTGATCAGGGTAGCGACATAGGGGTTGGACAGGATCTTCTTGTAGCCGGTGACGTTCTCGGGAGTCTCACCCTTGGTGCCGTCCAGCCAGAACTCCTGGAACATGAAACGGGCCAGACGGGTGGCGGTATCCAGAGAGGTCAGGCAGAAGGCAGAGTAGGTCAGAACCAGCAGGGTGTACAGGGTGGTGTACACGCTGCCGCGGGAGGGATCGATCATGCCGGCAATACCGCCGCCGAAGATAGCGGTTGCGCCGTTCAGCTGGAACTCGGTGCCCTTCAGGCTGTAAGCGTAAGCGGTGGCGATCAGGGTCATGATGGCCAGGACGCATTCCAGCAGCATGCCGCCGTAAGCGATGGGCTTGGCATCGGTTTCCTTATCCAGCTGCTTGGAGGTGGTGCCGGAGGAGACCAGGGAGTGGAAGCCGGAGATAGCGCCGCAGGCGATGGTGGTGAACAGAACGGGGAAGACGGGGGTAGCGTTGTTGGGAGTGTCGATCAGGGGCATGCTGGACATGGAGGGGTTGCCCATGAAGACGGCCAGAGCGGCCAGAGCCAGCATGGCGTACAGCAGGAAGGAGGACAGGTAGTCACGGGGCTGCAGCAGGATCCACACGGGAGCGATGGAGGCCACGCAGATGTAAACGCCCACGATCCACATCCATGCGCTGTTGGACAGGTAGATGGGATGGAAGTTCAGGCCGATGGCGATGATGGCGACAATGGCCAGAACACCCACAACGGAAGCCTTGCCCATACCCACGTTGCGGCGGTAGACGGCGAAGCCGAAGATGATGGCGATGACGATGAACAAAATGGAGACCATGGCCACGCGGGCGTTGGCCTCGGAGGCTGCGTAGTCAACAGCGCCGTCCACGAAGGTAGCGGCGAAGGTGCCGGCCACGATGGAAGCGAAGGCAGCGACCACCAGGATCAGGGTCAGGTAAGCGAAGATGATGAACAGACGCTTTGCGCGCTTGCTCATGTTGGCGGAGATGATCTCGCCGATGGACTTGCCGCCGTGACGGACGGAGGCAAACAGAGCGCCGAAGTCATGGACACCACCGAAGAAGATACCGCCGATGATGATCCACAGGGCGCAGGCACCCCAGCCGAAGCCGGCAGCAGCTGCGTTGATGGGGCCGGTGATGGGGCCGGCACCTGCGATGGAGGAGAAATGGTGGCCCATCAGCACGGGGGCCTTTGCGGGGACGTAGTCAATGCCGTCTTCCATGGTGTGTGCGGGAGTCTCGATATCCAGCTCGCCGACGCCCCACTTCTTGCACAGGTAGCGGCCGTAGAAGATGTAGCCGATGACCAGGAGGGCAACGCTGACCAGGAGGAGGGTAATACCGTTCATAAAGTTACTCCTTTCTTACTCTCTGGCAGGATCATTTTTTCCTGCCGGTTTTTGGAGCGAAATTCTGCTCCAGGATTTTCCGGGCTCCCATTCCGGCCGGATTGGAATAGAAGCGATTGGTGGATACTTCCATAGCGGCAAGCTGATATTCTGTCCAGCCCCAGAAGCTCAGCCTGTAATTTTTCCGGAAGCGGGTCTTTTTGATGAGCTTCTGCGCTTCCGGTTCGATGGTATTTGCCAGCACAACCAGGCCCACGTTGGAGAACATATGGTCCTTGTGGGGACGGACCTTACCCAACCCCGCCCGTTTGGACAGAGCGATCCGGGATTCCAGGTCCGCGGCGGTCAGATGGTCGGTGAGGTGGAAATAGAGGTATTCGTGCTGCTCCACTGCCGACAGAACGTGCTTTTTGGAAATCAGGTAATTCTCATCCCGCAGATAGTAGGTAGCCGTGGCGGGCCAGGCAGTGCCCTCTTCCGTCACATCCCGGGCGATATCATACTGGTGAGAATAGGCGTTCAGCAGCTTGTCCAGCCGCTCCAGCAGCGAGAGTTCCATAAGCGTTCCTTTCCTTGTTCCGGCCCCTGATTTGTGGCTGAAATATCGATAGTGATTATACACCCGAGTTGTCCACTTGTGAAGTACAAATGTCCATTTTATGAACGATTCGTGAATTCTGCGCAAAGGAAGCGGAGGGAAGCCGGGGGAATTTGGTCAAGTTGCGAAAACGATTACGCACGGCTGCACGGGTGCGGCGAAGGACCTCCGGCGGCACCGTTTCCGGGCTCTTCTCATGGAAGTTTTTGTAAGCTTTTGGGGCGGTGAGACGTTTGTGTGCAACCTGCGCCCGGTTTGCGGGTAAGGGCAAAGGGAGAGATCCCGAACATTACCAAACAGGAGGAACACACAATGAAAACAGAACAGCAAGAGGGAATCGTGACCGTGGAGGTGAAGCTGCCCAAATGGGCCGAAGGGAAGCACATCGATGAGATAGGCTTCTGCCGGGAATTTCTGACCCTGTATCCCATGGCCTATTGCGATGGCTGCTTCTTCACGGAGAAGGGACGGATGACGGAGCAGGAGACGCGGAAGCAGCTCTATGATTACCTGTGCGGCTTTTTCAAAAGCGGCCTGGTGAAAAAGACCGATGCCCTGCTGGAGGTGCTGAAGCTGGAATGCCGGAATGTCAAGGTGGAGACACCGGAATACAAGCTGGTCTGCGCCAACGGAGTCTATGACATCTGCGGCGGCTGGCTGGGAAAGCAGCAGGCCTATTACCGCTACCGGCTGCCGGTGAACTACAATCCCAATGCCCCGGAGCCTGTGCGCTGGAAGCGGTTCCTGGAGGACCTGCTGGAGCCGGAGGATATCCTGACCCTCCAGGAGTATATGGGCTACTGCCTGCTGCCCATCCCCTACGCCCAGAAGATGCTGCTGATCATCGGCAGCGGCGGCGAGGGCAAGAGCCGCATCGGCATCGTCCTGTCGGCCCTGATGGGCAGCTGCATGGCCAACGGCTCCCTGGCAAAGCTGGAAAATTCCCCCTTCGCCCGGGCGGACCTGCAGCACCGGCTGGTGATGGTGGATGACGACCTGCGGCTGGAGGCCCTGAACAATACCAACTACATCAAGTCCATCATCACCGCCGAGCAGCCCATGGACCTGGAGCGCAAGGGGGTCCAGAGCTACCAGGCCCGGATCCATTGCCGTCTGCTGGCCTTTGGCAACGGGAACCTGCGGTCCCTCCACGACCGCAGCCACGGCTTCTTCCGCCGCCAGATCATCCTCACCACCCGGGAAAAGCCCGCCGACCGGGTGGATGAGCCCTATCTGGCCAGCTATCTGAAGGAGGAGCTGGAGGGCATCCTGCTGTGGTGCATCGAGGGCATCCAGCGGCTGATGACCCAGAAAATGCGCTTCACCATCAGCCACCGGGCAAGAGAAAACCTCCGCCAGGCCATGACGGAGGGGAATAATTTACCGGAGTTTTTTCAGTCCGAGGGCTATTTCCGCTTTGACCCCCAGGGAAAGATCAGCTCCCGGCGGCTCTACGCCCTCTACCGGGACTGGTGCGACGACAATATGACCACCGCCTTAAGCGCCAAGACCGCCTTCAGCTGGATCCAGCAGAACGCGGGCAAATACGGCCTGACCTTCACCTACCACATCCCCGGCGGTGACGGCCGCCATGTCCGGGGCTATCTGGGCATCCGCCCGGCCGGGAGGGTATAACGCTGCACCCGTGCAGCCGTGCGGAAGGCCGTGACTCTGAGCCCGCAGGCGCGTTTCGGAGCGCAACCGCCCGAAGGGCGGCTTTTCGCGCGCAGATGGGGGAGAGACCGTGAAAATTATGCATAGCTGCGATATACGGCAGTAATTGGAACGTTTTCTCTCCCTCAGTCAGCTTCGCTGACAGCTCCCTCAGCAGAGGGAGCCTTGGGTGCTGCCGCGCCGGAGGGCTTACCGACAGTCTGAACCCCCGGAGGGGGTGTCCCTCCGGGGGTGGCTTCCGTTACTTCAGAAAGATCATGTCCCGGGTGATGTCTGCCAGGGTCCTGGCACCGCACATGGCCATGGTGTCCTGGAGCTCGCCGCCGATCTTGTCGATGTAGAGCTTGACACCCTCCTCCGCGCCGCCGTAGACCATGGGCACGAAGGGACGGCAGATGATGACGGCGTCAGCGCCCATGGCCAGGGCCTTGAACACATCCACACCGCTGCGGATACCGCCGTCCACGATGACCTTCATACCGCTGCCCTTCAGGGCATCCACGATGTCGCACAGGACCTCAGCGGTGGCGGGGCACTGGTCCAGCACACGGCCGCCGTGGTTGCTGACCACGATAGCGGCGGCACCGGCCTCCCTGGCCTTCAGGGCACCGGCCACGGTCATGACACCCTTGACGATGAAGGGCTTGCCTGCCATTTTGGCGATGGCGGCCAGCTGCTCCACGGACTTGGCACCGGCGGGGGGATTCATACCCTTCAGGAAGGGCAGACCGGCGGCGTCGATATCCATGGCAACGGCGAAGGAACCGGAGGCCTTCACCAGCTCCATCTTGCCCTCGATGGTCTCCAGATTCCAGGGCTTCACGGTGGGCACGCCCATACCGCCCGCGGCCTTGATGGCGTCACAGGCCACTTCCATAACGGTAGCGTCCAGACCGTCACCGGTGAAGGCTGCAATGCCGCCCTCGGCGCAGGCCTTGACCAGAACGTCGTTATAGCTCTTGTCGTTGTACTTGTCGCTGTAGTGGGCCACCACGGCACCTACGGGACCGGCGAAGAAGGGATACCGGAAGGTCTTGCCGAACAGCTCCAGGGTGGAGTCGGGGGTGGTCACATCGGAGATGGTGTCCATGTTCACACGGATGTCCCGCCACTTTTCGTAGTTACGCATGGCGGTGTCGCCCAGACCCTTGGAGCCGGGGCCGGGGATGTTGTTGCCGCAGGCCTTGCCGTTGCAGACAGGGCAGGCCTTGCACTTATTCTTGGGGTCGCGGGCATTGATGAGAACTTCCTGATAGGTCATGTTGGATTCCTCCCGGTTATGTATAGATTTTGCAGAAGGGTTTTTGTCATTATATCATGGAAAGGCAGCGTTGTCATTCGTTTTCTGTGGAAAATAGAATTTTACCGAAACAAAGGCATCTTTTCCTGTAGGGGCGGATTTTTAATCCGCCCTTAACGCGGAACGGTTGGGCAGGCAACAGGATACTTTGACCTTTCAAACAAATGAAACAGCGAAATCATCGAAAGATCAAGGGAGGATTGGAAATCCTCCCCTACAGTGGCGTATGAAATCTGATGGAGATACGATTATTTATCCCACCAGCGCCACGGCCACGTCGTTCACATTGGTGCCGGTGGGCCCGGTGCGGATCAGGCCGCCCACCTTTTGCAGGGCGTGATAAGCGTCGTTGTTTTGCAGGACGGCAAAACTGTCGATGCCCTGGGTCCGAAGGGCCGAAGCGGTTTCATAGTCCACATAGCCGCCTGCGGCATCGGTGGGGCCGTCGGTGCCGTCACTGCCCACGCTGAACACTGCCGCTCCGGGGATGCCCTCGATGCCCGCCGCCGCGGCCAGGGCCAGCTCCTGATTCCGTCCGCCCTTGCCTGTGCCGGTCAAACGGACCACCGTTTCGCCCCCGGCGAGAAAGGCCAGCTTCCTTCCGCTTCCTGCGTGGGTCTTCACAATGGAGGCCAGGAAGGACCCGGCTTCCCTGGCCTGGCAGCAGAGCCGGTCTGTGAGCACAATGGGTTCATACCCCAATTGGGCACAGGCCCTTGCCGCCCCGGCGCACAGCTCCCGGACGGAGCCGGTGATCATGGTGGTCACGTTGTCCAGCTGCTTTGGGGTTTCGGTTTCCAGAAGGGCCCAGGCCGAATCCGGAAGGGATAAACCGTATTTTTTCGCAATGGCGACCGCCTGGGCGCAGGTGGAGCTGTCGGGCACCGCAGGCCCGGAGGCGATCATGTCCAGGGGGTCCCCCAGAATGTCCGACAAAACGATGGAGAACACCCGGGCCGGCCTGCAGGCCAGGGCGAACCGTCCTCCCTTTACGGCAGACAGCCGCTTGCGGATGGTGTTGATCTCCACGATATCCGCCCCGCAGGAGAGCAGCTGGCTGGTGATATCCTGCAAAATTTCTCCCGATACCAGGGGCTTTTCAAACAGGGCACTTCCGCCGCCGGAGAGAAGGAACAGCACCGTATCGGTTTCCGTCAGCCCGGATACCAGCTCCAGGGCGGCCTGGGTCCCGGCGAAGGAATTATCATCCGGCACCGGATGCCCGGCCTCCCGGCAAAGGATACCCGGGATAGGTCCGGGAACATGGCCGTATTTTGTGATGACGATACCGCTTTCGATGGTGCTTCCCATACAGTCGTAAGCAGCCTTTGCCATCTGCCAGGCGGCCTTGCCCGCGGCTACCAATCGGACCCGGCCGGGAAAGGTCTGCCCGGTCAGTGCCCGGCGTACCGCTTCATCGGGAAGCACCGCCCGGATGGCGGCGGAAATGATCCAATCGGCGCGGGAGCGCAGCTGCTGATCCATAATGTATCCTCCTTTTGCGGTTATCACCTTAAATAAGCACCGTATCTATTGGAATATGCCACAGTAGGGCGGGCTGCCCTCAGCCCGCCGCAAAAAGGGAAATCTGCGTGCAAAGCGGCGGCTTGAAGGCAAGCCGTCCTACAGTAGGTGCATATTTCCATTTTGATTCCGATGTTTTCTGATTAAAAGGGATAACCACACCTCCTTTTTAAAAATCTCCCGGACACGGGTGTATCCGGGAGGGGAATTTTATTCTTCGTCATCCCTGGGCCGCCAGGTGTGCTCCAGAATCAGAAGTCTTGTGATGCGGTGGTTTTCGTCCACATGCTTGACCAGAATGGTGAACTGCTCGTAGTCGAAGGAATCGAAGACCACGGGCATGGCCCCGATGTTCTCGGTGGCCCAGCCGCCCACGGTGGCGCAGTCGCTGTCCAGCTTTTCGTCATCCAGGTCCAGATTGTCGAAGAATTCCGTCAGGTTCATATCGCCGGAGCATTCCCAGCGGTGTTTATCCAGCTGCTGCCAGTCGTTGACAATGTCGTCATTCTCGTCCCAGATCTCGCCCACCAGCTGTTCCAGCACGTCCTCCATGGTGACCACACCCATGATGCCGCCGTATTCATCGGCTACCACCACCATGTGGGTCTGGTGGATGCGGAACTGGTCCATGATGTCATGGAGCTTCATGGTCTTGGGGATGTACACCGGCTCCAGCAGCAGGTCAGAAAGGGTCACGTCCTTGTTGTCCACCAATTCCTTCAGCAGATGCTTGACATACAGGATGCCCACCACATGATCGATGGTCCGCTCATACACGGGGAACCGGGAGAACTGGGATTCTGCAATGACCTCCAGGACCTGCGCCATGGGTTCGTGGAGCTCAAAGCCCACCACATCGATCCGGGGGGTCAGGATATCCGCCGCGTCCAGATCCGTAAATTCCAGGGCGGATTGGAGCAGGTCGGTTTCGCTTTCATCAATGACACCCTCGTCCTCGGCGGTGTCCAGCAGATTTTCGAATTCCTCTTCCGTGATGGTGACGGCCTGCTCGTCCCGCTTCCACAGCAGGCTGAAGGCCTTGACCACCAGTCCCGTGAGCCAGACCACCGGGAAGAACAGGACCATCAGCACCAGCAACGGCCAGGCGGCGAATTTGGCGATGGCCTCGCTGCACCGGCGGGCGATCATCATGGGGGTGATCTCGCCGATAATGAGGATCAGCACTGTCATAATGAGGGTCACGATGGTGGAGGCCGCGTCATCCGTCAGCCGTCCTTCCATCCGGGCCGCCAGATTCACCGCCAGCACCGTGGCCACGGAGGTGGCGCCGATGTTCACCAGATTGTTGCCCACCAGGACCGTAGACAGGGCGGAGTCGTAGTGGTTGTAAATGAAGCCCATCAGACGCTGGGTGGCGGTGGGGTGTTCATTCTCCCGCTTCATTTTCAGCTTGTTCAGAGAGGTGTAGGCGATCTCCGTACCGGAGAAGAAGGCAGAGCCAAGGAGCAGAAAGGCGATCAGAATATATGCCATAGTCCCGTCCCCCTTCAGCGCAGACGCAGGCCTTCGCCTGTGTCGGATTCGTCCTGGATGTCGCCAACCAGCTCTTCCAGCAGGTCTTCCATGGTGAGGATACCTACCTTATTGCGGTTTTCATCGGTGAGGAAGACCATATGCAGCTTGTTTAAGCGCATCCGCTGCAGCAGAGCGGAAATTTCGGTCTTGCTGTCGAAGACGTAGGGCTTCAGCAGCATTTTGCGCAGAACGATGGGCTTCCCGGCCACATAATAGCTCAGGAACAGGTTGGCAGGCAGAATGCCCACGATATTATCCCCGGTGCCCTCGTAGACCGGGATCCGGGAATAGGGCAGGGTTTTCACCGTTTCCGCCAGCTCCGCCAGAGGGATGGTGCTGGGAACCCGTACTACCTGGTCGATGGGGATCATGATGTCCTCGGCGATCTTTTCCCGGAACTCCATGGCGGAGTTCAGCAGCTCCTGCTGCTCCGGCTCCAGAACGCCCTCGTCCTCGATGGTCTCGATGATGCTCAGCAGATCCTCCTCGGTGACGGTTCTGGATTCCCCGGAGGAGAAGAGCCTGGACATCAGCCGGGAGATCCCGGAGAACAGGGCGGAAATGGGGGTCAGCAGCTTTACAAAAAACACCATGCTCCCGGCAAACGCCAGAGCCATCTCCTCGCTGCGGGCCTTGGCCAGACTCTTGGGCAGCATTTCCGCAAACAGGTAGACGATCAGGGTGGTCAGCAGGGTGCCGTAGACCACGAATTCCTCGTCAAACTGCCGCATCACCAGCAGGGCGGAGAGGGAGGCGCAGGCGGCATGGAAAACGTTGTTGCCAATGAGGATGGTGGTCAGGGTCTTGTCAAAGCGGTCGGTGACCCACAGGGCCTTTTTCGCCCGCCTGTTTCCCTTGTCCGCCATAGTGCGCAGCCGCACCTTGCTGACAGCGGTATAGGCCGTCTCCGCACAGGCGCAATAACCGGAGCACGCTAAAAAGAACACATATAATATACAACTGGCCGGGTCCACGGATTGACCAACTCCTTAAATGGAAATAGTACCATCCATTATAATATTGCATAGAGAAAAATGCAAGAGGAATGTCGGAATTGTACATAATAATGAAAAACTTTGGTAGGGCGGCCCGCCCTACAGCGGATGGTAAAAAATAATTCCGTTCCGGAAGGGAACGGAATTATTTTTGGATGTTAAATCATGGGATATCATCCCTTGACGCCGCCGGCAGTCAGGCCGCTGGTCAGGTTCTTCTCGATGGACATGAACAGGATAACGACGGGGACGATGGCGAAGATGGAGGCTGCGAACAGATACTGCCACTCGATGATGTTGTAGCCGTTGAAGATGTTGATACCAACGGTCAAGGGCTTGATGGTGTCGGTGGAGATCAGGCACAGAGCCACGGTGTATTCGTTCCAGGCGTTGATGAAAATGAAGATCAGGGTGGTGACGATGCCGGGAGCGGCAACGGGCAGCAGGACCTTGATCATGGCCTGGATCCGGTTGCAGCCGTCGATGGTGGCGGCCTGCTCCATCTCTGCGGAGATGGACATGAAGGTGCCGCGGAGCAGCCAGATGGTGAAGGCCTGGTTGAAGGCAGCGTTGATGAAGATCAGACCCAGCAGGCTGTTGGTCAGGCCCATGATCTGCATGACCTTATAAATACCGATCAGCAGAACCACGGGGGCGAACATCTGGGAGACGATGATGAAGCCCAGGAATGCGGTCTGACCCTTGAACTTCATACGGGCCAGGGCATAGGCGGCGGGGATGCCGCAGATCATGGCGATGGCGGTGGAGCCGCCGGCGATGATGATGGAGTTCGTCATGTACTTGGCCATGGGTGCCTTCTGCCAGATATCGATGAAGTTAGACCACATGACATCGATGGGGAACACGGTGCCGTTGATGGAGAAGATCTCGGCGCGGCTCTTCAGAGCGGTGCAGACCATGACGAAGTAGGGGTACAGGATGAAGACGCAGATCAGGGTGACGACAAAGTACAGCAGCATCCGGCTGGCCAGCTTGCCGTAGTTAACGCGGATAGTATCTTTCATGATCATTCGTCTCCTTTCTTCAGGGTGGAAACCATGTACACACTGGCGCAGACCAGCAGGATCAGGAAGCCGATAACGGAGACCGCGGCGGCTTCACCCTGCTTGCCGTTGTAGAAGGCCAGCTTGTACAGGTAGGTGACCAGGGTGTCGGTACGGGATGCGGGGTCACCCTTGGTGATGGTCCAGACGATGGGGAAGGAGTTGAAGACGTAGATGATGTTCAGCACGGTGGCCACGGTCAGGCTGGGCTTGACCAGGGGGATGGTGATGTTGAACAGCTTCTGCCAGTAAGTAGCACCGTCCACCACAGCTGCCTCATAGTAGGAAGAGTCGATGGACTGCAGACCGGACAGGGCGGTGAAGCAGACGAAGGGGATGGTAACGAAGATACCACAGGCAATTTCCCAGGCGAAGTAAGCCTCGGGGGTGGGGGTCCAGTTGATGTTGGTGCTGATGATGCCCAGGGATTTCAGCAGGGTGTTCAGTGCGCCGTAGTCCACGTCGATGATGAACTTCCAGACGGAAGCCTGGATGACCAAGGTGGTGGCCCAGGGGAAGACCACGATGGCACGGGCGATCTTACGGCCCTTGAACTCGTTGTTCAGCAGCAGTGCCAGGATGAAGCCCAGAACGGTGGACAGCACGACGACGGCGATGGTCCAGATGACGGTGTTCTTCAGCACCAGAGAGAACTTGGCGCTGCCGATGACCTTGGAGAAGTTGCCGAAGCCGATGAAGCCCTTCACAAGACCGGACTTGGTGACCTGGCTGAAGGCCATACGGAAGACGAATCCGATGGGGATGATGATGAAAATAAACATCAGGATGATGCTGGGGGCGATCCACAGATAGGGCTCGGCCTTACTCAGCAGGGTATACGGTTTGTTTTTTTTCACGAGGGTACCTCCCTGTTAGGAAAAGATTTCTGTAGGGCGGGGGCTTATTACCGGATGATCTTGTCCGGTCGCAAGCCCTCGCCCTACGGGGGCCGCGTAATCGAAATGGGCCGGGCCAAAATGACCCGGCCCATCTAACTATGCCTTGACTAGATCAGATATGTTGAATTAGCCGGCGATCTCAGCCTGCAGGGCATCCAGCATCTCCTGAGCATCCTCGCCCAGCAGAACCTGCTGCTGAACATCGATGACACCCAGCTTAACGTCTGCCCACTCAGCCTTGGCTGCGGGGTAGAACTTAGCGGAGCCGATAACGTCGATCCAAGCGGCCATGCCGGGATCAGCCTGAGCGCACAGCTCGTTGCCGGTGGAGGTAGCGGGCAGGAAGTCTTCCATCAGAACCCACTCAGCGTAGGGCTCGTCATCATAGAAGGCGTCGACGACTGCGGTAACAGCGGCCAGCTCAGCATCGGTGTAGCCGTTGTCGAAGCACATGATACGGTCCATAACGCCGACAGAAGCGCCAGCCTTGTCACCGTTGGTGGGCAGGGAAGCGATGCCGTAGTTGATGCCGCCGTTGGCTTCACAGTACTTGGAGATCTGGTTGGGTCCGATCATCATAGCGACCTTGCCGGATGCGAACATTTCCTGCAGATCGTAACGGGTCTCGGTGGTGGGGTCGGTGTTGGTCAGGCCGTCCTTGACCATGCCAACGATGAACTCGACAGCTTCCACGTTCTCAGCGGAGTTCAGAGTCCAGTTGCCCTCAGCGTCGGTGAAGCCGCCGCCGTTGTTCCATGCGTAGTAAGCGAAGCAAGCCTGACCTTCGTCAGTGGTCATGTCAACGCCCCAGGGGTAGATGTCAGCGTCGTAAGCCTTGATGGCCTCGCAGGCAGCTCTCAGCTCTTCCCAGGTGGTGGGAACTTCAACACCGGCAGCCTCCAGGATGTCAGCGTTGTAGTACAGAGCACGGGCGGAAGCCAAATCGGGAACAGCCCAGACCACATCGTCCACGACGGACTCAGCCAGGAAAGAGGGGAAGAACTTAGCGTAGGTTGCTTCGGAAACCCAGTCCTCAGCGGGCAGCAGCAGGCCGTCTGCCTGGTAGTCGGCGAAAACGTCGATGTTCAGCAGGTCGGGAGCCTCGCCGTTGGCGATACGGGTATTCACGACGGTGTAGATGTCGTTCCAGGAAACAACGTCAACAACCAGATTGATGTTCTCGTTGGCAGCGTTGAATTCGGAGACAAAGTTTGCCCACCAGTCAGCGGTCTCGTTGCCGTACTGGGCAGCGATCATGGTGACTTCGACCTTCTCGGCAGCAGCGGGAGCCTCAGCGGGAGCTTCGGGAGCAGCAGCCTGGGTCTCAGCGGGAGCCTCGGTCTTGCCGCCGCAGGCGACCAGGGTCAGGGCCATGGCCAGGACCAGCAGCAGAGCGATGATCTTCTTCATAGTGTATCCTCCTAAATTTTCTTGAATGTGGTTTGTCTTTTTGAGCAACAATTCACATCTAATTCCAGTATACAGCTTTTTTCGGAGAAGTCAATCAAAAAACGGGCGCAAAGGGCGGCCGATTGGTATAAATTCACAAAATCGGATAATTTTACAATGGAAACGATTCCAAATTGTACAAAATCCCATACTGAAAACAGGACGAAAAACACGTAAAATAGGTTGCATGATGGGTTTTTCTATGGTATACTGGAACAAAACAGGGCGTGATTTGCGGTTCTTTTGCATATTTCAACTATAAAAGTGCAGGAAGGACGAAAGGAGCGCCTGGTAAAATTTTTATACAATCATCAGGAGGGAATACACCATGTCTCAGATTCATATCCCCGAACAGGACCCCATCCTTGCCGAGGTGCTTGCAGCCTATGATTTCCCCGCTACCCTGCTGGGCGCGGTGCGCTACGGCCAGGGCCATATCAACGATACCTTCTGCATTCTCTGCCAGCCTCAGGAGGGTGACTGCATTCGTTACATCCTCCAGGGCCTGTCCTCCGCGGCCTTCCCCCATCCCGAGGAACTGATGGAAAACTTCATCGGCATCACCTCTTATCTGCGGGAAAAGGTCATTGCCAAGGGCGGCGATCCCCTGCGGGAGACCCTGAGCCTGGTGAAGACCAAAGACGGCAAGGACTTCTTTACCGATTCCAACGGTAAGGTCTGGCGCCTGACCCCCTTCATTGAAAATACCGACTGCTTCCAGTCCGCTACCCCCGAGCTGTTCGAGGCTTCTGCCCGGGCCTTCGGCCGGTTCCAGTATATGCTCCAGGGCTATCCCGCCGAGACCCTCCACGAGACCATCGTGAAGTTCCATGACACCGAGAACCGTTTTGAGAAGTTCCTGGCTGCCCTGGAAGCGGACAAGCATGACCGGGCCAAGGACATCCAGGCCGACATTCAGTTCGTTCTGGACCGGAAGGCCGACTGCTCCGTGGCCCTGCAGGCCCTGCGGGATGGCAAGCTGCCCCTGCGGGTCACCCACAACGATACCAAGCTGAACAACATCCTCATCGACCGGGATACCCACGAGGGCATCTGCGTCATCGACCTGGATACCACCATGCCCGGCCTTTCCATCAACGACTTCGGCGACTCCATCCGCTTCGGTGCCAACCACTCCAAGGAAGACGAGAAGGACCTGAGCAAGGTCAACTTCGATATCGAGCTGTACGAAGCCTACACCCGCGGCTTCCTGGAAGGCGCTCAGGGTTCCCTGACTGCCGCCGAGCTGGAATACCTGCCCTGGGGCGCACGGCTCATGACCCTGGAATGCGGCATCCGTTTCCTGACGGACTACCTGGACGGTGACCACTATTTCCGCATCCACTATCCTGAGCAGAACCTGGACCGCTGCCGCACCCAGTTCAAGCTGGTGAAGGATATGGAAGAACAGTTTGAGGCTATGGCTGCCGTTGTTTCCAAATACGCAAAATAATTGAGAATTCAAAATCATTGCGAAACTATACCATAATTTTCAATTATCAACTTTCCATTTTCAATTTATTATTGTATAATGCAATTGTAAACTAAAAAATAAGGGGGATATTTCAATGAACATTCTGGTCACCGGCGGTGCCGGTTATATCGGTTCCCATACCTGTGTCGAGCTGCTGAACTCCGGTTACGGTGTCGTGGTCATCGACAACCTGTGCAACTCCAACCCCAAGAGCCTGGACCGTGTGGAAATGCTCACCGGCAAGAAGGTCAAGTTCTACGAGGGTGACGTCCGTGACGAGGCTCTGCTGCGTAAGATCTTCGCTGAAAATGAGATCTCCGCTGTCATCCACTTTGCCGGCCTGAAGGCTGTGGGTGAGTCCGTGGCCCAGCCCTGGCGTTACTATGACAACAACCTGAACTCCACCTTGGTGCTGACCAAGGTCATGGAGGAAGTTGGCTGCAAGAAGATCATCTTCTCCTCCTCCGCTACCGTTTACTCCGGCGATAACGAGATGCCCCTGCGGGAAAACAGCAAGACCGGCAACTGCACCAACCCCTACGGCTGGACCAAGTACATGACCGAGCAGATCCT
>JAFVPA010000045.1 GCA_017505505.1 Oscillospiraceae bacterium | reverse complement strand
GCCGACGCCACCCATTCCCCCATGTTCCATCAGATCGAAGGTCTGGTGGTTGGCGAGAACATCACCATGGGCGACCTGAAGGGTGCCCTGATCACCATTATGAACAAGATCTACGGCTCCAATGCCCAGGTCCGTTTCCGTCCCCACCACTTCCCCTTCACCGAGCCCAGCTGCGAGATGGACATGCAGTGCCACAAGTGCCACGGCACCGGTGAGATCGATGGCAACGTCTGCTCCACCTGCCACGGTGAGGGCTGGATCGAGCTGCTGGGTGCCGGTATGGTCCACCCCAAAGTTCTGGAGAACTGCGGCATCGACTCTGAGAAGTACTCCGGCTTTGCCTTCGGCATCGGCCTGGAGCGTACTGCCATGGGCCGTATGAAGATCAATGACCTGCGTCTGATCTTCGACAACGACATGCGGTTCCTGAACCAGTTCTAAGGAGGGACGTAAGAATGAAACTGAACAGAAAATGGCTGAATGAAGAATTCGTAGACCTGTCCCATGTGTCCGATAAGGAATATGTGGAAAAGCTGACCGTTTTCGGCCAGAAAGTGGAAACCTATGAGCGTATGGACGCCGAGATCAAAAATGTCGTTGTCGGCAAGGTTGTTTCTATCGTCCGTCACACCAACTCCGACCACATGTGGGTCTGCCAGGTGGATGTGGGCCAGGAAGAGCCTGTCCAGATCGTCACCGGTGCCCAGAACGTCCATGAGGGCGACCTGGTTCCCGCCGCTCTGCATAACTCCTATCTGCCCGGCGGTGTCCACATCACCAAGGGCAAGCTGAGAGGCGAAAAGTCCAACGGCATGCTCTGCTCCTTTGCCGAGCTGGGCCTGACCCAGAACGACCTGCCCGGTGCTTACGCTGACGGCATCTGGATCCTGAACGACGAGGACTGCAAGCCCGGCGATGACATCAACCTGGTCATCGGCAATGACGATACCGTGGTGGAATTCGAGATCACCAACAACCGCCCCGACTGCTACAGCATCATCGGTCTGGCCCGGGAATCTGCTGCCGCCTTCGGCCTGCGGATGAATCACCACGAGCCTGTGGTAAAGGGCAGCGATGCCGGTTCCATCTATGACCATCTGGATGTGGAAGTTCCCGCCACTGAGCTGTGCAACCGCTACTCCTCCCGGATGGTGGCCAATGTTAAGATCGGTCCCTCCCCCAAGTGGCTGCGTCAGCGTCTCCGTGCCAACGGCGTCCGTCCCATCAACAACATCGTGGACATCACCAACTACGTCATGCTGGAATACGGCCAGCCTATGCACGCTTTCGACTACCGCTATGTTTCCTCCGGTAAGATCGTTGTCCGGGAAGCCGAAGAGGGCGAGACCCTGACCACTCTGGACGGCAACGTCCGCAATCTGAAGGCCGGTATGCTGGTCATCGCTGACGACAACAAGGCCATCGGCCTGGCCGGTATCATGGGCGGTGAAAACTCCGAGATCATGGACGATACCACCATGGTGGTCTTTGAATCTGCCAACTTCAACGGTACTTCTATCCGTCAGACCGCCCTGGCTCTGGGTATGCGTACCGAGGCTTCCGGCAAGTTTGAAAAGAATCTGGATCCCATGATGACCGTTCCCGCTGTCCAGCGGGCCTGCGAGCTGGTAGAACTGCTGGAGTGCGGCGACGTGCTGGATGGCACCATCGATGTAATCAACTACGTTCCCGAAGCAAAGACGCTGCCTCTGGAAGTCGACAAGATCAACCGTCTGCTGGGCACTGACATCTCCAAGGAAGAGATGGTCAAGTATCTGGACCTGCTGGAGGTCCCCGTGGAAGGCGACACCATTCTGGTTCCCTCCTTCCGTCCCGACCTGAACCTGATGGCAGACATTGCTGAGGAAGTGGGCCGTTCCTACGGTTACAACGAGATTCCCACCACCGCTTTCCGGACCTCTACCCAGGGCGGTTACTCTCCTGAGATGAAGCTGGAAGCTAAGGCAGGACAGCTGTGCCGTGGTCTGGGCTACAGCGAGATCATCACCTATTCCTTCGTCTCCCCTGCCATCTTCGACCAGATCCGTATTCCTGCCGACTCCAAGCTGCGCAACGCTCTGCGGATCCAGAATCCTCTGGGCGAGGATACCTCCATTATGCGTACCATCGCACTGCCCTCTATGATGGACATTCTGTCCCGGAACTACGCTTACCACAACAAGTCCGTGAAGCTGTACGAAGTGGCTAAGGTCTACCTGCCTGTTGCGGGTCAGGCTCTGCCCGAGGAGCCCAGAATGCTCCTGCTGGGTACCTACGGTGCCAACGAGACCTTCTTTACCCTGAAGGGTGAACTGGAAGCTGTCTTCGCCGGACTGCGTGCCAAGAAAGCACGTTACACCGCCGTGAAGGACAATCCCAGCTACCATCCCGGCCGCTGCGCCAAGATCTCCATTGACGGTGAGGATGTGGGTGTCATGGGCCAGGTCCATCCTCTGGTGGCAAAGAACTACGGCATTGACGCTGATGTGTACTGTGCCGAGGTCAACTTTACCAAGCTGCTGACCCTGTTGCTGCCTGATGCCACCTACACCCCCCTGCCCAAGTATCCCAGCGTCACCCGTGACCTGTCTCTGGTCTGCGACGAGGCTGTCACCGTGGCCCAGATTGAAGATGTCATCACCGCCGCTGCCGGCAAGCTGCTGCGGGGCGTGAAGCTGTTCGACATCTACCGTGGTGTCGGTGTTCCCGAAGGCAAGAAGAGCATGGCCTTCTCCCTGGAGCTGCGTGCTGACGACCGCACCCTGACGGATACTGATTCCGAGGCCGTGGTCACCAAGGTTCTGGCCGCTTTGAAGGAAAAGCTGGACGCTACCCTGCGGTAACCTTCCATGATAAAACAGGGCGGATACATTTCCGCCCTGTTTTTGATATAGAAAATGCAAAATTTAACAAAAATTTCCCTTTTCAGGACTTTACAGTCTTTTATTTTTCGGTTATAATGACTATATTCTTTTACTAAGGAGGCTTCAGTACCATGACGGATAAGGATACCCAGAAATTTACAGTGCCCAGCGACGATAAAGAGAATATGCGCAGTATTCTCCGGAGTGTGTATGAGGCCCTGACAAAGAAAGGCTATAACCCCATCAACCAGATCGTCGGCTACCTGCTGACAGAAGATCCCACCTATATCACCAACTACAACAATGCCCGCAGCATGATCTGTAAGATCGACCGGGATGAGCTGATGCAGGTGCTGGTCCACGAATACCTGTTCGAGAAAGAGTAATAAAAAGCCAAGAGGCTTTTGCCGCAAGCAAAGGCCTCTTGTTTTGTGTGTTTTGCAATCCATTCGTATTATTTCACTCGACATTCCTGTCGTGTTATGATATGATAAATATATATTTTGCAGGAGGTACCTTTCATGGCTGAGGAAAAAGTGTTACAGTACAAGGGACGTCCGCTGATGCGGAAGGACAATATCGTTTATTATGGCTCCATGGCTGACAGCCACATCGTCATGCTCCAGATCCTGGAGAGCAAGAAGATGGGCGACATGGACGTGGCTACCCGGGTCTCCGTTCAGCTGCAGCTGACTGACCCCGCCGCAAAGAGCCGGGACCGGATCGTGAAGAAGAGCGAAAAAGACGGCTTCTACACTGCCCTGGACCTGGGCTGTGTCTGGCTGGAGCGAGCCCTGGCCGGCAAGTAACCCAATATCCCAAAATGTATTTCAGCAGGCATCCAAATTTCGGATGCCTGCTGTTTTTTTACTGTATAAGCAGATCATAAGCGATTCTGGGAGAACCGTTTGCCAGATGAATGATGCCGCTTCTCTGGAAGCCCTGCTTGGCAATGGCCCGCTGCATGATCTTATTGTCCTCATGGGTGTCGATGCGCAGATGGCCGATGTGCTCCTTGCCAAAGGCTACTGCCGTAGCCAGAACACCGCCGGAGCCATCGCCTGCGATACGGTGGATGGTCCCATAAGGACTGTCGGACCGCCACTGGCCATCTTCGATGACACCATAAGTGGGGTCGATGCCGATGTAAAAATAAAACACGCCGTGGATCGTATCCTCGTATGTCATAACATACAGGTCGCCTTTGCGGATATCATCCTCCAGCAGGCTGGTCACCGGGGTGGTGTTGCCCCACTGGTTGGGATTTCCCGTTTCGGCCATGAATTTCCGGGCGTTGGCATAAATCTCTTCAATGCGGGGCAGATCCTCCCACTGCGCTTTGCGAATCTGGTATTCCATAGTATATCCTCCTTGATTTTCCTTATTATAAACCATTTGTATCACAGATGCAATTGTGGCACATACTAAGAAAAACTTCAAAAAAGAGGGATTTTTATGGCAAAATACAAACGGGGGCGGCAAAGCTTTGTCTTAAGCGAGCCTCCCGTCATCACCGCCTGGGCCAGTGTGGCCGGAAAAAAGGAGGTGGAAGGGCCTCTCAGCCATACCTTTGACATCAAATGCCGGGATACCTATTTCGGGCAAACCACCTGGGAGCAGGCAGAAAAGCGAATGCAGCAGATGGCGCTGAGCAAGCTTGCGGACAAGGCTGGGATGGAACAAACGGATTTCGACCTGGTATTCTCCGGGGATCTGCTGAACCAGTGCATCGGCTCCTCCTTCTCTTTGAGAAATACCGGTATCCCCCATCTGGGCTTATATGGTGCCTGTTCCACCATGGCAGAAAGCCTGCTTCTGGCTTCCATGACTGTAGGCGGCGGTTTTGCGGACAAGGTGGTGGCCATGACCTCCTCTCATTTTGCCTCTTCCGAGCGGCAGTACCGCTTTCCTCTTGGCTATGGCGGCCAGCGGACCCCTACCTCCCAGTGGACCGTCACAGGCTCCGGTGCCGCGCTGGTATGCACGGAGGGAAAAGGGCCGAAGGTCACCGCCTGCACCATCGGCACCGTGACCGACCTGGGCATTCAGGATGCCAACAACATGGGCGCCGCCATGGCCCCGGCAGCCTACGCCACCATTACGGCGCATTTTAAAGATATGGGGACAGGGCCGAAGGATTACGATCTCATTGTCACCGGAGATCTGGGACAGTTGGGAAAGGATGTACTGCTGGAACTGGCAAGACGAGACGGCATTTCTCTGGGCGGAAAACTGACGGACTGCGGCACCCTGATTTTTGACAACACCACCCAGGATGTCCATTCCGGCGGCTCCGGCTGCGGATGCAGCGCCATCACCCTGTGCGGATATCTGCTGGAACAGCTGAACGCCGGGAAGCTGAAGAAAATCCTCTTCTGCGGGACAGGGGCCCTGCTCTCCCCTACGTCCACACAGCAGGGTCTGCCCATTCCCGGAGTATGTCACGCGGTCTGTATCACAGGAGGGCGGTAACATGGACTATATCAAAGCATTTCTGGTGGGCGGTACCCTGTGTCTGATTGGGCAGATTCTCATTGACAAAACAAAACTGACCCCGGCCCGGATCCTGGTGAGCTATGTGGTCATTGGCGTCCTGCTTGGCGCCATTGGACTGTATCCCCGGCTGGTGGAATTCGCAGGAGCCGGGGCCTCGGTCCCCCTGACAGGCTTCGGCAATACCCTGGCCAAAGGTGTGAAAGAAGCCGTTCAGGAAGACGGGTTTCTTGGAATCTTTACCGGAGGCCTGAAAGCCTCCGCCGGCGGCATCACCGCAGCCATTTTCGCAGGGCTCCTGGCAAGCCTTCTTTTCAAGGCAAAGGATAAATCCTGAAAAGCTGGGTAAGCTAGGATAGCGGCAAGGCCGTAAGAAAAAAGTTGGAGGAAGAGAACCATGAATAACCAGAATCAGAACAAGAACCAGAGCAGCAACCGCAGCCAGAACCAGAATCAGAATCAGAACAACCAGAACCAGAACAATAACCAGAATCAGAACAGAAACTGCCGCTAACCCAGCAGCGAGGGCGCCCGGAATACCGGGCGCCCTGAAATTCTACCAACAGTAGATTGACCTTCACCCTTGTTTACCCTTTATGATAATGGTACAATATCGGAAAAGAGGTGTCGGAAATGAAGATCAATGAAGTTGAACAGCGTTTGGAAATTACCAAAGCCAATATCCGATTTTACGAAAAAGAAGGTTTGAACACCCCGGCCCGGACGGAGAAAGGGTACCGGGATTACTCCGAAGAAGATATCCGGCGGTTAAAGGAGATCATTATTCTGCGCAAGCTGGGTATCCCGGTGCAGCAGATCGCGGATATCTTAGATGGTGCCCTGCCCCTGCAGGAAGCTCTGGATGCGAATATCTCTGCCTTGCAGGCGGAAATCGAAAAACTGAACGGTTCTCTGGAACTGTGCCGCCAGCTGAAACGGGAGGATGCCCGGATGCTGGATACCGAACGGTACTGGGAGATCATCCACGACAAAGAGCAGGAAGGCTTTCGGTTTCAGACACTGGCCCAGGACTACATAAGCTTTGTTGACCAGCATATCCGAAGTTCCTATTTCATCCCGGAAGAACACAGACAGAATACCAGAAAGGTAATCAAATATGTTTTTCTCTACTGCGTTTGTTATAGTCTGATTCAAGCATCCACGGGGTGGGGCGGAGAGGATTTCGCAACAGCCTTTGGTCACCGGATGGGATTCTGGCTGTCACTGGAATTCCTCTTTCCCTTTGTTATAGGATTGTTTGTAGTACCGGCCCTAATCATTGGCCGAAAGAGCAAAAAGTACGGCAAAATTGTAGAATATATCATGAAAACGCTTCTGGCCCTTCTAATCCTCTATTTCGGCATGAGAAAAATATTTACATAAGCTGTAGGCGGCACTTTTGCAAGTGCCGCCTGTTTTCATACCTCCACGAACCGGTCCAACCGGAAGAAATACAGATATTGCTTTTTTATGGGCATTTCATAGATACGCCGCAGCGCTTCCCCGTAGGTCTGCACCTGGGGACGGTAACGCTCCACCACAGCGGCAAGCGTTTCTTCCGTGACATAGTCCGTCTTGAAATCCACGACCGTGATGCCATCCTGTTCCAGAAGCGCACAGTCCACAACGCCCTGCAGCAGCACCCGCTCCCCTTCCAGGCCTTCACCGTAATGTCGTCCATCGTCCAGAATGGAGAATTTGAACTCCCGGATATGTTCCGTACCCGTCCTAAGTTTGGTGCCGATCTCCGTTGCAAAGAACCGGGCCAGCTTCTCACTGGGCACCATACTTCCCTGTTCCGGTGTCAGAAACCGTTTTTCCACAAGGCGGCTGATCTCCGCCTTTACAGACTCCGCATCACCGCAGGCTTCATAACGGATGTACTGCAACACCGCATGGATGGCACTGCCATAAGCCTTTCCCTCTGCCTGCCGGGAGAAGAACGCGGGACGCCGCCAGCTGCGGACAGGATGCTTCGGTTCCTGGGTATTTTCCGCGGCTTCCGCATCCTTGAATCTTCCCTTGCGCCCTGTGGCCGTCTGCTTCGAGGGAGCCTGGGTAGCCGGGATATGGCCATAGCGGAAGGCAAGCGCCTTTTCCAGAACCGCTTCCGTTCCCTCCGGGACACCGCTTGGGGTACGCTCCGAA
The DNA here is from genome assembly GCA_017505505.1 of Oscillospiraceae bacterium. Next base: position 27,487 of record JAFVPA010000045.1, on the reverse strand, counting down.
ACAAAGGCTTTTTCCGTATTTTCCGGGGCCGATGTCAACCGTATCTTCCAGGGATACTGACCGATTTTGGTTTCCGCAGGTCTGCCGCCCAAGGCATGGAGTTCTCCCGCTTCCGTACGCTGCAGGGCCGCAAGCAGCACCCAGTCTCCTGGGCAGATAGCATCCCGGCACAGCAGTTCTCCGCCATCGAAGTCCTGACGAAGCGCGATCTCCATCAGATCCTCTTCCAGCTTTTGGGCCGCATAGGTCATGATGAGCCGGTCCTTGGCCCGGGTCAGGGCAACATAGAGGACACGCATTTCTTCGGAAAGGCTTTCCGCCGCCATCTTTGCGGCAATGGCCCGCTTGGCAACAGACGGATACCGGACACGGTTTTCTGTATCGGCCACGGACAAGCCCAGTCCAAGCTTTTTATCACACAGGATCTGCGCCCGAAGACTTTCCTGATTGAACTTTCGGGAAAGATTGCTCAGGAAAACCACAGGAAATTCCAGTCCCTTGGACCTGTGGATGCTCATAATGTTGACGCAGCCTGCATTGGCTGCACTGTCGGGAACAAGTCCCCGTGATTCCAACGCCGCAAGATGATCCAGGAACTGGGCCAGATCCCGCAGGCTTCCCTTTTCAAACTCCGCTGCCAATTGGTAGAAGCGCTGCAAGTTCGCGCTCTTCACTGCGCCGTCGGACATAGATCCGTAGACGCTGTCCAACCGGGTCAACCGGAAACAGCACTCCAGCAGCGCTGTCAGTGTATTCATTCTGCTTTCCTGACGGAGGGTCTCCAAAACAGAAAGGAAGTTTTTCGCCTTTGGATCCTCACTAAGGAGCAACGCATCATAGACCGTTCCCTTTTTCTGTTTGGAACGGACCGCCGCCAGATCATCGGCCGTAAATCCGAAGACAGGGCTGGCCAGGGTGCTGATCAGGGGGATATCCTGCCGTGGATTCAAAATGGTTTGCAGGAAGGAGCGAAGTGTGCCGATCTCTTCGGTTTTCAGCAGATCCGTACCACCGCCGGAAGCACAGCGGATTCCCCGGGCTTCCAGGGCTTTCTGGAAGTAGCCGGCAGCACTCCCGGGAGAGCGGAGCAATATCACAATATCCTCCGGAGCCACGGGCCTAAAGCCCTCTTTGGTTCGGATCAGGGTCCCTTCCCGCAGCATGTTCCGGATCTTATCCGCAACGAAAGCGGCTTCCTCAGGGTATGTCTCCTGCCGGACTTCAATTGCATACAGTTCTACGCCGGGATCCGGCAGGGGTTCATGGGAAAGGCCTTCCCGAAGGGCCTCCGCTTCGCCGTATTCCAAACCGCCCACCTTGGGGCGCATGCAAGCCCAGAAAACATCATTGACACCTTCAATTACCTCCGCACCGGAGCGGAAATTGTCGCTCAGGAGGACTTTTCTCCCGTCTCCGGGCAAGGCCTCTTCCACAGGTGCGTAGTCGTTGTACTTTTTCAGAAAAATTTGTGGATCCGCCAAACGGAATTGATAGATGGACTGCTTCACATCTCCCACCATGAAACAGTTCTGCTTTTCCCGGGTCAGGGTAGAAAAAATGGCATCCTGAACGCCATTGGAGTCCTGATACTCATCCACCATGATCTCCCGGAATCGGCGTCCGATCTCCGCAGAGACCGCCGTGGGATTTGTTCTGGATTTTCCAAGCAAAAGATCCAGGGTTTTATGCTCCAGATCACCAAAATCCAGACAACGGCGGCTTCGCTTGGCCGCTGTGTAGTCCCGGTCAAACTGTTTGACCAATTCTACCAGGCCCCGGGCTCCGGCCGCACATTTGGACAGGTCCTGTAAGATCTGTGCGGAGCCGTCCGCAAAGCTCTCCAGTTTTTTCGACAGTCTCTTTTTGCAGATATCCCGAACTGTTTTCACCCGGGCATGCAATTCCCGGTCGGCATTCTTTCCCGGAGGGGACAGCCGTCCAAAATCGACGTTTCTGTTGTTTGCGACTTCATCCCAGGTCTGCGCGCCACGCAGCGCTTCCAGCTGGTTCAGCGTATTTTGAATATTGATACACTGCTTTTCCAGACCTTCACTGCGTTCCATTTCCCGGATGCACTGTCGAAAGACGTGGATCTGGCAATCCAGATAGTCCTTTAAATCTTCCATCAGATATTCGCCCCAGGTGGTCTTCGAAACATCCTGCACCGTATCCACGTCAGCAGCCGCCAGGCAAGCGTCCAGCCAGCCATCCGGATCCGTGTGGCAGCGGGCACTGTTATAGACCATTTCGATGATCTCCGGGACCAGCCGGTCATCCCGGCCAAGACCCTGGGTATCCACAAAGGCCCGGAAGTCTTCATTCTCCCCCGAGGACGCATAGGCCCGGTCCAGCAGATCACCGAGGACTGTTTCCCGGATCTCCCGGCTTTCGTTTTCATCCGCCACACGGAAATCTGCCGGCAGATCCAGCCTGTAGGCATACTCCCGCAGCAGGTCACCGCAAAAGCCGTGGACTGTGGAAATTTTCGTCAGGAACAACCGCTGCATCTGCTTTTGCAGGTGCTTGTTTTCCGGTTCCAGAGCGATACGCTCGGTCAGTTTTGCGGCGATCTTACCCCGAAGCTCTGAAGCGGCAGCCTTGGTATACGTGATGATGAGAAATTCGTCCAGATTGGCCGGATCCTTTGGGTCAGTCAGATAGACCATCAGCCGGTCCACCAGGACCTTGGTCTTGCCGGATCCGGCCGCCGCGGAAACCAGCAGCTTGCCGCCACGGTCATAGACAGCTTTTTTCTGCTGATCTGTCAATTGCTCAGCCATTTCCCTTCATCTCCCTTCCGATCTCCTCCCAGAACTGCTGGGCCTTCATGGCTTTGTAGTTTCGCCGCCCTTCTACGGTCTCTTCATGGCAGATGCTGCCATAGGGACAGTAAGCGCAGGCATCGTGGCTGGTGCCCCGGGTATAGGGGTTGGGCTCCACATTGCCGGAAGCAATGTCCTCCACGATTCGGGCCAGTACCCGGAACACATACCCCTCCAGCTGTTTCAGCTGCTCCCGGTCCGCCAGGTCACCGGAGAGGGTACCATCCTTCTTTATGGTATAACACATACGCCGGGGAGTTTCTCCCGGCTCCATAGCCTGCAGGACTGCTTCGTCCTGCAGGAGAAGTCCCCGGCGTTTCCAGTTGGACTTTCGTTCCTTCTGTACCTCTTCCTCTTCCAGCTTTCCCTCTGCGGCAAGATAAGGGACCCTGGCCGGAAAATACTGGACACCGGCCGGTACCGGACGGTCCCCCAGCATCTCATCCTCACTGTCTCTCAGGGCAAACAGATACAGAAGCATTTGCAGGCCCACGCCGTTGAAGACATCGCAGTAATCAAAATCCTTTTTGCCGGTCTTATAGTCTACCACACGGTAGTAGGTGGTAGCCCCATTGTTCCAGGTATCCACCCGGTCCACTTTCCCCTGAATGGCAGCCTCCATGCTGCCATTGGGGATGGAGATAGCCGGCAGATCACCGGTGGGACCAAAGTCCACCTCAAAGCCAGCCGGTTCAAACAGAGCTTCCTTCAGTTCCAGCCAAAGCTCCTGAACTACCAGATCCAGCTCCCGGATATTACGGCGGAATAGATACGTCACCCGTTCGGACTCCAATTGGCTGAACCGCTGGGCTGCATACTCCTCGCTGTAACGGTGGGCAATGTCCAGTGTCTCTTCCAGAGAAACCGTATGGAAGCCGCCCATTTCCTGGATACACCGGGTAGTATTTTCCAGCACGGCATGGACGTACGTACCAAATTCCGCCGGGTCGACGGCAGCCTCCTTCCGTTCCTTGGCACGGAGGCCGTATTTCAGGAAATAGGACAGGCGGCACTCGGCCTGACGGTCGATCTGGGATGCAGAAAGTGTCAGTGTCGAATTGTAAAGCTTTCGGATATTCTCTATTTTTACATTTCCCAGGGAATAGGCCCGGCGCTGCTTCGTATCCCGGTATCCTTCTGTTACCCGCAGCCGCTGTGCCAATTCTTCCGCATCCCAGCGGGCCAGATAGGCGCCTGCTTCCAATTCATCAGCCAAAGCAAATCCGGCAGCATTTTCTGCCTGCTCTTCCCCACCGGACAGCTCTGCCAAACGGCGGAAAACGAAGGAGGGCTGTTCTCCGGAGCAATAGACCCAGACGGCCTCCATAGCACCGCAGAAAACACCGTATATCTCCGCAAATTCTGCCTGAATGCCTTCCATAGCGCCGCCGGTCAGGGGTACGCCCAGTTCCCGCAGGGCCACACGCTCCTGGTCAGTCAGGACACCGGAGGAACCGGTATAACCGGGCAGCTTGCCCTCTTCCGCACCCAAGACAATCAGGTATTTCTGCTGGTGGCAGCGCATAGCTGATACAGGCCCCATCTGTACCGCATCCAGCACAGGAGGAATGGTGCCCACATCGTACTGGCTCAAAAGCAGCCGGAACAGCCGGGAAAAATGCTCCGCGTCCCAATAGGTTTCCCCCAATACATCGTACATCTGCTCCATGGCAGAGAGTAATATCTCCCAAAGCTGGTTCAGGATCTGGGCACTGCGGTTATCTCCCGCAGCATCCATGGTCTGTGCCAGGACTGAGAGGCGCTGTTCCAGCTGGATTTCTTCCAAAAAAGTATACAGGGCCGTGACCTGTCCCCGCATGTCTTTTGCCTCTTTGAAGCCCTTTTGCAGTTTCACCAGCGGTGTAATGGCCGCTTCCCGGGCCCTGTTCAGTTCCGCCAGTGCTTCCCGGAAGGCGTCATTCCACTCCCCGCTCAGGCCGTCAGGGTGATTGACCCATTCAGAGGCCCATTTCTGCCCCCGGATACCCCAAATAACCGCATAATTTTCCACCCGGTCGCAGATGTCCGGATCCAGCGGAGACAGTGCCGAGCGGAGATACCGCAGGGTATCCCGCTGATCAAAGCCACTGAGGGCCGCATCCAGCGCTGTCAGGACTGTGGCGATAACACTTTTTTGCAGAATTTCCTCCGTTCCGGACCGGTAGACAGGGATATGGAACCGGTGGAAGATCATATCTACCAGGGGGGTATATACGGACATGTCGGTACAGACCAGCGTGATATCCCGGTAGCGGCAGCCACCGGAGACCAGCTCCATGACCTGGTGGGCTGCTGCCATGCATTCCTGGTAGGGCGATGCTGCACGGCAGGTATGGAGGACGCTCTTTGCAGAATAATTTGAAAGGATCCCCTGAAACAGCTTTTCCCGAACCACGTTCAGGGGACCAGGGCGCTCCCGAAGGGTCTCGACCCGGACTTCCACCCCGGACCGGACGGCACACTGGTAGATCTCCCGGGCCGTGTTGCCTGCCTTCTCAAAGGCCAGAAGAGACGAATCGATCTCATCACAGTTCAGGCTCACGGTAACGCTGGGCGAAACTTTGATAAGGTGCTCAATGATCGCCAGATTCTGCCGGGTAAAGTCCGGGAATCCGTCTATGTAAAAAACATGATCTTCACCAAAAGTGCCCTCTTCCAGATGCTCCAAAAGCAAGGTCATCTGATCCCGGGGATCCCGTTTGCCCCGGGTGCACAGGCTGTCATAGCCCTCCATCAGCAGGGATAGCTCTTCCAGCTTCTGGGCCAGACTGCCCTCTGTCTCTCGGGCGGCCCGGGAAAGATCCTGGGAAGAGATGCAGCAGCGCTTGAATTCATCGATCCCGTCAATCAGGCCTGTCAAAAATTCCGGCCTGGTCTCAACAGATGCGTAGGCTTTCAGACGGCTGCTGAGCTGCCGGGCTGCGGAAGCCATAGCCACCACCCGGCCGCCGTTATCCAGGCATTCCTCCGCTGCGCTTCCCATGGAATCCGTGACCCGGCGGGCCAGGCGGGTAAAGGACAAGACCTCCGCATAACGGCTGGCCGTGTCGCCCGCCGCAGCACAAAGCCGGCGCTCTGTTTCGTGGCTGATCAGTTCGGGAACGATCAGAATGCGGTTTTCTTTCCGCTGGCGCACATCCGCCGCGATACGCGTTAACACTTCATCCCGGTTGGCCGTCCAGTCACGGCCCAAAAGCAGGTGCAGCATAGCTGTGCCTCCTTATTTCTTAGTTTTCTACATGATACCACAGAATCGGTCCGAATAACAGGCACAATTTATTCCGCAAAGAACATATTTTCCACAGAGCCCAAGGCATCCAACAGGAAGAACCGCACTGTGTATCCTTCCTGTCCAGTTAGCGTATTGCTTAGGGCATCTGAAAACCCTGCCCCTGCCGCCACTTCTTCAAATCCATCTGTTGTGGCCGGAAGGCAGAGGGTGGGAAAGGCCACACACCACCAGTTCTTCCCATTCCCTTCACCAATGACGATCCGAAGGGATTCGTAGACGCCAGATGGAAGGTTGAAGGTATCATAATACCGGGTATCAAAGGCCTCTTTGCATAAGGTAACGACGGCTTCCCCATCGAAGCCTACGGCTTCCAGCGTCTCATTGGCGATAGTCCGGATCTTCGGAAGGTTTTCCTGTAAATACGCTCTGGCTGTCTCCACATCCGCAACAGCATTCAGATCCTCCTGCAGGCTTTTCAGCACCGCATCCCGAACCTGTAATTTGACTGCCTGGTCATGTTCCGTATCGGAATTGGCCACCACATGGAAGCGGATCAATCCGTCCCGAAGCTGCTGCTTGTCCTGAATCAGGGACAAGCCCCATATCATATAGGAAATGGCCGTACAAATTACGATCCGCATCAGGATCTTTCTCATAAAAAACACCGTCCATACTGAAATACTTCCAGTATGGACGGCTTTTGGCAAAATTATACGGGTTTTCCGATATAAACCTGAGGATAGTTCTCTTTCAGCATATTGCAGATAACTGCCGCGATCTCAAACTCGGAAACGATAGCAAATACCGCGGAACCGGAGCCGGTCATCTGGTAGGTGGCTGCACCATACTGATGGAACAGGGACTTGATGTAGTTCAGCTCCAGATGGTCCTCGGTGACTACGGGATCAAAGACGTTGTAAACGTTCTTGACTACCTTTTCCAGGTCACCGGCCAGGATGGCACTTTCCATGGCCTTATTGTCGGGACGCTTGGGGATCTGGACCGCATCGATCTTCTGATACAGCTCCGGGGTGGACACGGAGAATTCCGGCTTGACGATGACAAAGATGCAGTCGGGCATATCCGGCAGCTTCCGGACCCGTTCTCCCCGGCCTTCGACCATGGCTGTGCCGCAGATGACACAGAAAGGAACATCACTGCCCACCTGCGCGCCCAGCTCGGCCAGTGCGAACAGAGACAAAGGATCACCGTAATGACGGTTCAGTGCCCGGAGCACCGCTGCCGCATCTGCGCTTCCGCCGCCCATGCCGGCGCCGGAGGGAATACGCTTGGTGATCCGGATCTCCAGGCCATCCGGATCCTTCTTCATGGCATCGCAGTAGACCTTTGCGGCCTTCCAGGCCAGGTTACGCTCATCGGTGGGAATACCTTCCACACTGCACAGCAGCTTCCAGGGCTTTCCGGTACCCACGTCGATCTCAATGTCATCCCGGACAGAGATCGTCTGCATCACGCTTTGCAGATCGTGATAGCCGTCTTCCCGCTTGCCCAGAACATCCAGTGTCAGATTCAGCTTGGCAAATGCGCCTTCATACAAAGTTGTCATACACATTACCTTCCTTATTTTTCAATGCCAACATTATAGCGGAATTTTTTCTTTTTTGCAATCCGTATCCTGATAAATTTGCAAAACATGCGCATCCTATCCATATCCGTAAAGGGAAATGGAGGTTTTGTTATGGATACCATTGCGTTGATCCTATCTATCACCGGTTGTCTCAACTGGGGTCTGGTGGGTATTTTCGGATTTGACCTGGTAGCCTGGCTCTTCGGTGGGTCCGGTTCCCTGTTCAGCCGTCTGATCTACACCATCATCAGTCTGGCCGGATTGTGGTGCATCACGTTCCTGTTTCGCAGGAAGGCTGTCATCGATGGCGAATAACGAAAAGCGGCAGCTCCATAACGGAGCTGCCGTATTCTCGTAACTTTAGCTGCAGCGCACCCAGCAGTCCACCTTCTGGTCACCGTACTTTGCGGTAACAATGGTGGTGCCGGACTTCACAGCGGTAACCACACCGTTTTCGTCAACCTTGGCGATGTGGGGATGCTCAGAGGACCACTCGACCTCGTTCTGCTCCAGGTCGCAGTCCAGCTCCAGGGTGAACTGGTAGTACACGCCCAGCATGATGTCGGTCTTCTTCAGCTTCAGGGTCACATTTTTCAGACCGGTGTTGGCAGGCGCGGTTTCCGCAGGGACCGTCTCTTCACCGGCAGTTTCCTGAGGAACCGTTTCCTGGGGGGCAGTCTCCACGACCTGTGCTTCGGTAGTAGGAGGAACGGTCTCCTCTACATACTTAACGATAACAGGGCACAAAACACTGTGTTCACCACAGCTGATGTACACATTGGTCTCACCCTCAGAAACAGCGGTAATCTTACCGTCCTCAGAAACGGTGGCGATGCTCTCATCCGCCACAGTGTAGATGATCTTGTCCGTAGTGTCCTCAGGCTGGGTCTTGATGTTCAGCAGGAACTGCTGGCCTTCTGCGTTCAGTTCTGCCACGCTGGTGTTCAGCATGGTCAGCACTTCACAGGGAATACCGGTCTCCTGTGCAACGCTCTCCGTTTCCTGGACCGCTACCGTGGTGGGAGTGGTTTCCTCTGCCTGCATATTAGGCAGGAAATACCGGACAAAGATGAATCCGGCAGCCAGCAGCAGGCCGGCAATGAGGATCGTCAGCAGGATCACAACGAAGGTGTTATGGCGGGGAGCTTCTTCCTCCTCGTCTTCCTCCTCTTCCTCGTCGTAATCTTCCTCTTCTTCGTCCTCTTCCTCCTTCGGTTCGGCATTCACCTCGTCGAAGTCAAAGATCTCCTTTTTTCTGGGCGCAGCTCCGGTGTTGGTGCTGACTTCTTCAACAGCTTCCTCTGCCAGCAATCCGGCAGCCGCTTCCTTTGTACAACCACAGATAGGGCAGCATTCTGCGCTTTCCTGATAGGATGTGCCGCAAATATCACAGATGATTTTATTCATATCGGATACCTCCCGTTCAATCTTGCCATTGAACCACTATTATTCGACATTATATCACGGTCTTCCAAAGAATACAACTACAAAAGTGTTGATTTTTTTGTCATTTTATTTTATGATATACGGGTTAAAGGAGGCGATAGTCTTGTCTGAGCAAAAAATCATCTCTCCTTTGCTGGATGGATTCTCCATGGGAAATCCCATGAGTGAGCATGACGGTGTCCGTTGCTGTCCCGCCATAAAGGAAAATACAGATAAAAAATACATAGTCAAGATCATCACCATCCCGGCCTCTCAGGTGCAGTTGGATGCCCTGCTGCTGGCCGGTGCATATAAAGATCCCGCAGATGCTATGGAATACTACCGCCAGATTGGCGAGGGTATCATGAAAGAAGCAGAGCTTCTGAAGACCCTGTCCAAGCTGGATGGTTTCCTCCCTTACGAAGGCTGGCAGATGGAACCCATCACCCGCCGCCGTTTGGGATATGAGATCTATCTCGTGGGCAGCTATAAGCGCACACTGGAAAGGTATGTAAAACAGCATCCTGTAACGCAGCTGGAAGCTATCAATCTGGGTCTGGATCTTTGCTCGGCACTGTCGATTTGCCGCCAGGCGGGAGCTCTGTACGCAGATTTGAAACCCAATAATATTTTCGTTTCCGAAAAGAAAGAATACCGGATCGGTGATTTGGGATTCATCCAGTTGGATGCGCTGAGCTATGCCGCACTTCCGGATAAATATTACAGCGCCTATACTCCGCCGGAATTGCTGGATCCCATGGCTTCGCTGAATATGACCGTGGATACCTATGCTGTCGGTATGATCCTGTACCAGCTCTACAACGATGGACAGCTCCCGTTCAAAGGGATGCGGGATCCGGAAGCTACCCTGCCTTCTCCGATCCATGCGGACTACGAGCTGGCAGAAATCATCATGAAAGCCATACACATCGATCCGGCTGAGCGTTGGAATGATCCGGCCGAGTTAGGTAAGGCACTGGCTTCCTATATGCAGCGCAATTCCATCAATGATGTTCCCATCACACCCCATATCCCTCTGGATGTAGATCCGAAAGATATCGTTCCGTTCTTTAAGAAAAAGAAAGGAAGCACTGCTGAAGAGGAACAGAGTCCGCAGGTATCCGAATCTGTTGAGGAGGAAGCGCCCTTGCCGGTCATCTCTGAGGATACACCGGTTGACGAGCCCTCTACAGAACCCCTCGCGGAAATTGCGTTGGAAACCGTTGAAGAGGTTTCCGTCTCTGAAGATCCTGCTGAGGAGATCCTCCCGGAGCCGGATGAAACCATTCAGGAAGCACCAGCAGATGAATCCCTCACGGAAGATACATCGGCAGAAGAGGCCCCGCCTTCGGAAGCTGAAGCTGTTCCCGAAACAGAAGCTATCCCCAGCATTTCTGATGAGGTTTCCAAAATTCTCTCCCAGGCTGATGATCTGATCGCTCACGAACCCGCGGAAGGTGTCATGATGCCGGAGATCCCGGAACCACCGGATCCCTTTGCCTTTATTGAAGAGGATATGGATTACGCCGATGAGGCCGGACTCCCGCCAGAGCCCCTCATGGAAGAGGACAAGGATGCGGTACCTGCCAAACGGTCAAAAAAGAAAGCAGAAAAAACATTCCAGGATCCCAAGTATAAGCGAAGAAAGAAGCGGTTCTTCTCTGCAATTCTGACGCTGTTGATCCTCTGTCTGCTCGGTCTTGCCGGATTCTGGTATTACCAAAATCTTTATCTGCGCACCATAGAGTCCCTCACCATCGAAGGAACTCAGGATCAAATCACAGTCACCGTAGTCTCGGATGCCGATCCTGCCGCTTTGCGGGTCACCTGCTCCGACCAGTACGGTAAGAGCAAGACTTCCGGTTTGACCAACGGCCAAGCCGTCTTCACTGAGTTGAACGCAAACACGCTGTATACTGTGGAGTTGGAAATCGACGGCTTCCATGATCTGATCGGCAAGACCTCTGATGTTTTCACAACGGAGGCGACTACCAATATCGTTTCCTTTACCTCTATAGCCGGTGCGGAAGACGGTTCCGTGTTACTGAGCTTCACCGTAGACGGAGAAGAACCCAATGATTGGACAGTCTTCTACAGTGCTGATGGAGAAGAGGAAAAGCGCAAAACCTTTACCGGACACACGGTAAATATCACAGGTCTGACAGTTGGCAAGATCTACACCTTCACGCTTGAAACCGGAGAAAGCATCGCCCTCGGCGGCAGCACATCGCTTGAACTGCTGGCCCCCCGCCTGATTCTGGCAGAGGATATCACCATCACCTCTGAGAAAGATACGGATATCACCGTTCACTGGAAAGCACCCGGTGATGTAGTGGTAGACAGCTGGACGGTCCGCTGCTTTAACGGTCTGGACTACGATCAAACGCTCACCGTTGCAGATCCTCAGGTTTCCTTCCCCAATATTGATCCCAGCTCCAGCTATACCGTGGAAATCACGGCTTCCGGTATGACACAGCCCGCCCGGGCCAGTATTACGGAAGATCCCATCCGGATCAGTGCAGTGAACGTAAAAGACACAGCTTCCGACAAGCTGACGGTTACCTGGGAACACAGTGGAAAAGCCTCGGAAGACGGCTGGCTGCTGATATACAGCATTGACGGCGGGCAGAAGAACGTGGTCAAAAACAAAAAAGCCTCCGCCGTTATCCCTATGAAGATTCCCGGTGCAACATATGAACTGTCCATCCAGGCGTCTGACGGAACGACCATCTTCAACAATGTAAGCAATTATACCTGTCCCGAAGGCAAAGCCTTCAACAAGCACCACCTGAATACGGATACGCTGGATGTTAAGCTTGCCAGAGTCTCCGCTGACAGTGACTGGTATACGGAAACGCTGGAAGCGGATGCTGTTACGGATACCTTCGCCCCCAGTGAACAGGCAGCCATCCTCCTGCACAGCTCCGGCACTTTCTACATGACCGGCGTTTCTGTGGATGTTCTCTGTGTCATCCGGGATGCCTATGGCAATGTGCTGCCGGATCTGATCACTCAGGACAGCCCCTCCTGGAAGAGTATTTGGGAAAATGGAGAAGCCAACACCGGTGAGATTTTGGTTCCTCAGCTCCCAGCCTGGCCCGGAGAATTTACGCTTGAGTTGTATTTTGACGGCATGAAAGCTGCTGAAGTTCCTTTTACCATCACGCAATAAACGAAAATGCCGCCCTGGAAACCAGGGCGGCTTCGTTATTTCTCACAAAGGTTCGGAGTTTCGAAAGCGATTACGTTATGCGTATCACAGATTTTTTCTATTGTTCACACATTTTGATCATAAATATGGTATAATTCAGGCAGAAAATATGGAAAGGGGCAATTTCATGCGTGGAAAAAGCCACCGCTGCCTGGGGCGGTATCTGGCACAGCATTATATGGCGGAGGTCCCGAAAGCCTATGTAAAGGCCTTTCAAATCGGCTGCATTGAGCCGGACCGGAATCCCATTACCTATTTAAAAGGCTCTCTCCGTTTCCAGTGGCTTCGTGGCCACAACTACCGCAATGCCCGCCACTTCATGAAGGATATCTCCTGGCGGCTGGAGCATAAGAAAAAGCTGAACCTGTATGATTACTATACCTTGGGTAAGCTGATCCACTATACCACCGATGCCTTTACCTATGCCCACAATGCTGACTTTCCTACCGACCTGTCCGATCATAAGCAGTACGAAGATGCCTTGCAGGAGCATTTTCTGGAATTTATGGCAGAAGATCCTCAGGTCGACATTACCATTGCCCGGACCATCATGGGTGCCATTTGCAGCTATCACCGGGAATATGAGCAGGTGGAGTCTAATATCCACAATGACAGCCGCTTTGCCCTGACAGCCTGCTGCTGTGTGCTGGCCGTCCTGTTCGTAAAACCCATCCTCTAAGGAGACGATCCATCATGCGCAGGATCCTGTTCATGGGCCTGGATGCGGCCCTGGCGGCTGTGTTTCTGGCTCCCCTGTTCCTGTTTCTGAACAAACAGTATTATCATAGCCGGAAGAAAGCCTGCTTCTATCTTCTCCTGGCTGCCTACCTGTCCGGTGTCTATGCGGTAGTAGGACTCCCCACGGTGAATTATGTGCGGTTTGATCCGAATCTCAATCTGATACCCTTCCGGTATATGTTTTCAGACTTTACCAACAGTTTTCTGAATGTTCTGCTGTTTCTCCCATTGGGCGCTGCCCTTCCGCTGTTTTGGAAAAGATACAGAGCCTTTTCTCATACCGTTCTGTTTGGTTTCGCCGTATCTCTTTTGATAGAGCTTTTGCAGATCTTTACCTTCCGGGCTACGGATGTGAACGATCTGATCACCAATACGACCGGTACAACGGTTGGCTGGTGCCTTGCCCGGATGATCACACGAAGGGTCCCCAAAGCTGCACAGGACTGGGAGCACAGAGAATTGTATGGTGTCTGTACCGCAGCCTTTTCTGTTATGTTCTTCCTGCAGCCTTTTCTGGAAAAAATGATTATTCCCTTTTTATTTTGAGACAAGCGGTATCCCATTGGGATACCGCTTCAGCGTGTCGAAAAACCATGTCATTGCGAGCCAGTGCGCACACTGGCGTGGCAATCCCCCAGATTTGAGAACATATTCTTCCTAAAATTGAGAGTTTTACTTCTTTTGAGGAGATCGCCACACCAGTCTGAGGACTGGTTCGCGATGACATTTAATTTTGAGACTTTTTTGACAGTCTGAAGTGGTATCCATTGGGATACCACTTATTTTTATGTCAGCCAGACAATTTTTGCTGCCGGACCAAAGGTCCGGGGCGTTACCATGGTTTCAAACTGGACGATAATGCCCTCCTGGCCCCGTGGCGTGCCAATGACGGTTCCCTCTCCAAATACGGGATGCAGGATACGTTTTCCCACCTGCTCACAGGGCTGTGCTGGCCGGGAAGCGGTATCTTCTGTTTTCCGGATCTGTTCCAGTGCCCGTTCTTCCAACTCCGGGTCCAAAGGGGCTGCGTATTCCACATTGTCCTTCTCCGCATTGAACAGGAAACGGCTGGGATACCGGAAAGAGCCATCGTAATTACTGCCAGCCGCATCAGACAGGAACAGCCGGTCCTTGGCCCGGGTGAAGGCAACGTAGCACAGCCGCCGCTCCTCTTCCAGCTTTTCCCGGGTGTTGGCCCGTTTCCCGGGGAATATTCCCTCGGACAGTCCGCACAGGAATACCACCGGGAATTCCAGACCCTTGGCCGCGTGGATGGTCATGAGCTTCACCGCCTGTGCCTTTTCCGTCTGGTCCATGTTGGTGAACAGGGCTGCATGGTCCAGATAATTGCCCAGAGTGACCTCCTCCCCCGCTTTCCGTTCGAAATCATAGATGGCCTGTTTCAGCTCTGCCAGGTTGTCCAGCCGTTCTTCCTCACCGCTGCTGCGGAGCATATCCTCATAGCCGCTTTCACTGAGGATGCCGGCCAGCAGGTCCGTCAGATCCATTCCATCGAAAATGGCCCGGTACTTTTCAATCAGGCGCGCATATTCTTTGGCCCGGCTGCGGCGGAACAGAACTGTGTCCAGGCAGGCCAGGAGCGCTTCGTAAAGGCTGCATTTGTGCAGTGCGGCATACTCCTTCAGTGCTCCGATCCTGGTACGTCCTACACCCCGGCGGGGTTCGTTGACCGTACGCAGGAAACTGATATCATCACCGCAGTAGACCATTCGAAGATAGCACAGAATATCCTTGATCTCCTTCCGTTTGTAGAATTCCACGCCGGAATACAGAACATAGGGGATCTTATTTTTTATCAAAGATTCTTCTACGGTACGGGACACATAATGAGCCCGGTACAGCACGCCCATGGCGGAATAGGGCATTCCTGCTTCGTGCAACGCCCGCATATTGGCAGTCATCCAGTCCGCTTCCATCTGTCCGGTCTTTGCATGGAAATACAGTGGCTTCCGGGAATCTGGGCGG
The DNA here is from genome assembly GCA_017505505.1 of Oscillospiraceae bacterium. The sequence goes on along the minus strand of JAFVPA010000045.1, from coordinate 12,485 downwards.
ACGGCGGAAAGCTGTTTCTTCAGCCGGTCCCGGTTTTTATCAATGAGCGCATTGGATGCCGTGAGGATCTGGGGAATGCTGCGGTAATTGGTATTCAAGTAGATGGTCTTCACATCTTCATGGCGGCTGTCAAATTCCAGAATGAATTTCACATCCGCTCCCCGCCAGGTATAGATGGTCTGGTCAGGATCACCTACCACGAAGAGGTTTTTATGGTAACCGGAAAGAATGTCCGCCAGGGCGTACTGGTCCTTGTCGATGTCCTGGAACTCATCCACCATGATGTATTCCAGCCGGGACTGCCATTTTTCCCGGGTCTCCTTGCTGTTCTGTAAGATATACAGAACGAAGTAGACCAGATCGTCAAAATCCAGACCGTAGCATTTGCGCTGTTCATAAAAATAGCGGTACAGCACCTTATCCTTCAGCGTGGTAGCCTCATTGGCCAACTGCCGCAGTTTTTCCGGATCACCGATGAGCGTCTTCACATACCCCCGGCCGCCCTTGCGCCAGCCGATATGGTCCACCGCCTCTTTGATGGTCATTTCCCGGCTGGTGATCCCCAAGTCTTCGAATACGGTACGTAAAATAGCTTCCTTATCCTCTTCATCCAGAACAATAAAGGTAGACGGATACTGCACCACATGGCAGTCCTCTTTTAAAAGTCCTACACAGAAGCCGTGGAAAGTGGTGATCCGCCCCAGGTCCTGATCCGGTAAGGAACGGCGAATCCGCTTTTTCATCTCTGCCGCCGCTTTATTTGTAAAGGTAACACACAGGATGTTTGCTGTGGAGATACCGAGCTGCTCCACAAGATACATATATCGTGCTGTTAACGTTTTCGTCTTTCCGGAACCGGCTCCTGCCACCACTCGGATATAGCCTTCTGTGGTGGTCACAGCCTCCAGCTGCTCAGGATTCAGGTCTTTCAGATAGTCCATAATGTTCCCCCCATGGCTTTATAGGGATATATTACAAATTTTACCGTCCAATAAACCGGGTACGATAGATTTGTTCTTGCAGTATTTTCAAAAAGGATGTACAATATTTACGAAACTTTTCGAAACGAGGTGGCCCCTATGGTCGATCAGCTTTTTATGGAACTCTCCACCCTGCCTGAGATCGAAGCCATCGCGCTGGGCGGCTCCCGGGCCGGACAGCACTATGATGAACGATCTGATTATGACATCTATCTTTACTGCACCGCCCCCATTGCGGAAGATATCCGCCGCAGTATCCTGGAGAAATACTGCTCCTATATGGAGATCGGTAATCATTTCTGGGAATATGAGGACAACTGTACCCTGAACAATGGCATTGATATTGATATCCTGTATCGGAATCTGGATGCCTTTACCGCAGATGTTGCCGATGTGGTGGAAAGCTGCCATGGACGCAATGGTTATACCACCTGTATGTGGCACAACCTGCGAACCTGTAAGATCCTCTATGATAAAGGCAACCGCCTGGCTGCGGCAAAGCAGCGCTATGATGTAGCTTATCCGGAAGCCCTCCGAACGGATATTATGGACCGGAACTGGAAACTGCTCCGCACCGCTATGCCGGCTTACGAATCACAGATCAACAAAGCTGTAAAACGGGGTGACCTGGTCAGTATCAACCACCGCGTTTCTGCATTCCTGGAATCCTATTTTGACCTTCTGTTTGCTCTGAACCGCCAAACCCATCCCGGTGAAAAACGACTGATGCAGCTTTGCCGGGAAACCTGCCAAACACTTCCCGAGCAGTTTGAAGAAAACCTTACTGCCCTGTTCTCCCACATGTTCCGGCAACCGGAAATGGTAGCCCGGGATCTGGACCGCATTCTGGACGCTTTGGCAAAAATTCTCTGATTTTCCCGATTCCCTCTTGCATTGTTCCACCACCCGTGGTATAATGTCCGCAGCAACCGGACTTGGAGGCATTTTCATGAACACTTGCCGCACTGCAGCTTACGTTTCCTTTTGCTACTATTACTTTTTTGACCACAAAAAGTAATAGCAATTTGTGCTGCAGCAGACTTTCGGAAGCTTAAAATGTATTTTTAAGACGCCGCACGAATTGCACGTGCGGCGTTATTTTTGTTAGGAGATGTTTTTATGATCGCGATCCTGAAATCCGGTACCACCATCGCCCAACGGCAGCATCTGGTGGACTGGCTGAAGGCTATGAACCTGGATGTTCATATTTCCGAAGGCGCGGAAGTAACCGTTCTGGGCCTGGTGGGTGACACCAGCCGGGTGGATATGGACCTTCTGAAAAGTCTGGAAATGGTGGAAACCGTCAAGCGTGTCTCTGAACCTTATAAGCAGGCCAACCGGAAATTCCATCCCAAGGATACTATCATTGAAGTTGGAAACGCAAAGATCGGCGGCGGTTATTTTGCCATGATCGCCGGGCCCTGCTCCGTGGAATCCGAAGAGCAGATCATTGAAGTCGCCCAGGCCGTGAAGGCCTCCGGTGCGGATATCCTCCGGGGCGGTGCCTTTAAGCCCCGTACCTCCCCCTATGCCTTCCAGGGTATGAAGGGAGAGGGTATCCGGCTTCTGCTGAAAGCAAAGGAGGCCACCGGACTGCCCATCGTGACGGAGATCATGAACATCTCCACCCTGGACCTGTTTGCGGATGTGGATATCATCCAGGTGGGTGCCAGAAATATGCAGAATTTTGATCTGCTGAAGGAACTGGGCAAAACCAGAAAGCCCATTCTCTTGAAGCGGGGCCTGGCCAATACCCTGCAGGAGCTGCTGATGAGTGCCGAATACATTATGAGCGAGGGCAACGAGCAGGTCATTCTCTGTGAGCGTGGCATCCGTACTTTTGAGACCGCCACCCGGAATACCCTGGACCTGTCTGCCGTATCTGTTTTGCACGGCCTGAGCCATCTGCCCGTGGTGGTAGATCCCAGCCATGCCACCGGCAAAGCCAGTCTGGTGGCTCCCATGGCCTATGCCGCTACCGCCTGCGGAGCCGACGGCATCATGATTGAGGTACACAATAATCCCTCCTGCGCCCTGTGCGACGGCTCCCAGTCCCTGACGCCGCCCCAGTTCGATGTACTGAATAAACAGGTCCGCCGCATCCGGGAGGTCATGGTATGAAGGTCGGCATTTTAGGCCTTGGCCTCATCGGCGGTTCTCTTGCCCGGGCCTATGCGCTGGAAGGCCACACCGTCTATGCCATCCAGCGAAATGAAAATATGCTGTCCTTTGCCATGCTGGCGGGAGCGGTGCATGGGCGGCTGGACGAGCAGACCATTGCGGAGTGTGACCTGATCCTGCTTGCCATCTATCCCGACGGCAGTGCTTCCTGGCTGGAAAAGAATGCCCATCTGGTCTCTCCGAAGGCCCTGGTGATGGACTGCTGCGGTATTAAGAAAGAGATCTGCCAGCGATGCTTCCCACTGGCGGAAAAATATGGCTTTACCTTTGTGGGCGGCCATCCCATGGCCGGTTCCCAGTTCTCTGGGTTCAAGTACAGCCGGGCCGGACTTTTCAGGGGTGCCCCCATGGTGCTGGTGCCGCCCGTATTTGACGATATGCAGCTGCTGGACCGGGTAAAGACCGCACTGAAGCCCTGTCAATTTGGGTCCTTCTCGGTCACGACAGCGGAGGAGCATGATAAGATGATCGCCTTTACCTCCCAGATGCCCCATATTTTGAGCAATGCCTTTATCAAATCCCCCACAGCATTGAAACACAAAGGCTTCTCCGCAGGCAGTTACAAAGACCTGACCAGGGTCGCCTGGCTGAACCCCCAGATGTGGGCGGAGCTATTTATGGAGAATAAAGAAAACGTCCTGTTCGAGCTGGATTACTACATTAACAGCCTGAACCAATACAAAGAAGCTTTGGAAGCCAATGATAGGAAAAAGCTGGTATCCCTGCTGGACGAGGGCAAGAAACGGAAAGAGCAGGTGGATGGATGAATACCGTTACCGTGAGCGTCTCCAAGACCTATGATATCAAAATCGGCAGCGGACTGCTGAAAACCATCGGTGCGGAAGCCCGGCAGTTGGGAAAAGCGAAGAAGGTCTGTATTGTCAGCGAATCCACCGTGTTCCCGCTTTATGGAGCCATTGCCGAAGAAAGTCTGAAGACAGCAGGCTTTGACGTGGTATCCTTCGTCTTCCCTTCCGGGGAAGAAAGTAAAAATGCCGCCACCTATCTGGATCTGGTGAATTTCCTTGCCCAGAACCATCTGACCCGCACGGATCTGCTGGTAGCACTGGGCGGCGGTGTCGTAGGTGATCTGGCAGGCTTTGCCGCCGCCACATTCCTGCGGGGCATCCGGTTTATTCAGGTCCCCACCACCCTGCTGGCCGCAGTGGATTCCTCTGTGGGCGGTAAGACTGCCATTGACCTGCCTGCGGGAAAAAACCTATGCGGTGCCTTCTGTCAGCCAAGCCTGGTACTCTGCGATATTGACACTCTGAATTCTCTCCCTGTGGATATTTTCCGGGACGGATGCGCTGAGGTCATCAAATACGGCGTTCTGTATGACCCGGAACTATTCGCCCATCTGGAAGAGAAAGGGCTGTCCTTTGACCGGGAAAGTGTTATCACCCGTTGTGTCCAGTGGAAACGGGACGTGGTCATGGAGGACGAATTTGATACCGGAGCCCGGATGAAGCTGAACCTGGGGCATACCATCGGCCATGGTGTGGAAGCCAGAAGCAATTTTTCCCTGTCCCATGGAAAATCCGTCGCTATCGGTATGGCCATCGTCAGCCGTGCTGCGAAGTGTCCTGATGCTGAGCGTATTGTGGCCTGTCTTGATAAGTTCGGACTTCCTGTCCGTACGGAATATCCTGTGAATGACATCTATACCTATACCTTATCCGACAAAAAACGTTCCGGAGATACCGTTAAACTGATCATTCCCAACAAAATCGGCGATTGTGCAGTCGTTCCGACACCTGTTGCCGCGCTAAAATCCTTTATCGAGGCAGGTCTTTGATATGGATATTGTCATTACCCCCGGCAGGTTGGCCGGGACTGTAACTGCCATTCCCTCCAAGTCCCAGGCTCACCGGCTGCTGATTTGTGCCGCCCTGGCTGATAATCAAACCACTTTGATTTGCCCGGACACCAATCGGGATATTGAAGCAACAGCAGATTGTTTGCAAGCCTTGGGCGCTGATATCCGGCGCACGGAAACCGGATACATTATCACCCCTATTAAAACCGTCCCGGAAACTGCGGTTTTGAACTGCTGCGAAAGCGGCTCCACACTGCGCTTTCTGCTTCCCATTGTGGGTGCATTGGGCATAGATGCTTTCTTCCAAATGGAAGGACGGCTTCCCCAACGCCCTCTCTCCCCGCTCTGGGAGGAAATGGAGCGGATGGGCTGCACCCTCACCCGCCCCACCGGGACGACCATCCGCTGCATCGGAAAGCTCTGTCCCGGTGAATATGGGATCGATGGCGGTGTTTCCAGCCAATTTATCACCGGACTTTCTTTTGCTTTGTCCTTGATTCCGGGAGCAACGAAGCTAACCGTCACCGGGAAGCTGGAATCCAAACCCTATGTGGATATGACTTTGCAGGCGATGGAACTGTTTCAGGCTCCTGAATACCACTCCCCCGGTACCATCACAGTAGAGGGAGATTGGAGCAACGGGGCCTTCTTCCTGGCGGCTGCGGCTTTGGGAAGTGCAGTCATTACAGAAAATCTGAGCGCCGATTCCCCCCAGGGTGACCGGTCCATATTTGATTTGCTTCCCGCATTGGAAGAGAACATCACGATTTCCGCTGCGGATATCCCGGACCTGGTTCCCATCTTATCCGTTATAGCCGCCTGCAAAAAAGGTGCGGTCTTTACGGATATCCGGCGGCTTCGTCTGAAAGAATCTGACCGGGTGGCCTCTGTCATCGCCATGCTGGAAGCACTGGGCGGCCGGGCAGATGCGACAGAGGATACCCTGACGGTATACGGAACCGGGCTTACTGGCGGAACCGTGGACAGTGTCAATGACCACCGTATTGCCATGTCCGCCGCCATTGCCGCAACAGTTTGTGCAAATCCCGTTACCATTCTCGGTGCAGACTGTGTAAAAAAATCCTATCCCCGGTTTTGGGAGGAATATTCCCGTTTAGGAGGCAACTATGAGCAGTACCTACGGTGAAAATTTAAAATTGTCTATTTTCGGCCAATCTCACGGGCCTGCCATCGGCATGACGCTGGATGGCATTCCTGCGGGACTTCCCGTAGATTTTGAGAAGCTTCAGGAATTCCTGAACCGACGGGCACCCGGACAAAACGACTGGTCCACCCCCCGGCGGGAGGAAGACCGGCCGGAATTTCTGGCAGGAATCCTGGACGGCTTCACCTGCGGTGCTCCTATCGCAGCTGTCATTCACAATAAGAATACCCGTTCCGGTGATTATGCAAATTTAAAGGATCAACCCCGGCCCGGACATGCGGACTACACCGCTCAAATCAAATACGGCGGTTTCCAGGATTCAGCCGGCGGCGGGCATTTCTCCGGACGGCTGACGGCTCCTCTGTGCATTGCCGGCGGACTGTGCAGGCAGTGGCTGGAGGAACGGGGGATCCGCATCGGGGCCCGGATCATGTCCATTGGCGGAGAAAAGGATGATTTTGCTGTGGATCCTCTGTCTCCACAGCTGGACCTGATCAGAAAGGACTTTCCCGTTTTCTCCCCTGCCTCCGGTGAACGGATGCGCCAGAAAATCGCGGAAGTCCGGGCCAAAGGTGACAGTGTAGGCGGTATCATCGAATGCTATATCGTAGGTCTACCTGCCGGATTGGGTGAGCCCATGTTTGGTGGTGTGGAAAGCCGCATCGCACAAATCGTCTATGGTATTCCCGCTGTAAAATCTGTGAGTTTTGGTGCCGGCAGTTCTGTCGGAAATCTGCGTGGGAGCCTGTGTAACGATGCTTACACTGTCGTAAACGGCCAAATACAGACAGAGACAAACTACGCAGGCGGTATTCTTGGCGGCATCACCAACGGTATGCCTGTCATCTTCCAAGCCGCCATCAAACCCACACCATCCATCTCCCGTCCCCAGCAGAGCGTTTCCCTGAGCCAGGGCGAGATTACCTCTCTTGAAATAAAGGGCCGCCACGACCCCTGTATCGTTCCCCGGGCGGTTCCCGTCATAGAAGCCGCGGCTGCTATCGCCATATTTGACCTGATTCTGGGAAACACCCAGACAGACAGGAGGAAATAACCCTATGGATCTGAACGAACTTCGTGTTGAGATAGATAAGATCGACGAAGAACTGGTACAGCTGTTTACCAAACGCATGGCCATCTCCGCCCGGGTTGCGGATTATAAGCGGGAAAATAACCTCCCAATTTTCCATCCCGGACGGGAGCGTGCTATTTTGCAGAAGGTGGCTGAGTTGGCTGGGCCTGAGATGGGGAATTACACCCGGGTGCTGTATTCCATGCTCTTTGAACTGAGCCGCAGCTACCAGAGCAAGCGCAATGGGAGCATCAGTTCCCTGTATGCGGAGATCTCCCGCTCCATCGAAAATACCCCCAAACTGTTCCCTCAAGCTCCCATCGTGGCCTGTCAGGGCGTGGAGGGTGCCTACTCCCAGATCGCCTGCGAGAAGATCTTCAAAAGCCCCTTCATCATGTACTTCAAAAACTTTGAAGCCGTTTTCACCGCCATCGAGCAGGGCATGTGCCAGTACGGTATCCTGCCCATTGAAAATTCTACAGCAGGCTCCGTTACCAAGGTCTATGACCTGATGATCCGCCACAATTTCTCCATCGTCCGCACCTTCCGGTTAAAGGTAGACCACAATCTGCTGGCCACCCCCGGTGCAAAGCTGGAAGACATCAAGACCATCTATTCCCACGAGCAGGCCATTAACCAGTGCGGCGATTTTCTCCATTCCCTGTCCGGTGTTAATGTGATCCCCGTGGCCAATACAGCCCTGGCTTCAGAAATGGTGTCCCAGTCCGGTAAAAAAGACGTTGCCGCCCTGTCCAGCCGGTACTGTGCAGAACTTTACGGACTGAACTGTCTGGCTGCTTCCGTCCAGGATAAGGGAAACAACCGGACTCGGTTCATCTGCATCAGCAAAAATCTGGAAATCTATCCCGGCTCTGACAGAACCAGCATCATGATGATCCTGCCCCACAAGCCCGGTGCCCTGTACAAAGTATTGGCCCGGATGTATACTCTGGGGATCAACGTCACCAAGCTGGAATCCCGCCCCATCCCGGACCGGGAATTTGAGTTCATGTTCTATTTCGACCTGGAGACCTCCATCTATTCCGAGGAATACATCCAGCTGATCTGCGAGCTGGACGACCTGTGTGAGGAATTCAAGTATTTGGGCAGCTATACCGAGGTGGTTTGATGAAAAGCGGTTTGTTAGGCAGAAAGCTGGGACACAGCTATTCCCCCCAGATCCATGCGCTGATGGGAGACTACTCCTATGACCTGTTTGAGCGTGAACCGGAGGAAGTGGGCAGCTTCGTAAAAAACGGAGATTATACCGGCATCAACGTGACCATTCCTTATAAAAAGGATGTCATTCCCTATCTGGACGAGCTGTCCCCTCTGGCCCGTAGGATGGGTGCGGTGAACACCATCGTCCGCCGGGAGGATGGCAGTCTGTTTGGCCACAATACGGATTATTTCGGCTTCTCCTCTATGGTACACCGCAGCGGTGTCACCGTAGCTGGAAAAAAGGTACTGGTCCTTGGCAGCGGCGGTGCGTCCAATACGGCAGTGAAGGTCTTGCAGGACATGGGGGCCAACGTCATCATCATTTCCCGCTCCGGGGAAAACAATTACCAAAACCTGCACCTGCACAGGGATGCCTCCGTCATCGTCAATACGACCCCCGTTGGCATGTATCCCAACACCGGAAGTGCTGCTGTAGACCTGCAGGAGTTCCCCCATCTGGAAGGCGTTCTGGACATGGTCTACAATCCCGCACGGACTCAGCTGATGCTGGACGCGGAAGCACTGGGACTGCCCCATGAAAACGGACTGTGGATGCTGGTGGCCCAGGCCAAGGAAGCGGCGGAATACTTTGGCAAGAAGCCCTTGGAGGACGAGGTCATCGGTCGGGTCCACCGGAAGCTTTCTACCCAGATGCAGAACATCGTGCTGATCGGTATGCCCGGCTGTGGAAAAAGCACCGTTGGCGCATATCTTGCCGAAAAACTTGGCCGAAAGCTGGTGGATGCGGATACGCAGATCGTTGCACTGGCCGGAAAGTCCATCCCGGATATTTTTGCACAGGACGGAGAAGACGCGTTCCGAGATCTGGAGACCCGGGTTCTGGCAGACCTTGGCAAGCAGTCCGGTCTGATCATCGCCACCGGGGGCGGCTGTGTTACCAAAGAGCGGAACTATCCGCTACTTCATCAGAACAGCACCATTTTCTGGCTGCAAAGAAATATCGATGTGCTGCCCACCGATGGCCGTCCCCTATCCCAAGCCAATAAACTCACCGATATGTACAAGATCCGCAAGCCCATGTACGAAGCCTTCGCAGACCATCGTGTTGACAACAATGGTGATCTGAACACCACCGTAGGCACTATTCTGGAATACCTGGAGGAACTGTAATGAAGATACTTGTCATCAACGGCCCAAATCTGAACATGCTGGGCATCCGGGAACCGGGTATTTACGGCAAAAATACCTTTGCGGATCTTCTGCAGCTGCTGGAAGATACGGCAAAAGAGACCGGGATCGAAGTGATCCAGTATCAGTCCAACCACGAAGGGAATCTGGTGGACAAGATCCAGTGGGCCTACGGAAAGGTCGATGGCATTGTCATCAACCCTGCGGCCTATACCCATACATCCGTCGCCATTTTAGACGCCTTGAAGGCCGTTTCCATCCCCGCGGTAGAGGTCCATATCTCCGATGTGGATGCCCGGGAGGCCTTCCGTCAGATCTCTTACGCAGGTCTCGCCTGCTGCAAGACCATCAAGGGCCATGGTCTGGAAGGATACCGGGAAGCGATTTTGTATCTGGATTGGCTGTTGAACCATAACATCAGCCAATAAGCAACGCCGGGAAAACAGGGTGTTCCTGTTTTCCCGGCGCTTTTATTTATCCTAACCCATCAACTCCGAAATGGGCCGCATCCCCTGATCGATGCGGGGGTATTTGGCGAGGATGGCGGTAGCAACCTCTTCCTCCATGGGAATCTCATTCCACCAGTCTCCCTGCCAGCTTGCAGTCGCCTTATTGTATGCGACAAATTCATATAGTTCGTCATCAAATCCGATACACCGTTTAAATTGGTGACCATCCACTTCCACACCAAAGCCACCAGTGTACCTTGTACTTACCTTTTCCAGGATGCCTTCTTCACAGAGGTAGAAATCCGATTCAAAGCCAGCAACCATGCCATAGCGGTAGGTCAAGGCGATCCAATAGAAGTCGGTGTTACCAATCAGGGAGTCGTTTTCCCCTTTCAGCAGAAGGTCATCTACACCATCCCCATTGATGTCCAGAACCCGGTAATGGCTGTAGTGGCTGCTGTCACGCTCTGATAAATAATTCCTGTAGATATCCATCAGCTCTTCATCTGACACACGAACATCTTTTTCTTCCAAATAACTTCCAACCGTGTACCCCTCAGAAAGAGGATACTCCATCAAAGGCATCCAGTCCAGCGTTACACGGGGGTACTGGTCCATAATGTCCTGTGCTTCCTCCGGGGTGATTTCCCGGGTGGAATTTGAATCATATGCGTCTCCGGCGATCCACTGCTGTCTTGTTCGGCTCAGACGCTCCACGTTTTCCCAAAGCGTATCCATATCCCCCGGATCGGTTATGAAATTTGGTGTGACATACATATGCTCCTCAAAAATCTCATAGGCACTGTAAATATCCAAAATTCCATTTTCGCACACATAGGCACTGCCATAGGAATTAAACAAGACCTTACCATCCTGAATATAGAGACACTTATCCAAGGCTCCATTCCTACCGATCAACAAATCCTTTTCCCCATCTCCGGTCAGGTCGTAGAAGCAGTATTGAAGCTCATCGTCATAAATCTGGATATCCACCTTTAGATAGTCGTCAAAACTTCCGTAGGTTTCCTCCACAAAAGTATTCGCAGCATTGTGTGCCGCCTCTGCCTCCGCCAGCTTTTTCTCAATAACAGCCCGGTCAGCTATCTGGGGCTGGATGGAATAATCAAACAGGTCCGCAATCGTTTCCATCTCTGCTTTTGTCGGGATCTCCTCCGGTTCCGGATAAGCACTGCCGGAAAAATTCCCATATAGATACAAAATCATCATAGCGTTTTCCGGCTCTGCAATGATATAGCCGGTACCTTTGTTATTCAAGGCCAGCAACAAAGGTGTACCGTCCGGGGCAGTATGGTCCCACTGCTCAAACAAAGACAGGTCGATACCTCCAGGACTTTCACAGGGAAAATAATCCTTCCGGGCATAATCAATGGAACACCAGATTTTACTGTCCAGTTGTTCGGCAGACAGCTCAAACTCCATAGAGAAATTATAAAGCGGAAAATACATACCTGCCATATGCCCAATTTCCGCACCGCTGTCTTCCAGCAGGAACGATCCTATTCCCGTTTCCTCAAAGAATATGTCGCTCTGCCAGGCCTGAAAAGGAAGCCGCTCCTCAAGTAGCTTTAGGTTATACTTCTCAGCAATTTCATTGACCTTAACCATACAATATGATATTTGCAATTCCACTTGCTATGTGATAAACTATTGATGTCATTCATTGCCTTAATGAATGGTACCTCCCTGTTACATTGTGTGTGCAGTTGGCAGACCGCGCACTCATTGTAACAGGGTTTCCTGTTCATCGCCATAGGCTTTTTTGAACCTCGCGTCTAACGCGTGGTTTTCTTTTAGACAAAAAAAGAGTCAAGCATAAGCTTGACTCTTTTGTGTTCGCATTACCTATCTTCCCGGGCAGTCACCCGCCAAGTATTGTCGGCGTACATGAGCTTAACTTCTGTGTTCGGGATGGGAACAGGTGGACCCTCATGACAATCAACACGAACTATTTCGTGGCTTTTACCACGCTTTTCCATCAAAGGATTGGTGACCCATACCGGATTCGAACCGATGTTAACGGCGTGAGAGGCCGCTGTCTTAACCACTTGACCAATGGGCCATGGTGCACCTTCAGGGACTCGAACCCGGGACCCACTGATTAAGAGTCAGTTGCTCTACCAACTGAGCTAAAGGTGCAGGTCTTGAGGACTTTTCGTACACCCTCAAAACTGAACATTGATTCATACTTTGCAATCAGATTTGGCCAACACTGAGCCTGCTTTAGATCAAGCTTTCGGCTTATTAGTATCAGTCAGCTACACACATTACTGCGCTTCCACCTCTGACCTATCAACGACATAGTCTACGTCGAGCCTCAGTGGAGATCTTATCTTAGGGAGAGTTTCACGCTTAGATGCTTTCAGCGTTTATCTCGTCCGCACGTAGCTACCCAGCCATGCCCTTGGCAGAACAACTGGTACACCAGAGG
>JAFVPA010000044.1 GCA_017505505.1 Oscillospiraceae bacterium | reverse complement strand
TCGACAGTATATGCACCAATGTGCTGGGTGATACCGCCGGCCTCGCCGGAGGTAACGGAGGTCTTCCGGATGGCGTCCAGGGTAGAGGTCTTACCATGGTCAACGTGGCCCATGACAACGACAACAGGAGCGCGGGTCTCCAGCTCTTCGGCGGTATCCACGTGGTCATCGATGATCCGCTCTTCGATGGTGATGGTGACTTCCTTCTCCACCTTGCAGCCCATTTCGGTGGCCACATACTCGGCGGTGTCGAAGTCGATGGTCTGGTTGATGCCGGCCATGACGCCGTTCTTCATCAGGCACTTGATAACATCGGCAGCGGTCTTCTTCATCCGGGAAGCCAGCTCACCAACGGTGATCTCATCGGGGATCTTGACAGTGACGGGAGCCTTCCGGGCCACCTCCATCTGCAGGCGGCGCATCTTCTCCTGCTCTTCGTTGCGGGACTTGTTGCCCTTGAAGCCGCCCTTCTGCTGCTTGTTCTGCTGCTTGCCCTTGCCGCCGCCAATGCGCTGCTTGCCGCCCTGGTAGTTCTGGACCTTCTCGGAGACCAGGTTGTCAACATCGGCAAAGTGGTTGGCATTGACCTGAACAGCGGAGGTATCGACAACACGGCGCTCGCGCTTGCGCTCAGGCTCCTTGGGTTTCTCGGGCTGAGCCTGCTGCTGAGCATTCTGCTGCTGGGGACGGTTCTGATTCTGATTCTGCTGGGGCCGGTTCTGGCCGCCCTGCTGGGGACGGTTGCCGCCCTGAGGACGGTTCTGACCACCCTGCTGGGGACGGTTGCCACCCTGCTGCTGGGGGGCAGCGGGCTTATTCTCAGCCTTGGGAGCGGTGGGCTTCACAGCGAAGACCTGCTCGATGGACTTGATCTGATTTTTCTGGGTCATATAGTCGAAGACCACGTTCAGCTCGGCATCATTCAGGACCTGGGTATAGGACTTGGGCTTTTCCATGAACTTGCCGATGATCTCAGAGATCTCACGGGGTGCCACACCAAAATCGGCGGCCACTTCCTTCACACGATACTTAACAAAACTCATTCTATAAACGCACCTCCATAATGGTAACAAACCATAAAAGTGGAGCAGCTTCTCCTTGGCCCCCTCTCTGAGGGGGCTGTCAGCGCAGCTGACTGGGGGAGTGTCCACGCTTAAGAAACACACTCCCTCCGTCCCGGCTTACGCCGGGCCACCTCCCTCAAAGAGGGAGGCAAGGCCGCTTTCACAGCTTGCATGTCGGTATACTAACTACTTACTTCTTCTTTCCCCTGCGGACATTCCGCTGGTGGGCTTTGGCTTCGGCCTGGCGTTTTTTGGCCTTGGCGGCCTTTTCCGTCAGAACTTCCAGAGCCTGCTTATATTTTTCCGGTTCACCCAGGGCCTTCACCAGAGCCAGAGCCATCTGTACATCGGTGATGGCAGCAATGGCCAGGCTGGTACGGCCGATGGCGAAGCCCATCTCGTCCTTGGTGCAGCTCAGGCGTACGCACTGCTGCTCCGTTCCGGCTGCGAAAGACTTGGCCCGGCGCCAGGTGTGGTCGGAGGCATCCCCCGCCACGATGATGACGTAGGCCTTGCCCAGCCGGGCCACGGCGCCCACAGGCTCCTCGCCCAGCTCCGCCAGACCGCCCTTCCGGGCCAGGGACAGATAATTCAGAGCCTTATCCATGGTTTGCCTCCATTTCCTTCTGGAGTCTTGCGTAAACTTCCTCGGGGATCTCTACTTCCAGACTCCGGTCCAGGGCTTTGGAGCGGATGGCTTTTTTCAGACATTCAGGGTTGGGGCACAGGTAGGCTCCGCGGCCGTTCATCTTGCCGCCGAAGTCCAGGTTCACGGTGCCCTCGGGGGTACGGACCACACGGATCATTTCCTTCTTGGCCCGGCGCTCACGGCAGCCCATACACTGCCGCTGGGGGATCTTTTTCTGCATTGTGCTGCCCTCCTTTGATTGACCTCCTGTAGGGCGGCTTGCCCTCAAGCCGCCGCTCTTACACGGCTGCCGTTTACGGCGGGCTGAGGGCAGCCCGCCCTACCGGAGGATTTTCTTATTCTTCGGTTTCTTCCTCAGCCTCTTCTGCCACAGGCTCGGCCTGGGAGGCGGGCTTGATGTCGATCTTGTAGCCGGTCAGACGGGCTGCCAGACGGGCGTTCTGGCCTTCCTTGCCGATGGCAAGAGACAGCTGGTCGTCGGGAACGATAACACGGCAGGCCTTCTGGCCGGGGACCAGGGTGACGGAGATGACGTCAGCAGGGCTCAGAGCGGCACGGACGTACTCGCAGGGATCTTCGGACCAGACCACGATGTCGATCTTCTCGCCGTGGAGCTCTTCCACAACGGCGCCGACACGGCCGCCCCGGGGACCGACACAGGCACCCACAGGATCCAGGCCCTCCATGGTGGCACGGACGGCCATCTTGGAACGGGAGCCTGCCTCACGGGCAATGTTGCGGACCTCCACCTGACCCTCGGCAATTTCGGGAGTCTCCAGCTCGAACAGGCGGCGGACCAGGTTGGGATGGGTACGGGAGACGTGGACCAGGGGACCACGGTTGGCCTTATGGACCTCCAGAACGTAAACACGGACCAGATCGCCCTCAGTGTGCTTCTCACCGGGGATCTGCTCGGAAGCCCGCAGCACAGCATCAGAGGCTTCATTACCCTGGCCGATCCGGACGAACATATCGCCGGTGGTGGGATCGATCCGCAGCACGGTGCCGGTCAGCAGTTCCTGAGCCTTGGAGGAGTAGGATTCGTACATGACGCCACGCTCGGCTTCCCGGATACCCTGGATGACCACCTGCTTGGCGGTCTGAGCGGCGATGCGGCCGAACTTCTGGATGTCGATGGGGATCGCCACGGTATCGCCAACCTTCAGGTCGGGATTATGGCGGCGGGCTGCGTCGATGTGGATCTCCAGAGCGATATCCTCCAGCTCTTCCACGACGGTCTTGATCTGGTGCATGGTCAGACCCTCTTCGCTGATGCTGACCACAACGTTCTCACCGGGGATATCCCGGTGATCTTCCCGGTCCTTCCGGTATGCATTGGTCAGGGCCTGCTTCAGACGCTCGACCATATAATCTACAGGGATGCCCTTGATCTTTTCCAGTTCCCGCAGGGAAGCGAAGATCTCCGCACCGATGTTTACCTTGGGTGCTTCAGGCTTCTTCTTGGCATTCTTTCTGGGTGCCATTTGTCTATCCTCCTATATTAAAATTCCACACGGAGCCGCACCAGGGCGACTTCGGACTTTTCAAAGGTAATGGTTTCTTTTCCGGCTTCCACGGTCACCTTGCCGTCCTCATAGCCCCGGAGCACACAGGGGATCTCCTTCAGGCCGTTGCGGGGGCGGTAGAGTTTGACGGTGATGCTGCTGCCCATGAAACGCTCAAAATCAGCGGGACGCTTCAGGGTGCGCTCCAGACCGGCGGAGCAGACTTCAAAATGATAGGAGCCCTGGATGGGGTCCTTCTCGTCCAGGATGGGGTCCACGGCCCGGGAGATGGCTTCGCAGTCGGTGATGTCCACGCCGCCTTCCTTATCCAGGTACAGCCGCAGGAAGTATTCGCTGCCCTCCCGGACATACTCCACATCCCACAGCTCACAGCCGTGAGCCTTAACGATGGGTTCTGCAAAAGATGCAACCAGTTCGGTTACTTTCATTTACGCATATTCCTTTCTTAAGTCAAAAGACTAACAAGAAAGAGAGGCGCGTGCGCCTCTCTTTGCCTACATACTTACTATTTACATACGTATTATACCACCGTTACTCCGGTTTTGCAAGAGGAATCCTTCAGAAAATCCAACGATTTTTTCCTGTTTTGCGGAAGATTTTATCATAATGTTGACAAAACCAGTGCTCCCCTCTGCGCAACATCATTCCGTTAAGTAATACGGTAGGGCGGAGGCCTGCCTCCGCCGGGCAGCATCAACGTTTGAGCGTCAACGTTACCGCTCAAAGTCTGAAACTGCCCGGCGGGGTCAGGACCCCGCCCTACATTGCTTTATGTTCATTTGTGGCATTTCCCGACAGCAGAAAGCCCCCACCCAAATGGGTGGGGGGCAGGAGATCATTCTTCGTCTGCTTCTTCCTTCATGGCATTCAGGCAGTCCCAGTTGGCGCGGTTGGCGCGCACTGTCATGGCCTTGACTTCCTCGGCCAGTTCCGCTGTCACCTGGCCGGGCAGCAGACGCCAGCGCCAGTTGAAGCCCACAGTGCCGGGCTGGTTCATGCGGCAGGTGTTGTCCAGACCCAGGTGGTCCTGCATGGGGATGATGCAGTCCCTGGCCACAGAGGTCATGGCAGTATTCAGCAGCACCTTGTACATCCGCTTCTCTGCTTCGTCAAAATTCTGAACATAGTTGCGGACCTGGGCCTTTGCGGGCTTGGTCAGGCCTGCGTACCAGCCGGCCAGCGTTTCATTATCGTGGGTACCGGTGTAGACCACGCAGTTGCGGCTGTAGTTCTGGGGCCAGTAGTCGTTGGAATAGGCAATATCGGCAGGATCCACAGCGAACTGCAGGACCTTCATGTTGGGATAGCCGCTGTCCTTCACCAGCTGGCGGACACCCTCGGTCATGAGGCCCAGATCCTCCGCAATGACGGACACATCGCCCAGGCGGGCGTGGATGGTGTTGAACAGGTCCATGCCGGGACCCTTCTCCCAGTGGCCGTACTTGGCACTGCCCTTGTCAGCGGGGATGGAGAAGTACTCGTCGAAGCCACGGAAATGGTCGATACGAACCACATCATACAGCTTGAAGGAATGCCACATACGGGTGACCCACCACTCATAGCCGGTGGCCTTGTGGAAATCCCAGCGGTACAGGGGGTTGCCCCAGACCTGGCCGTCCTCGGCAAAGGCATCGGGGGGGCAGCCTGCGATGGAGGAGGACTCATTATGCTCATCCAGCTGGAACAGCTCGGGATGGGCCCAGACATCGGCACCATCGGGAGAAACGTAGATGGGGATATCGCCCACGATCTGGATGTGCTTGTCGTTGGCATACTTTTTAAGCCGTGTCCACTGCTGGTCAAACTTGAACTGGATGTATTTCTGGAACTCTACGTCAAAATACAGCTCCCGGTTGTAATAGTCCAGCGCAAAGCCCCAGTGCATCCGGATATCCTCGGGCCACTCCCGGAAGGACACTTCCTTGAAGAAGGATTTCAGAGCCATGAACAGAGCATAGTCATTGAGCCACCAGTGGTTGTCATTGCAGAAGGCCCGGAACTCAGGATCATGGCTGACGTTGCTGCGCTCATAAGCCTTATGCAGCAGGGCAAAGCGGTTTTCATGGAGCTTGTCGAAGTCCACCTTGGCGGCGTTGTCGCCAAAGTCCACAGCATCGCATTCTTCCTTAGTCAGAACACCTTCCTCAATGAGGGCATCCAGGGAGATCAGATAGGGATTGCCGGCAAAAGCGGAATAGGCCTGGTAGGGGGAATCGTCAGAGCCGCCGTGGGAGGTAGAACCCAAAGGCAGGATCTGCCAATAGCGCTGACCGGCTGCGGCCAGCCAGTCCACAAAATCATAAGCCGCCTGGTCAAAGCAGCCAATACCGTAGTTGGACGGCAGGCTGGTAACAGACAGCAGGACACCTGCGTAACGCTTCATAATGAAACACTCCTTCTTTATAGATAACGCTTCTCAAAAACTGGAAACGTTTCCGTTCTCTAAAAGTATAGTGTTTTTTATAAGAAAGGTCAACAATTTGGTACGCGGGTTTTGATTTTCGGCGGTTTGAACAATTTTGCAACGTTTGCTTTATTCAGAAATACCATAGCAAAAGTTTCCATATCCGTCAGCACCTCTCCGGAATGCCGTCGGATATGGAAAGGACGCTCCCACAGCCTAAAAGCATGCCGTTGTCATGTTTTTACCCCGGCTGCGCCGGGTCCGGCCTTTCGAGTCCCATATCCATTCCACAAAAAATACCACAAGTTGATACAATGCACAGCTTTACTACGGAGTGCACCACCTGTTTTGGCCTGCGTCGCTATCGAATTATCCAAGGTGCAAACTGTTATCATCCCTTGCAGATCACACCGCAGGCAATTTTCTTTCCGGCATTGCCGGCAGGCTGCGTGCGGAAGTCATCCGGATCGCTGTGTATGACTACCGTTTTTCCGATAATATCAGGCACAGTAAACCAATCTGTTTTCACAGCCAGGTATGCGTTCCCCCGGCAACAGATCAACGGCGGTAAGTCACCAGCGTGTTTTGGATGCACCTGATCCACGGGATTGTAATGACTTCCTGTTTCGGAAAAGTCCGTTCCGGAGCAGCTTCCACCTTGGTGAATGTGAAAACCGAAGAATCCTGTCTCACTTTCCCTGGGCAGTCCAAAAATTTCCGCCACAATTAACACGCATCTATTCTGCTGGTAAAAATGAACACATCCAGATAACTGTGGTGCTTCCATACCACCCTGAATTTGTGCTACTGCATCCGGATATTTTCTACAATGTTGCATTAGATCACCTCATATCAGCATATTCCGGTATCTGTGTTTTGTAACATAGATTTTCAGAGTGCAGAGCCAATATATGCTGCTGTGTGATGCACCAGCTATTTGGGGACGAAAGTTCCGGGACAATAGGGACAGAAAGGACGAAATGAAATTATAACCTTTATTTTAAGAATCTTTATACAATCTTTATACCATTGACCACACTCTTAACACCCTTTTTATGCCTTAAATTGTATGATGATACCAAAGAAAGGGGGTATCACCATGTGGGCGCTGTTCTATAGGCGACAAATTAGTTCCTCGCAGATCATTCTCCTTGGTTTTGCCTTTGTGATTGCGTTGGGTGCCCTGGTGCTGATGCTTCCGGTTTCCGGTAACACAGGTACAGCGACACCTTTTCTCGACTGTCTGTTTACCTCCACATCTGCAGTTTGCGTGACGGGTCTGGTTGTATATGATACGGCAACCCATTGGTCAGCGTTTGGTCAGGCGGTGATTCTTCTGCTGATCCAGATCGGCGGCATGGGAGTTGTGACAGTTGCAGCAGCAATTACCATGGCCTCGGGCAAGAAGATCTCTCTAATGCAGCGAAGCACCATGCAGGATGCGGTTTCTGCCCACCATGTGGGCGGAATTGTCCGGTTTACTGGATTTATCTTAAAAGGAATCTTCCTGTTTGAGCTGCTGGGTGCCTTGGTGCTGATGATCGTATTCATCCCGGAATACGGAATGAAGGGTATTTGGTTGGCAGTTTTCCATTCCATCTCTGCATTCTGCAATGCAGGCTTTGATCTGATGGGCGCGAACAATCCCTATTCCTCTCTGACTGCTTATGTATCTCACCCGGTGGTGAATATCACTATTATGCTTCTGATCATCATCGGCGGCATCGGATTTCTGACCTGGCAGGATATTCGTCAGAATGGTTACCACATGAAACGGTACCGGATGCAGAGCAAGGTCATCCTGGCAGTCACGGGAATTTTAATTCTCCTTCCGGCATTGTATTTTTACTTCTTTGAATTTTCATGTTTTTCTCCTTCACAGCGGTTCTGGGGTTCCCTGTTTCAGGCTGTGACCCCAAGAACTGCTGGATTCAACACACTGGATCTGACGCTTCTCAGCGAAACAGGTCAAATGATAACCTGCCTGCTGATGCTCATCGGCGGCAGCCCCGGCTCAACAGCCGGCGGTATGAAAACAACCACCTTTGCCGTGCTGGCAGCCTGCGCGGTGGCGGTCTTCCGGAAACGGGAAAACGGACAGTTCTTTGGCCGCAGAATCGCCGATGATACCGTAAAAAACGCTGTGACGGTATTTCTTCTGTACATTATCTTGTTCCTGGCAGGCGGCATGATCATCAGCCGGGCAGAAAACCTTCCCCTGATGACATGCCTGTTTGAAAGTGCTTCAGCAGTGGGAACAGTTGGCCTGACCCTAGGCATCACACCTGGTTTGGGAACGGTTTCCAGACTGGTTTTGATAATGCTGATGTTCTTCGGCAGAGTTGGCGGCTTGACTTTGATTTTCGCAACACTGCCAGCAACAAAAAATATGCTATCCAGACTACCTCTGGAGAAGATCACAGTCGGATAACCACTGTCATTGCGAGCCAGTGCGCACACTGGCGTGGCAATCTCCTGAAAAATACCGGAAATCTTTGGGGATTGCCACGTCGGGCTTTGCCCTCCTCGCAATAACATGATGTAAAAAGGAGGGAATGCATATGAAATCCATATTGTTGATTGGCCTTGGGCGCTTCGGCAAGCACATTGCCATGAAGCTCCGGGACTTAAATCACCAGGTCATGGCAGTTGACCACAAAGAGGAACTGGTGCAGGAAGTGCTCCCCTATGTCACCAGCGCCCAGATCGGTGATTCCACCAGCCAGAGTTTTCTGGAATCGCTTGGGGTCGATAATTTCGATGTGTGCATTGTTGCCATCGGAAATGACTTCCAGAGCTCTCTAGAAACCACATCGCTCCTGAAGGAGCTGGGAGCCAAACTGGTGGTATCCCGGGCAGCGACCGATGTGCAGGAAAAGTTCCTCCTGCGTAACGGTGCCGATGAGGTTGTCTACCCGGAAAAGCAGATGGCCCGGTGGACGGCGATCCGCTACAGTGCAAACCATATTCTGGATTACATCGAACTGGATGGTGACCACGCCATTTTTGAAGTGACCATTCCCAGACCCTGGATGGGAAAGACCGTAGGCGGTCTGGACATCCGGAAAAAGTTCAACATCAACATTCTGGCCGTAAAGTGTGGAAGCAAACTGGATTCCTTTATCACCCCCGATACCCTGCTGTGTGAGGGCAAGTCCCTGATGGTCATGGGTAAGTACAAGGATATTCAGAAGTGCTTCCGGATTTGATGATCAACAACGAGTTCTGGCTGGTGATGACCGTCATCAGCTTCATCGGCGGACAAATCTACCTGTTTAGCAAGCTTCTGGGTTGGGGTGACCTGTTGGATAAATTTTACCACAGGTAGAAATTCCGAAATATCTATGTTATAATGCAGAAAAACAAAAGGAGGGGAGCATATGGAGGAACATATTCTGGTGGGCCTGTCTTCTGCGCCCTCCAATGCCCGTATTATCCGAACCGCTGCCACCATGGCGGCGGCTTTCGGCTGTAAATTCACGGCTCTGTTTGTC
>JAFVPA010000043.1 GCA_017505505.1 Oscillospiraceae bacterium | reverse complement strand
GAACCCATGTTACCGCCGTGAAAGGGCGGTGTCTTAACCGCTTGACCAACGGGCCTGGTAGCGGCAATCTGATTCGAACAGATGACATACCGGGTATGAACCGGCTACTCTACCAACTGAGTTATGCCGCCATATTGGTCAGGTGATCTCGGCACCGCCGAAATCAGCTTCATCAGTATACCGCAGGAAAGGCGTTTTGTCAAGCGTTTTTTTAGATTTTTTCTAAAATTTTCGGACATACTCTTTTTGAGGTGGATATGTTTGAAAATTGTACGAAAAACAGCCCTTTTTACCATTGGCGGCAGCGCGTATGTGGGCTTGGAGCTGCTGTGGCGGGGACGGAGCCATATCAGCATGTTTGGAGCCGGGGGACTTTGCTTTCTGCTGATCGGAAAGCTGCGGCAGCTTTCCTTCTCCTGGCCGGTCCGGACGTTAGCCGGAGCGGGGATCATTACGGCAGTGGAATTCGGTACCGGCCTGCTGGTGAACCGGGACTACCGGGTCTGGGACTACCGGGACCAATGGGGAAATGTGAAGGGGCAGATCTGTCCGCTCTTCATGGCTTTGTGGATCCCGGTATCGGCGCTGGCCATGGGGCTGTATGGTCTGGCAGAAGCGGGCGTTGATGCCATTCCGGAGAAAAAAGACATATCCTAGATGGTATCGTGCGGTGGGGCTGTTGCGCCACCGCTTTTTTCTATCCGTTTTTCCGAACCGGGAGTAGTACCCGGTTTATTTAGATCGGCGCGAAATAACGGGTGGAAATGTTTCCAATCGTTCAAAGTGTACCGATTGGAAATAAATGCTGTTAAAGAATTTGTCAAACTTGAATAAAACCAGTGGACAAATCGAGAGAAATGCGTTATTATATGTAATGGAATAATGCGGTAGTATCCGCGGAAATTTGAAAGAGGTGAAGTAATATGGCGTTTTCTTTTTTCGGAGGGGTTCATCCCAAAGAAAATAAGTGGTACGCTTGTGACAAGGAGACTCAGGTATTCCCCGAACCGGATGTCCTGGTAATCCCCATGTCCCAGCATATCGGCGCCCCCTGTAAGCCCCTCGTCAAGAAGGGCGACCTGGTTACTGTCGGTCAGAAGATCGGTGACAACCAGGGTCTGTGTGTTCCTGTACATGCTTCCGTCTCCGGTAAGGTCAAGGCTGTGGAAGCCAAGGCCCACACCAACGGCAGTACTGTCATGAGCGTGGTCATCGAGAATGACCATCTGGGCACCCTGTGTGAAGATATCAAGCCCCGTACCCAGGAAGAAGTCGATGCTCTGACCAAGGAAGAGCTGATTGGTATCGTCCGTGAGGCCGGTATCGTCGGTATGGGCGGCGCGACCTTCCCCACCCACGTCAAGCTGAACGGCCAGGGCGTGGACACCGTCATCGTCAATGCCGGCGAGTGTGAGCCTTTCATCACTTCCGACGACCGTCTGTGCCGCGAGCAGCCTGCAAAGGTCATCGGCGGTCTGAAGGTCGTCATGAAGATCTTCGGCCTGTCCGAAGGCCACATCGGCATCGAGGACAACAAGCCCGAGGCTGTCAAGGCCCTGAATGCCTGCCTGTGCAAGGAGGACGGCATTACTGTGGACGTGCTGCCCGCCAAGTACCCCCAGGGTGCTGAGAAGCAGCTGATCTACGCTGTCACCGGTCGTGAAGTTCCTTCCGGCGGTCTGCCCGCTGCTGTTGGCTGCGCTGTGTTCAACGCTGCCACCGTCAAGGCTATCTATGACGCTGTCTATGAAGGCATGCCTCTGATCAAGCGTATCGTCACCGTCTCCGGCGACGTTCTGATGGAGCCCAAGAACCTGCTGGTTCCCATCGGCACCTCCTTCGATGCCCTGATCGAAGCCTGCGGCTACAAGGAGAACCCCTACAAGGTCCTGTCCGGCGGTCCCATGATGGGCGCTGCCCAGTACGACCTGAGCGTTCCCACCATCAAGGGTGTCAACGCCATTACCGTTCTGGGTGCCTCCAACAAGTATGACGTCGAAGACTCCCGCTGCCTGCGCTGCGGCAAGTGCATCGATGCCTGCCCCATGAAGCTGATGCCCGTCCTGATGTACAAGGCCATTCAGTCCAACGACGTTCAGGAGCTGAAGGACAACAACATCATGGACTGCATTGAGTGCGGCTCCTGCGCTTACACCTGCCCCGCCAGCGTTCCTCTGGTCCTGGGCTTCCGTGTTGCCAAGCAGCTGATCCGTAACGACGCTGCCAAGCAGGCAGCCAAGAAATAAGGAGGTGGAGATCAAATGGCACAGATGAAATACTTTTATGAGCTGACGATTTCCAGCTCTCCCCACGTACATAGCGCTACCACCACCAAGACCATCATGCGGGACGTTCTGATCGCTCTGGCCCCCGCTATGATCGGTGCCGTCTACTTCTTCGGCTTCCGCGCCCTGACTGTCACCGCAGTCTCCGTGCTGTCCTGTGTCTTCTTCGAGTGGCTGTACTGCAAGATGACCGGCATGCACTGCAAGATCTACGACCTGTCCGCCTGCGTTACCGGCGTTCTGCTGGCTTTCGTCTGCCCCGTCACCATTCCTTACTGGACCATCGTGCTGGGCGCTCTGTTTGCCATCATGCTGGTCAAAATGCTCTTCGGCGGTCTGGGTCGCAACATCGTCAACCCCGCTCTGGCCGGCCGTGCCTTCATGTTCAGCTGGCCCGTGCTGATGAGCACTTGGGTCAAGGTTGGCTTCGGCAACGCTGCCGGTGTCTTCTCCACCGCTGACGCTGTCACCGCCGCTACCCCCCTGGCCAATATGCACCAGGGCATGATGCCCGAGGATTCCATCATGGACATCTTCCTGGGCAACGTTGGCGGCTGCCTGGGCGAGACCTCCGCTCTGCTGCTGCTGATCGGCTTCGTTTACCTGCTGTACCGCAAGGTCATCACCGCCCGGATCCCCCTGGCTTACATCGGCACCGTGGCTATCTTGACCTTCCTGTTCCCCATGGGCAATGACCGCATCGCATGGATGGCCGCTCAGGTCTTCGGCGGTGGTCTGATGCTGGGCGCCATCTTCATGGCTACCGACTATGTCACCTCTCCCGTCACCAAGCTGGGCCAGGTCGTTTACGGCATCGGCTGCGGCCTGCTGACCGTCCTGATCCGTTACTTCGGCGGCTACAACGAAGGTGTTTCCTATGCCATCCTGTGCATGAACGCCTGCGTGGTCCTGCTGGATAGAATCGGCCGTCCTGTGAAGTTCGGTGCACCCAAGAAGGAGGCAGCGAAGTAATATGAAGACTGAATCCACTGTTATGTATGTTCTGCGGCTGGCCCTGACTCTGCTGGCCATCACCGCTGTTGTCGCAGCCTGCCTGGCTGGCGTCAACTCCATTACTGCTCCCGCCATCGCTGAGCTGACCGCTCAGAAGACCCAGGAAGCCATTCAGGCTGTCCTGCCCGGCGGCGGTGAGTCTGTGGACTTCCCCGAGACCGCTCTGGTTTCCAAGGTCTACGCTTCCGATACCGGCTACGCCGTTGAGGTCACTCCCGGCGGCTTCGACAACACCATCACCATGATGGTCGGTGTCGACAAGGCCGGCAGCGTCCTGGGCATCTCCATCATCTCCCACACCGAAACTGCCGGTCTGGGCGCTGTGGCTGCCGCAGGCACTCCCGCCGGTGAAGCCTTCCGCGGCCAGTTCGTGGGCGCTTCCGGCTCCGTCTCCGTCACCAAGGACGGCGGCCAGATGGATGCCATCACCGGTGCTACCATCACTTCCCGGGCCATCTGCGTTGGTGTCAACGCCGCTCTGGAAGTCGTTGCCAAAATGGGTTAATAGGAGGTACTTCGCATGAATTTCAAGAAGCAATTTAACGAGGGCCTGCTGACCAAGAACCCTGTTACCGTTCAGCTGCTGGGTATGTGCTCCACTCTGGCTATCACCACCAGCCTGTTCAACGGCATCGGCATGGGCCTGGCTGTTACCATCATCACCATCTGCTCCAACGTTCTGATCTCCGCTCTGCGTAAGGTCATCCCCAACCAGATCCGTATCGCAGCCTACATCACCATCATCGCAGGCTTCGTTACCGTGGTCGACCTGCTGCTGCAGGCCTTCATCCCCGCTCTGTCCGAGAGCCTGGGCGTGTTCATCCCCCTGATCGTCGTTAACTGTATGGTCCTGGGCCGTGCCGAAGCCTTCGCTTCCAAGAACGGCGTTCTGGCCTCCGCTGTTGACGGCCTGTGCCAGGGCATCGGCTACACCGTGGCTCTGGTCATCGTCTGTGTCATCCGTGAGCTGCTGGGCTCCGGTACCTTCGGCGGCGGCCTGCTGGGCCCCGGCGGCGCCGGCATCCAGATCATCCCCCAGCCCTTCCCCGCAATGCAGCTGGTCATGCCCGTAGGCGGCTTCCTGGTCCTGGGTTTTGTCATCGCCGGCTCCCAGTGGCTGATGAAGCACCTGGAAATGAAGAATAAGAAGAAGGAGGCTGCTAAGTAATGATCACTGAAATTCTGGGCATTCTGATCGCCGCTCTGCTGAGCCAGAACTTCATTCTGGTCAAGTTCTACGGCATCTGCCCCTTCATGGGCGTCTCCAAAAAGATCGACACCGCACTGGGCATGGGCATGGCCGTTACCTTCGTTATGGCTCTGGCCTCCGCTGCCTGCTACGCTGTCAACCTGCTGCTGGTGGCGCTGAACCTGCAGTATATGCAGACCGTTACCTTCATCCTGGTCATCGCTTCCATCGTTCAGGTGGTCGAAATGTTCCTGAAGAAGGCTGTTCCCGCCCTGTATAAGGCACTGGGCGTGTTCCTGCCCCTGATCACCACCAACTGCGCCGTTCTGGGTGTCGTGCTGGTCAACGTTCAGGAGGGCTACAACTTCCTGATCAGCGTCGTCAACGGCGCTGCCGGCGGCCTGGGCTTCACACTGGCCATCGTCCTGTTCGCCTCCGTCCGTGAGCGCGTCAACAAGACCGAGTGCCCCGAGAGCTTCAAGGGCTTCCCCATCGCTCTGATCGCCGCCGGCCTGCTGGCTCTGGCCTTCATGGGCTTCTCCGGCCTGAGCATTTCTTAAGGAGGGCTAAGTTATGCAGATTTTAATTGCAATTGCACTGCTGGGCGGCCTGGGCCTTGTATTTGGCCTGGTGCTGGCAGCAGCATCCAAGATCTTCTATGTGGAGACCGACCCCCGTCTGGATCAGCTGAATGAGTGCCTGCCCGGCGCTAACTGCGGCGGCTGCGGCTTCGCAGGCTGCGGCGCTTATGCTGAGGCTGTTCTGAACGGCGAAGCTGAGATCGGTGCCTGTGCTTCCGGCGGTAATGAGTGCGCTCAGAAGATGGCTGCCATCATGGGCGTTAAGGCTGAGGCTGTCACCCGCAAGGTGGCTCTGGTCCGCTGCTCCGGTGCCAAGGAGTACGACAAGGACGGCAACCTGACCAAGGGTGCCAAGGTCAAGGCCAACTACGAAGGCTTTAAGGACTGCCTGGCCGCATCCAAGGTCGGCGGCTCCGGTCCCCTGTCCTGCAAGTTCGGCTGCCTGGGCTACGGCTCCTGCACCAAGGCCTGTAAGTACGGCGCCATCTCCGTCAAGAACGGTGTCGCTGTCGTCGACGAGGATCTGTGTGTTGGCTGTATGGCTTGTGCCGCTGTTTGCCCCCGCCAGCTGATCGTCCCCGTGGAGCCCAACCGCAATGTTGTCATTGCCTGTAACTCCATGGCTAAGGGCGCTGCTACTACCCGCGCCTGCACCGTCGGCTGTATCGGCTGCGGTCTGTGTAAGAAGATCTGCCCCGAGGGTGCCATCACCGTCGAGAAGGGTCTGGCCCGCATCGATTACTCCAAGTGCACCCAGTGTGGCCTGTGCGCTACCGTGTGCCCCAAGAAGCTGATCAAGGACTCCAACGTGGAGAACCTGGGCGAGCCCAAGGCTCAGCCCGTCAACGGCCCCGCTGTCTAAGCGGCGGGCCGCCACAAAGGCTTCTGTTTCACAATGAATCCCTCCCGGAAACGGGAGGGATTTTCAATGTTTAAAAAAGCTGTGACAAATCTGCCCTCTCAGGTGTCTGATATATGAGGCCTCGAAAAAGAGAAAGGAGATGCGAATGTGCCGGATATCGAAAGATTATTCCAAAAATACAAGGACGATGTCTACCGACTTGCACTGAGCTACACCAAAAGCCCCCAGGAGGCGGAGGATGTTTGTCAGACTGTCTTCCTGAAGCTGATGGAACAGGCCCACGTCGCCCCGGGGAAGGAACGCTCCTGGCTGATGCAGGTCACAGCCAACACCTGCCGCAATGTGTTGCGCTCCGCCTGGTGGAAGCAAACCGTCCCCATGGAGGAGACGCTTCCAGCCCCTGCTCCCCAATACAGTGACACCTGGGAGAAGGTTATGTCCCTGCCACCGAAATACCGGGTGCTGGTCTACCTGCGCTATTATGAAGAACTGACCACCGGGGAAATGGCCCGGCTGTTGCACATCAGTCAGACCGCCGTCACCACCAGACTGTCCCGGGCCCGTCAAATGCTGAAAGAACTGCTGAAGGAGGATGTACGATGAAGGAAGACGTGAAGGAAATGTTTGCCCAGATCACCATGCCGGAAGCAGCGGAAGAAAGAATCCGCACCGCCATGGCCCGGAAAAGCCGCTCCACCCACCGTCCCGTCTGGAAAAAGGCTGCTGCCTTCGCCGTCATGCTGGCCCTGGTGCTGGTCCTAAGTCCCACCGCCCGGGCAGCCATGGAGGACTGGGTGGTGAAGTATTTCTTCCCGGGCAGTGATATCACCATCTATGAAAAGACCGATGCAAACGGAAACGTAGTCGGTATCACCGGGGTAGACACAGAGGCTCCACCCTTCGCCCGGATCGTAAATGGCAGGCTGTATTTCTTTGGCAACAACGAAGAGATCGACATTACCGATGAAATTACAGAGGAATCCCCCTATTTCTACACCTATGTGGATGACTACGGCCTGACCCATGCCATGGCAGTGGGCTACAGCGGCTCCATCGAGAACTACGGCATCTACGAATTCATTTGGGAGGATGTTGACGGCCAGCGGAATTGGATCACCGGAACAGGACGCAATTTCCTGAGCATCGAAACCGAGACCCGCTACCCCTGGGTAGATATTGTTTGGGAACACCTGGATATCCCCTGGCCTATGCCGGAGTGAGAACAGGTAAAAAATGTAGGGCGGAGGCCAGCCTCCGCCGGGCAGCATCGAAAACTGAGCGGATCGATCAACAGCTCAGCAGTTGCAACTGCCCGGCGGGGACAGGTCCCCGCCCTACATGTAGTTATAACGATTCAATTTCCTTCGCCACGGGACAATTACCCTGATACACGCAATTGCCGTAGCAGCAGTCGACTTCGGTGATTTCGCCGTCCTCCAGGATCACTTCCACCATCCGGGAAGCATCCAGCTGGCGGCAGTAGCCGGATACAAATTTTTCGATCTCCATTTACAGATACTCCGTAATGCAGAAGCCGCGGGCGCCGATGATCAGATGGTCCTTGGCAACGACCTTCATATTCACGCCGAAGTACAGCCGGCCGGTGGGGATCTCCCAGGGGTCGGTGCTGCGGTTGCAGTAGATGCGGAAGGTCCGGCCCTTATAGGAACGGGTAAAGCCGATGTGCTTATCTCCGGCCTCGAAGAACTGGATGTCGCCAAGCCGCAGGGCTTCAAAATTCTTTCTCAGCTGGCCCAGCCGCAGGAAATGGGCCATGATCTCGGGATCCTCATGATACCAGGGGTAGGGGCGGCGGTTGAAGGGGTCCCGGTAGCCTTCCATGCCGGCCTCGTCGCCATAGTACAGGCTGGGACTGCCGGGAAGGGTATACTGCAGGAAGGATGCCATCAGCAGACGGTCCACAGCCACGTCCATGGAGCTGCGGGACAGACGGCGCTTGGCCTTTTCCTCCCGGCTTCCGTCGAAATCATCCACCAGAGCGGTGAGAATCCGGGCAGTGTCATGGGTGCCCAGCAGGTTCATGTTACAGTGAATAACTTCCTGGGGATAGTTCTCCACAATGGACATGACGGTATCCTTCAGGCCCTTGCCGCCGTCAAAGCCACGGACAAAGTTGATGATGGCAGTACGGAAGGGGTAGTTCATGACGCTGTCCAGCTCGGCGTTGGTAAAGTAGGTCCGGCGCTTGTTGTAAGCAGTCTTGTTGGAGGCATCCTCCCAGACCTCGCCCAGAACCAGAGCGTTGGGATTCAGCTCCTTCACCCGGTCATAGAGTAGCTTCAGGAATTCATCCGGCAGCTCGTCGGCCACGTCCAGACGGAAACCGTCCACGCCCAGCTTCAGCCAGTGGGCGATGACGCTGTCTTCTCCGGTGATGATAAACTTAACGAAGGCCGGATCCATCTTGTTGACGGTGGGCAGGGTATCGAAATTCCACCAGGAATTGTAGGAGTAAGGCCAGTTGTGGAAGGTATACCAGCTATAATAAGGAGACTCCTTGGAATTATAAGCGCCCACGCTGTCAAACTGTCCCTCCCGGTTGAAATAGGGACTGTTGGAGCCGGTATGGGAATAGACACCGTCCAGGATGACCTTGATGTCATGCTTGTGGGCAGCCTCCACCATTTCCTTGAAGTCCTCAATGGTGCCCAGCATGGGATCCGGGACCTTGTAGTCGCCGGTATCATAGCGGTGGCTGGAGAAGCTCTTGGAGATGGGGTTCAGGTACAGAATGGTGGTGCCCAGGGAGGCAATGTAGTCCATCTTCTCAGTGATACCCTTGAAATTGCCGCCGTAGAAGTCGTTGTTCAGTACGATTCCCTCGGGGGTAGGCCGCCAGTCCACTTCTTCGTACCAGTTCTTGTGGACGGTATAGGGAGTCAGCTTTCCGGTCAGGTCGCAGTCACCGGATTTGTGGAACCGGTCAGGGAAAATCTGATAGATGGTGGCACCCTTGGCCCAGTCGGGGGTCTTGAAGTCAGCAGGCACACAGCTGACCTGCCACAGGGCGCCGGCTTCCATATTGGTATCGTCGCCTTCCTTGAACAGACGGAAGGAACCACTGGGGGTGGCCACACGGAAATAGTAGAAATACAGGCCGGTTTTGGCGATGGAAAATTCCGTGGACCAAACCTCATAAGGGCCTTCCACATTTTTCTTCGTGAACAGGATCTCCCGGTCAAGGGTCTTGCCGTCGTCCTTCAGCAGAAGGCAGCTGACACCGCAGGCCTGCACGGAAGCGGGGATATGGATATTCAGCACACATTCCTGGTTAGGTGTCAGGGTGCCGAAGGGGGTTTTGAATTTCAGTTGTTTGCTGTCATAGAGTATCCGCATGGTAGTCTCCTTGTAATAGAATAGAAAGGGGCTTGCCACGCTCTAGTATATACCAAAATTTTGAAAAAGGGAAGAGGGAATGCAGGAAAAAAATCCGCCCGGATGACTCCGGGCGGATCCTCTATTGAATTTAAACAATTGCCGCAGCAACGAACCGGGCTGACCACCCAATGGTGTAGCGACCATAACCGCACCCTAGGCTCGCTTTGCCTGCCGGTGCATACCGGCTTACCAGGACAGCATGTTCTTGAACAGCTCCATGTACTTGGCAGCGGGGACGTCCCAGGAGAAGTCGGTTTCCATTTCCTTCTTCTGCAGGGCACGGAAGGCCTCGCGGTTGTCGTTGTACAGGTCCAGAGCGCGCTTGACGGCTGCATAGAAGTCGTCGGCGTTGTAGCTCTGGAAGGTGAAGCCCAGACCGCCCTCGCCGTTCTCGTCGACAGGAGGAACAGTGTCCTTCAGACCGCCGGTGGCGTGGACAACGGGCACGGTGCCGTAACGCATAGCGTTCATCTGGGACAGGCCGCAAGGCTCGGACTTGGAGGGCATCAGATAGATGTCGCCGCCGGCGTAGATGCGGTCAGCCAGACCCAGGTTGAACATGATCT
This sequence comes from Oscillospiraceae bacterium, assembly GCA_017505505.1. Next base: position 429 of record JAFVPA010000043.1, on the reverse strand, counting down.
TAGCAGAAACCTGCTCGGGGAACTGGACAGCCAGATCCTTGAAGAAGGTTTCGTACTGAGCTTCGCCGGTGCCCAGGATCAGCAGCTGAGCATCCTCTTCCCACATCAGACGGCGGGCGATGTAGCACAGCAGATCCAGGCCCTTGTGGCCGGCCAGACGGGTGACCATAACCATCAGAGGCACATCGGGATTGACGGGCAGACCAACCTCTTCCTGCAGGGCAGCCTTGCACTTGGCCTTGCCGTCGACGAAGGTCTTGGCATTGAAGTGAGCGGGCAGAGTCTTAGCAGTCTCGGGGTTGAAGGTGTTGGTGTCGATACCGTTGGTGATACCGGTCAGCTTCCAGGAATTGTTGGCCAGGATGCCGTCCAGACCAGGGGCATAATAGGGATACATCAGTTCCCGTGCGTAGGTCTCGGAAACGGTGG
>JAFVPA010000042.1 GCA_017505505.1 Oscillospiraceae bacterium | reverse complement strand
GTGGAGAAGGCCGAGCGCGGCAAGAAAGCCCAGCTTGCATATAGCTTTGACATTGCCTTGCAGAACGAGTTTTCATTGGAGGAAAACATCGCTCTTGCAAGGCAATTTGTTTCGGAGCAGCTTGTGGGCCGGGGCATGATTCACATCATATTTCGTATGTAAGCATCTGCCTTACAGCAGAGCCTTTCATAACCACCTCCCGAAAAATGCAGTTGCTGTTTTACACCCTTCTGCATTACTGAGACGAAAGGGAGGAGATCACCACCCCGCTACCCCAGCGGTGCGAAGGGAGGTGAAACTATGAAAGACTCCTACGAGCAGCGTATTCAAAATCAGTTTGGCGGCTTTTGCGTCAAGGTTTTGAAAAACGAGGCCAGGTATATTCAGCGTGAATATGCCCGCCGCCGGGAACAGGAAAAGTCTCTGGATGATCTGACAGCCAATGAGCTGGAGCAGACCGCCAGTAAGGACCGCTATTTCAATGACGAGCATGTCTTTGAGGTAATGGGAATCCCGGTTGTCGTGACCGGCAATCTTTTGGCTGACGCCATTGCGCAGTTGCCGGAGGAAAAGCGAAATGTTATTCTGCTTTCCTATTTCCTGGGTATGTCTGATCGTGAGATCAGCGAACGGATGAATGTCGTTCGCCAGACCATATCCAAGCGCCGTCTTGTTACGCTGAATGAATTGCGCAAATATCTGATTAAGGAGGGTTTTGAATGGCCGGACGAGTAGATCCGATTCCCGTAGAAGTAATTCTGGCTGCAATGTGCGGCGACACCGATGCACTTGTGACCGTGGTTGCACATTATCAGAATTACATCCGGGCTCTTGCCACCAGACCGCTCAAAGACGAACAGGGTAACGAATACCTGTGCGTCGATGAAGATATGCGGCTCAGGCTTGAGACCAAACTGATTTGCAGCATTGTAACAGGTTTCCGTGTGTTGATGGCATAATTCTCTGATGGACAAGTCTCTCTCCCTTTCCTTGTCCACAGATACCACCAACACAATCCTGTACATTTGACAAAGAAAGCCCGGCGGATAATTCCGGCGCAGCATAAGGCAGACAGATACATCCCTTCTGTGCCGAGCCGGACGGCTGGTGCGCCAGGACCTTCATTGAAGCGAGCGATTATTCCAGCACCAGAAAATGAGCATGGCAGCTCATGGGCGACGACGCACAGGAGACAGGTACTCCCTTACAGCCACAGTCCGAGCGTTAGAAGCGTCGCAGGCAATGGGTAGGGCCCGGCAGATCGCCGGAGGGGTGAGATTCCCGTGGAGCCGTGCCAGCGGCCGTCTGTTCCGCCTATTCGCAAATAATCAATCTTTCAACAATTTATTGAGAGGGAAATTATGAATAATACTACATTGCCTGAAAAGAAATCCAACCAGGCAAAAAGTCCTCCCCTTGACCAGGAAACGACCTACCATGTAAATGGCAGGTCGTTTGTAGTTCAGCCGGTTTTCAAACAGGGAACTGCAAATTCCCTTGGAGACGTTTTGCTTCGCCTCATGCAGGCCGATTGCGAAAAAAGTTTGTAATACCTACAAAACCGGCTGACAATAGCAGGAAAGCGCGGTATAATAGTTGTGTGAAGTAAAGAAAACACAAGGAAATTTGTTGCTCGACTGCTATAAAAGGAGGACTTATGAGAAAGTCGAACAACAAGAAAACACGCGACGTTACCGCGTTTATTTATCTGCGTTTATCCCGTGACGACAATCTGGAAGGTGAAAGTTACAGCATCGGCAATCAAAAGAAGTTGCTGACCAAAACTGCAAAAGATTTGGGATATTCCAATATCGTTACCTTCATTGACGATGGCGTTTCCGGTGTTACCATGAACCGCCCTGGCTTTAATGATATGATGCAACAGTTGGAAGAAAACCGGGCAGCCGCCCTGCTTGTGAAGGATCTTTCCCGTTTGGGAAGAAACTACATAGAAGTGGGTCGGCTGATGGAGGAATTTTTCCCTGAGCATGATATCCGGCTGGTTGCTGTTTCAGACAACATCGATACCGACGAAGGCGAAAATGAAATGGCCCCGATCCGCAACCTGTTCAACGAATGGTATGCCCGCGATATCAGCAAGAAGCGCCGTATCAGCAATAAGATCAAGGGCAATGCAGGCGAACCTTTGGGACAGCCGCCCTATGGATATATCAAAGATCCGGACAATCCCAAACACTGGATCATTGAGGAAGAAGCTGCCAGTACCGTTCGCCGGATATTCAGCATGACCCTGGATGGACTTGGCCCTGAGCAGATTGCCGCACAGCTTGAACGAGATGGTGTACTCACCCCAAGAGCCTATTGGCAGCAGCGGGGGATCAAGCGCCCAGGCAAAGGTGATCTTGACCGTCCTACCAAGTGGGGCAAGACTACCATTATGCAGATGCTGTCTATCCAGGAATATTGTGGAGATATCCTCAACTTCAAAACCTATTCCAAATCCTACAAAAATAAAAAGCGGATCGATAATGACCGGGAGAACTGGCTGGTTTTCAAAGACGTCCATGAGCCCATCATTGACCGTGTAATCTGGGAGCAAATCCAGGAAAAGCGCGGAAAGATCCGTAAGCGCAAACCCAAGGATGGTGAGCGAAACATTTTCAGCGGTTTGCTGGTCTGTGCGGATTGTGGTCACAACCTGAATTATCATTTCAACCAAGGCAACCATGATATCAAGTATTTCAACTGTTCCAACTATCGTGGCAACCGTGGCACCTGTTCCTCCACCCACTATATTCGCGTGGATTTCCTGGAACAGGTAGTCTTGGGAGAAATCAAGCGGCTTACCAAATACGCTGTACACTACGAGGATCAGTTCTTAGAGGCCGTGATGGGCAGCAGCCAGAAAAGTGCAGAGGCCGAACACAAAAGGAAACAAAAAAAGCTTGCGGCAGCGCAAGCCCGTGATAATGAATTGGATGGGTTGTTTGAACGGATCTATGAGGATAATTTGGCCGGAAAGCTGTCTGACGAGCGTTTCGCCAAAATGTCCCAGAGGTATGAGGCCGAGCAGGCAGAACTGTCAGAAAAAATAAAACAGCTTCGCCATGAGATTGAAAAGCTGTCCAGCAGCTCCGTTTCCACGGATCTGTTTCTGTCCACCGTCCGCAAATATACCCGTGCCAAGAAACTGACGCCTCGAATGCTGAACGAACTCATTAACCGCATCGAAGTTCATCAGGCAGAAAAGATCAACGGCGAATGGGTACAGCGCCTGACGATCCATTACAACTGCATCGGTGCCCTGTTCATCCCGGATACCGAACCTCTGCCTGTCCCAAATGTTACCGTGAATACCCGTCGTGGCGTGTATGTGACCTACGAACCGGCTCAAAATGAGTAACAAAAAACGAGTGTTCTTGCAGGATATCAAATCCTATAAGAACACTCGTTATGGTTGCGGAGGCAGGACTCGAACCTACGACCTCCGGGTTATGAGCCCGACGAGCTTCCAACTGCTCTACTCCGCGATATTTAGCTGCACTCCTTGAGTGCTAGGGTATTATAGCATAGCATTCTGACTTTGTCAAGCCCTAATTTTTTATCGAAACATTGACAAGCTCTAAGCCAGCGCATATAATCAAATAATACTTTATTCTGTCCGCAAAGTGAGTGGTATATTCATGAAAAAGCAGGCGGTTCGGACCGCGTTTCTGGATACGGTCCCGGTGATGACCGGGTATGTGTTTCTTGGCTTCGGATTCGGTATCCTGATGCAGCAGAATGGCTATGGCGTGCTCTGGGCCGGGGCTATGAGTCTGTTTATTTACGCAGGCTCCATGCAGTATGTGGTCATTCCCCTGCTGACCTCCGGGGCCGGGCTTCTGACAGCAGCGCTGACGGCCTTTGTGGTTAACGCCCGGCATTTGTTTTACGGCATCTCCATGGTTGACAGCTACAAGGGCGCAGGGAAAAAGAAGCCCTACATGATCTTCGCCCTGACCGATGAGACCTACTCTCTGGTAAGCCGGGATCAGATTCCCGAGGGGCTCAGCCGCCACGGCTACTATTTTCTGGTTTCCCTCTTTGACCAGTGCTATTGGGTGGCAGGTACAGTGCTGGGCAGTTTGGCCGGTTCTCTCATTCCCATCAACTATGAGGGCGTAGATTTTGCTCTGACTGCCCTGTTTGTCACTATTTTTGTGGAGCAGTGGCTCAGCACCAAGAATCATCTGCCTGCCATCCTCGGTGTAGCTGCCACAGTCGCGAGCCTGCTGCTTTTCGGCAGTGATGTATTCCTGATCCCCTCTATGGCCCTTATCGCTGCGGCGCTGATCCTGATGCGCAAAACCGGAAAGGAGAATGCCCATGAATAACCTGCATTCCGCCGCCGTGATCGCGATCATTGCTCTGGTCACCGCCCTGCTCCGGTTCCTGCCCTTCTGGATCTTCGGTGAAAACCGGGAGACCCCACCTCTGGTCGCCTACTTGGGCCGGGTACTGCCCTATGCCATCATGGGCATGCTGGTGGTCTATTGCCTGAAAGGTGTCCGCCTTACCGCCGCCCCTTACGGCATTCCTGAAGCCATCGGCTGCACCGTCGTTGCCCTGCTCCACATTTGGAAACGCAACACCCTTCTCAGCATCGGGGCCGGAACAGTCTGCTACATGCTGCTGGTACAATTTGTATTTTAATGGAGACGCTTATGACAAAGGATCTGACAAAAGCCCGCATCCTGCTGGATGCGGGAGACTATACCTGTGTGGTTTGTAAAGAAGATGTTATCTATACCGCCACAAAACGGGGTGTTTCCCCTCTCCTGCATTGGGTCGATACACAGACCAATTTAAACGGCTTTTCCGCCGCTGATCGGGTGGTAGGCCGGGGCGCGGCTTTTCTCTACGTTCTGCTGGGCGTGAAGGAAGTCTACGCCCACATTATGAGCCGCCCCGCCGCCGAAGTCCTGCAAAATCACGGCATTTCTGTTTCCGCCGGGACCATGGTGGAGGGCATCATCAACCGCCAGGGCACCGGCCCCTGCCCCTTTGAAGCCGCCGTCATGGACATCACTGATGCACAAAATGCATTGACCGCCATCCGGGCAAAAATGGCACAAATGCTAGGAGGAAACTGATATGAAAAACGGCATCCAGGTATCCAGCTTAAAGCCCCTGCTTCTGAACGAAGCGCAGACGGCCGAAGCCTTTCAGAAAATGCGCGCACTGGGCTGCAACACGGTACAGCTCCAATGGATTGACCCTTCCGTACCCATCCCGGCCATCGCCCGGTCCCTGGAAAACAGCGGCATCACCTCCGTTTCCGTCCAGGACTTTTACGAGACTGTGTTGGCCGATTTCGATTACTACAAGGACCTGAACGCCGCCACCGGAGGCAAATGGCTCTGCGTCAGCCGCATTCCGGAGCGGCTCAAATCCCGGGAAGGACTGGACCTTTTTATTGCGGAGCTGCGCACCATGCAGGACAGGCTCACCCCCTTGGGCCAGAAGCTGTGCCTGCACCCTGTCAGCGCCGACTTCACCGCCGTACCCGGTATGAACGCGGTGGAATACCTTTTCGACCATATGCCGGAAATGGATATCTGTCTGGACCTGTACCACTTAAACCGCAACTGCTCCGATATGCCAAGTTTTATCCGCCGCTACGCCGGACGCATCTGCATGGTGCATTTTAAGGACGGCACCGGTGATACGCTGGTCCCCGCAGGACAGGGCGATACCAACTGGAACGGTGTGGTAAAGGCCTGTCTGGATGCAGACGTCCCCTACGGCTTTGTGGAACAGGAACGCTGGGAGAAGGATCCCTACGTCTGTCTGAAGGAGGCCATGGATTGGCTGGATGGAGAAATCCAAAAGGCCAGCATGACCACATATCAATACATCACCCTGCGGGAAGCCCCCGAACGGATGCCTTCCGCCGCCCAGTGGTTCCACAGCAAGTGGGGTGTACCCGAAGAAGCCTATCTGGAATGCATGGAAGCTTACCTTCGCGGGGAAACGGAATATGGATGGTATCTTTGTCTGGACGAGGAACAAATCATCGGCGGACTGGGTGTCATTGAGAACGATTTTCATGACCGGAAGGACCTGACACCCAATGTCTGCGCGGTCTATACCGAAGAAACCCACCGCTGCCAGGGGATTGCAGGCAGGCTTCTGAACATGGCAGTTGAGGACCTGCGGACCAAAGACATTTCCCCTGTCTATCTGGTCACTGACCACACAGGCTTTTACGAGAAATATGGCTGGGAATTCCTGTGCATGGTCCAGGGTGACGGCGAACCGGATATGACAAGAATGTATATTCACAGATAATTCCTCTAACCGCCAAAAGGTCGAGTATCCAAATGGATACTCGACCTTTTGCTTTATTTGCTTCCCAATTTCTGTTTGATCTGACTGCTGCTGATCTCCGGGGTCCGGGGCAGGTAGATTACCTCCACACCGCAGTCGGCCAGATCGTCAAACCGCCCCTTCCAGTCATCGCCCATGACGAAGATATCCACATCAAAGTCCGCAATATCCCGCACTTTCTGTTCCCAATCCCGTTCCGGGATCACCCGGTCCACATACCGCACCGCTTCCAGCAAAAGCTTTCGCTGTTCGTAGGAGAAGAAATTCTTCTTATGCTTCTGCTCCCGGTTGAATTCATCGGTGGACAGGGCCACGATGAGATAGTCCCCCAATTCCCGGGCCCGGCGCAGCAGGTGGATATGGCCGTAGTGCAGCAGGTCGAAGGTCCCGTAAGTGATAACACGCTTCATGGCACCTTCCCCTTCAGGCCCATGCCAAGGATCCCCAGCAGGCGGATTTTCCCCTCATGCAGTGTTTGGGCCGCAGCCTTCAGATCCCTGCGAGTGGTTTTTCCCCGGCGGACTGCCAAAAGCACACCATCCAGCCCTTCCCCCAGCACCGCCGCATCCGCAGCCGTTCCCAGATTCAGCACAATGGTGTCGTAGTTCTGCCGCTGTTCATCCAGAAGGCACCGCATTCTGGCAGAGCCCAGCAACTCCATGGGGTCCGGCGGAACCGCGCCTCCGGGAAGTATGGTTACACCTTCCCATTGGGTGTCCCGGTCAAAGAAGACATCCATCCTGCACTGTCCCGCAAGGAATTCGGTTAATCCTCCGGTTTTCTCCATAGCAGCCGGTGTCCCCAGGGCCGGATGTGCCAGATTGCCCTCTATCAGCAGCACCCGTTTTCCCTCCCGTGACAATGTCCGGGCCAATTCTGTCACGGTCATGCTGTCATCTCCATTCATACCAATAAGTCCCAGCACCCGGCAGGGGCTTTCATCCGTAAAGGCCAGCGCTGTCTTCCCCCAGACCCGGCGGTATGCATCTGCATCTCCGCTTTTGGGAATACAGGCCAGCACCGGATAAGGGCCGGTCCGTTGGACATCCTCCACGTTCCACACAGGTCCCTCTGCCAGTTCCCACAGAAGCAAAACACCCAGGGCCAACAGAAGACCACCCAGGCAGCCCAGCACAGCATACCGCTCCACACCCAGAGAAACAGGCTTCCAGGCAACCACCGCCGGTTCCACCACCCGGGCCTGTGTTCCCTCAATGATGGCACAGATCCGCCCCGGCAGGACCTGACCGATGGCGTTGGCGATTTTCTCCGCCTGATAGGGGTTCGGGCCGGTGACCGTCACCCGAAAAAACTCCGTCTTATTCACTGCCGAGGCGGTGATCATGTCCTCCAATTCCAGATAGGGCGTATCCAGCCCCGCCACCCGCAGCACCTCCAGCAGAGCCTCCCGGGTCTTCAAAATGACGATATAGGAATCTACCAGATTCCGGGAAGTAGATAGGTCACCGGAGGATACACTGTAAGGAACCTCCGCGTCCACACCGCTGTTGGTAACGTAAAACAGCACCGAGGATTGATATTGGGTCGGTATCAAAAAGAATGCAGCCGCAGCAGCCAATCCAGCCCCCAATATCGCCGCCAGGAGCAGCAGTTTCAGATGTCTGGCAGCCACCTGAAACACAGTGCGAAAATCCAGTTCCACCCCATCTTCACAAATCAGATTCCGGTCGTTCAAGGTATCCCCTCCCAGAAAAATCGATACGGCCAGGCCATGGCCCAGGCGTTCGTCCGAAGCTGGTAGGCTCCGAACAGCAAAAAGCCGCCGCAAACGGCAAGCCAGTGTAAAGAATATTCAAACACGCCCCGTCTTTTCCGGATTTCCCCCAGCACTTCCGGCAGGGATACCATCAGGTACGGCATGAAATAATACCCCACCCGCTGGGCCACATTGCTGACCTCTGCAAAAATCAAGGCGCAGCAGGCCAGATATTGAATATTGACCAGCCCTTCCAACTGTCTTGTACTCTTGGAAAACAGCACCATATACACATAGATGGCACAAAACAGCAGCATCAGCGCCACCGAGCCGTTGTGGACCGCCGGGATACTTCTCCCGGTGATACGGACAATGGCATTCCAGATCTCACTGCGGAAGGCAAACAGCATAGGCAGCACTCCCAGAGAAGCCCACCGGGCCGCCCGGTCCGGAAGCACCCGGCAGGCCGGGTACACCAACAGAGAAACCACCGCCGTACTGTGAAACAGGCAGGCCAGCAGCACTGTCCCCAAAAAGGGCCAAAACCGCCGTTCCCGGACAAACCGGTAGGCATAAAAGCTGATGCCCAGCGCAATTCCCTGCCGCAGGCCTGAGAAACAGATGAAGAAAGCAGGAAGTCCCAAACAGAGCAGGAAGGAAGTACGGCAATTGGCGCTGTACCGCCCAACAGCAGCTCCGATGGGCACCAGAGACAGCAGGCCGCAGCCAAGCAGCAGACATTGTTCCCGCTGGCTGATGCTGCCCAGAAGCTTATTCAGCAGGATATACCCCCGCTCGTAATTCTGAAAAGAACCCAATACAAAAATCTCTTTCCAAGACATTGCCGACAGTTGAGAAAAGGAAACCAGGTAACCGATGCTGCGTCCATACCCCAGATCTACACCCATGGACGGATGCCGCAGACCCAGCAGCAGTGCCAATACTACAGCCACTGTCAGGGAATAAACCAGAGCCTTCTTCTCCACAGGCGCCCTCATCCGGCGCAGAGCAGAATAAAACAGGATAAGAAAAACCGTGACGGCAAGATATACACCCATCGGCTCACCCTCCCAGATAGACCTGTTCGTAGGCCCGGAGCATCTTTTCCAAACTGTAGGCCGCTCCGCTTTTCCGGGAGATATCCGCCCGGTCACGGGTCGTGGTCAGTTCTTCCTCCACAGCTGCCTGCAGGGCATCCAGATTTCCCCAGGGGACGAAACGGCTGTATACGGGAGGCGCAATGCTTTCCGGTCCCCCGGCTTCAAATCCCACCACCGGCGTACCACAGCAAAGGCTTTCCGCACAGACCATGGAGAAGGTCTCCCGGCGGCTGGTAAGCAGCGTCACATCGGCGGCGCAATACAGCTGCGCAAGTTTCCCGGCATCCCGGATTTCTCCCAGCAAAGTTACATTTTCGGGAATTTCTCCACGGATTTTATGCTTTCCCGCCACCAGGAAACGGACAGGCTGCCCCCGCATCCTCCGGGCCAATTCCAGCACATACCAGCCGCCCTTCAAATGCTCCGGGTCATCCCGGAACAGGGCCGTGGCGTGGAAGATGATTTTCCCATCTCCGCTTTTCCCGCACGGCGTATCCCAAAAAATCCCGGTATCCACGCCATTAAAAATGGTGCGATGCCGTCCCTCCCGGAGGATCGGGGCCAGCTCCGCCCGGCGGCGCAGCCAGGGCGAGGGAGATACCACGGTCACCCCATCGCCAAATCCCCGGAAAGCCTCCGCCATGTTCCGGTAAGCCCGGGCTGTATCGTAAGGAAATCGCGGACACGCTCCGCAGCCCGTTTTCCAGCCTTCACAATCCAGCGAATGGGCGCAGGCCCCGGTGAACAGAAATTCCGCGTGAAGGGTCACGACGGTACGGATCTTCTTTTTCTTCAGCCAGTTGGCTATACGGTACACATTGACAAAATTTCCATTGACACAGTGCAGATGCACCACATCCGGCCGTTCCCCCTCTAAAATGCGGAGCAGCTTTTCCGTAGCCAGCAGACAGCCGCCATAGGGCAGTCCGGTGAACCGGGAGACAAGGGCGTTCCCCTTTCCATACCACTCCGGGCCTGTCCGAAGCACGCCCACCTCTGCCGTGTCTGCACCCCGGCCATATAGGACCAGAGATTCCCAGCCCCTGCTTTGCAGGTATTGGTGCAGCTGTCTGACCAGCACACCGGTGCTTCCGTCACCGTATACACAGTTGATTTGTACGATTTTCATAACAGTTCTTCCAAATACCGCCGCAGGGCACCGGGGCGGTGGTTTTGCTCTGCCACAAGCCGCCCCCGACCCCGGATCTCCCGGCGCAGGGCGGTATCGGACAAAATTTGTCCCAGTTTATCTTCCAGCTCTGCCGGGTCCGTAATGGTGAAAGCTCCGCCGTTTTCTTTCAGATAGTCCATAGACGCGATTCCCTCCGGACCGTAGGCGATCAGACAAGGCCCTTCCGCCAAAATCTGAGGGATTTTTGTGGAAATGGAAAAGCGAAGACGGCTGCGTAACTTCGCGTCAAAGGACTCCACATGGACCGCCGCCAGCGCGCCCCGCAAAAGCGCCCGGGCCTGTTCCCGGTCCACAGCCCCGTGGAAACTGATGCCATTTTCCGGGGTAAGCCCTTGAAGCATCTGTGGATCCTGTTCGCCTGAGTAGACATGGAGAACTTTGGGTCCACCGGGGATATCCAGCTTTTGCAAAGCCCTGCCTATCTGCGCCAGCTGCTCGTTCCGTTTCAGGCTGACATTGCCAAGATAGATAATATCCCCGGTACAGTCTTCCGGGGCCTCTTGCCGGGGATCCGCCGGGGTATACAACACCCGGCATTTCTTTCCAAACAACGCATCATATTCTCCGGCCATGGCGGGACAAATGGTAAAAATGGCTTCGGCCCGGTCCATTGCCCCTTGTACTGATCGCCAAAAACGGCGGCGGGAAAATGCTCCCAGCCACTCCCCATCCCAGCGGTCATACAGGTAAAAATCGTCCACACAGGCTGCCACCAAGGGCTTGTCCAAACGGGCGGCAATTTCCGCCGCCACATCATACAGGAAGCCATGATCCCCCGAGGCCAGAAACACCACATCCGGCGCAAATGCTTCTGCCCACCCCCAGAATTCCGAGCCGTTCCACCGGCAGTTCTTCCAGAGTGTATCCCGCAGCAGGTAACTCAGGGCTGTCCGTTTCCGGCCATAACGGTAGGCGGCCTTTGCCGCTGTACTGTTCTCCACCTGCTTCCGTCTCCGTCCAACCAGAGAGCGCAGCGCATCCACATCGGTAAAGCGGTAATGCTTCCGGCAGACCGTACCATCCCCGGGTGCAATTCCCCGGATATAAAACTGGGCCAGTTCCTCCGGGGAAAAGTCCTGAAACCAGGCCTGAAGGGTCTGCCCCATATTGGTGCCATCCCCCAAGGCGTTGTGACTGATGATCAAAACTTTCATAATTCCAGCCAGGACCGTTCCAGGTCCATAAAAATATAGTCATGCCGGGATTTCCGCTGCTCCGGCGGGGGAAGCTTCCGCCAGTTTCCATACAGGGCCGTCAGATATCCATTCGCGTCCTCGGGGCCGTAAATGGTCAAGGTTTCAAAGCGGTAATATGTCGGCGTCCCCAAAATCTCCCGGGGCATCAGCTCCCGCTCCATCCAGGCCCCCATCATATTGCCCACCCAAGGGCTTCCGTCAAATGGCAGGCTTGCACTGATGGCATCGATGGAACGCAGCAGCTTCTTTCTCTCCACCAGCCAATCCGGTACCCACCGAAGGATCCAGACCGCCAGGTTCTTATCAAAGCTTCGGCCAGGGCGTATCCCCGTGGTCATGGCCAGAAGCAGCTTTCTTCTCCGCTTCACCACCCTGAAACGGTTCCGGGCCTCCTGTTCTGACGCCCCGGCCCCATCCAGGGGAAAAATGTCCAGGTAAATACCCCGCCGGATCTTATACCGGGTATTCTCTACCAAGGTCGTCCGGGTGTCATAGAGTTTGGCAAAGGGATAGAAGAAGTCCGCCGCAGCAGAACCGGGCGTTTCCAGACGGTAACGGGCATGAGGTTGCTGTTTCAGGAGTGCTTCCAGTCGGATATAGTCCGTTCGGGGCATCCCCACATCAATATCATCGTCCCAGGGGATAAACCCCTGATGCCGGACAGCCCCCAGCATGGTCCCGCCCAGCGCATAGTAACGCAGGCCGTTCTCTGCACAAAATCCATGGAACCAGGCCAGCATTTCCAAAAGCATGTGCGTTAACTGGTCATTCACTCCATACACCTCCGGTACTTTCGGACTCCCTCCCGGGCATATTGAAGGAAGTAATAGGTGCTTTTTCCTACCGGTAAGCCTAACATGGAGCGGTAAAGCCGCCAGCGCCGCCGGGCAACCTTCAGCTTTTCACAGGCCCGGGAATCCGGGTGAATACGGTACCGGGCCAGGATCTCCGGTGTTCCCACCGCCTTCATGCCATTCTCCAAAAGCAACAGCCACAAGGCCAGATCCTCATGGTAATAATCCACCGGAAACCGGTAGTGCTTCGTCACCCGCTTTCCCAGCAGGGCCGTGGAACAGCTGATCACGCTTTTTACCAGCGTCGATTCCACGTCCGTCGATTCCGGTACCGCAAAATCCCGGCAACACTTCCGTCCATCTCTGTCCACGATCGCATAGCCGCAATAGACGATATCCGCTTCGGTTTCCCGGGCCAGGGCTACCTGCTTTTCCAGCTTCTCCGGGTGCCATACATCATCACAGTCCAGCAGCGCCACATAATCTCCCCTGCACAGATCCAGTCCCCGATTCCGGGTCCTGGCGGGACCAAGATTACATCCATTGCGATACAGACGGATACGTTCGTCCTCCCGGGCCAGTTTTGCAGCAAGTTCCCATGTGCGGTCCTGAGAGCAATCATCAATAAGGACCAGTTCAAAATCATACAAGCTCTGGGCCAGAACAGATCGGACTGCCTCTTCTATGTATTTTTCTCCGTTGTAAGCCGGCATCAATACCGATACCAGCGGTCTGTCCCGCAAAGCCACAGACTGTCCCTCCCGCCTGTCATGTTTGCAATTATTATATTTTTTTCAGGTCCAAACCGCTATCTCAAATGGATTAGCTTTCCCGGAAGCAGCGATCCAGGTCTCGCTGCTGCCAAACACAATAGAATACCAGCACCAGCCCATTGTACAGCACCACCTGCCGCCAGTGGCTCATATGCGGCACCAGCAGCAGTTTGAGAAGCGCACCTGTACTGTAGCAAACCATCTGCAGTCTCAATCGTCCCAGACCGCTGACCAGGGTAGACAATACCATCCCATAGGTAAAGGCACCCCCAAAGCCGGCGAAAACCAAGGCTGTGACATGATCCACCGGGAAACCACCCAACCAGAGATCCATCACCGGCTGCTGGATCAGCACAAAGGCAAACTGCCCCAGTACCGCCGCACCACCAGCCAACTTTAGCTTCGGATACAGGGACCGCACCCACAGCCTCTCTCCCTTCGCCTTGGCTCCGGCCACCGCAGACCAGACCGGTGTCAGAGCCGGGGCGGCCACCATAGAGCTTAGCGTGGCCAGCTTATAATAAAAGGTATATTCCGTGGTATATTGTGGTCCAAAAAACATGGAGATCAACATCTCATTGGTATTCATCAGCACCATATAGGCCATTTGGCACACAAAAAAGGACACCCCCGTGCCAAGCATCATCCGCAGACAGGCCATATCCGCGCTTCGGAAAGCCGGACAGCAAACAGGCCTCTTGGAAATGCAGAGAAACATCCCCATTGCCATGGCCGGGAGATTGGTCAGCAGAGCATATCCGGCAGACAGCCAAATCAGCCCCTGTTCCGCGTCCCGGGGTTTTACACAGGACAGGAACAAGAGCTGCAGGAAGCTGCCGCACAGGGCCAGTAAATTGTTCACAGAAGTCATTTGCATGGCGTTCAGAACTGCCGCCACACTTAACAGGAAAAAGCGCAGCAATATCCCCAGAAACAGGAAGACTGCCGACAATGCCAGAGCCTGGGGCGAAACCGCCGAACCGGAAAGCCGGCCCCAGTTCAGGACCGGAAATATCAGACTTCCCAGCAATGCCAGCAGAACGGTCATGGCTCCATAGGCCAGCAGCCCTGCGGACAGACTTCTTCCGGCCGCCTCGCGGTCTCCCCGAGCCAACTCCCGGGTCAGCCGTTGGCGCAGACCATTGCCCAGTCCCAGGTCAAAATTCAGCAGCAGTAGCAGCGCCGATACCACCGTATACCAGATTCCAAGCACCGTCTGGTTACCAAAGAAATCCAAGATAACCCGTGCAGTGAGAAATCCCGTCAGAACAGAGCCGCCCTTTACCGCAAAGGCCAGTATAATATTACCGCGAAACCCCTTTCTTCCGTCCATGCATACCCCTCCCCTTGTGATCCGTTACCGAACAGCATAGCACAAATCACACGGAGAACGCCATCGCAATTGGGGTGACTGTCCTCAATCCTCCAACACCGCCCGTAATTTTTCCATCGCCCGCTTCTCGATACGGGAGACATAGCTGCGGCTGATACCTGTGATATCGGCAACCTCCCGCTGGCGTTTTGGCGGGCCGTTCAGGCCATACCGCAGAACGATCACCTGCCGTTCCTGCTCTGTCAGGCAGGTATCGATCGCCCGGCGAAGCTGCCTGGCCGTCTCCCGGCTGGCTACCTGTTCCAGCAGGTCGCCCTCCTCCGCTACTACCTCCATCAGCTCCAGCGGTGTCCCATCCGCTCCGGTCTCAATATAGTCTGAGAGCGACACATCCTGCGCACTCTTCCGCTGAGCCCGGAAATGCATTAAGATCTCATTTGCTACCCTCTCCCCAAGGACTTTTAGAGTCTGCAGCAGGGTTTTCGCCTTCAAATTCCTCATAATCGACATCTCCGAAGGCTTCCAGAGGTTCTTCCTCGCTACTTTCGTCAATCATGTTACCCATTCGATCTTCCATATCGGGGAATTCGATCTCACCCTCGTCAGCTCCGAACAGCACCACATGGGCATTCACACCGTCCCAGATTACCTTGCGGACAACGGTTCTGATTGCTGCCCTCTTTTCCTCGACGGACATATCATCGATACTGGTACGGAACATGGACAGCATCTGCCGCAGCAGATCAAACTCAGCATCGGTAAGTGAATTGACATTGACCAAACCTTCCAACTCATGGATACGTTTCTCCACATCCCGGTTCATCTCGGACAGTTCCTCAATGCGCTTCAAAACACGAGGCTTGGCAATAGAGTCACCAACCATGCCCAGAGAATCCACAAGGCCGTTGATGGTTTTTTCGTTCATCTCATGTTCTACCCGAAGTTCCTCCAGCTGCCGCTCGTACTGTTCCCGCTTGCCGGTGTAAAACTCCCGACTCTTTGCAAGCTGAGAAATGAAGCTGCTGTCATGGTCTGTCAGAGATTTGATTTGCTCAATGATCGCTGCATCTAAGATATTACCATTGGCATTACGGCGGTTGCAGCGTTCCCGCTTACTGCGCTCCTTCATCTTACACACATAGGTGTAAATGACTTCACCGGAAGCGGTAGTCCTCTGGGACAGTTTGGGGTACATCCTTTCGCCGCAGGAGCAATACACCAAACCGGTCAACAGGGCTTCATTATTCCGGGGCTTGCGGTATGCCTTGGATTTATTTCTGTCCAGGGATTCCTGCACCTTGATCCACTGCTTAGAGGGAATGAAACCGGGATGCTTACCAATAGCAACAATCC
>JAFVPA010000041.1 GCA_017505505.1 Oscillospiraceae bacterium | reverse complement strand
GCAAAAGAAAAATGAAATTTTATTTAGGAGGCAGATTCCAATGAACATTCTGACCATCAACGCCGGCTCCTCTTCCCTGAAGTACCAGCTGATGGATCCCGAGACCGGCGTCGTGTCCGCCAAGGGCCTGTGCGAGCGTATCGGCATCGACGGCCGCCTGAACCACACCGGTAAGGGCGACAAGGTCGTCAAGGACATCCCCATGCCCACCCATTCCGAGGCCATCGCTGCCACTCTGGAGATCCTGGTCGATCCCGTTGAGGGCGTCATCGCTTCCACCGATGAGATCGATGCTGTCGGCCACCGCGTCCTGCACGGCGGCATGGAGTTCTTCGACTCCTGCATCATCAACGATGAGGTCATCGCTGCCATCAAGAAGTGCATCCCCCTGGGACCCCTGCACAACCCCGCCAACCTGATGGGCATCGAGGCCTGCCAGAAGGTCATGCCCACCACTCCCCAGGTCGCTGTCTTCGATACCGCTTTCCATATGACCATGCCCCCCAAGGCTTACCGTTACGCTATCCCCACCGAGTACTATGAGAAGAACGCTGTCCGCCGTTACGGCTTCCACGGCACCTCCCACAAGTACGTTGCCAAGCGCGTTGCTGCTCTGGTCGGTGAGGAAGTCAAGATGGTCAACTGCCACCTGGGCAACGGCTCCTCTATGGCTGCCATCAAGAACGGCAAGTGCCAGGATACCACCATGGGCCTGACTCCTCTGGCCGGTGTTCCCATGGGCACCCGCTCCGGTGACATCGACGCAGGCGTTGTCCAGTTCCTGTGCAACACCTACGGCTGGGATGTCAACGAGTGCCTGAACGTGCTGAACAAGAAGTCCGGTGTTCTGGGTATTTCCGGTGTTTCCTCCGACTTCCGTGATCTGGCTGACGGCGCTAAGAACGGCAATGAGAACTGCGCCCTGGCTCTGGATAAGTTCGCTTACGAAGTTGCCAAGTACGTCGGCGCTTACGCTGCTGCGCTGAATGGCCTGGATGTTCTGACCTTCACCGCCGGTGTTGGTGAGAACGATGCCGCTACCCGCGCTGCTGTCTGCGAGTACCTGGGCTATCTGGGTGTCAAGATCGATCCCGAGCGCAATGCAAAGCGCGGCTGCGAGAACAAGATTTCCACTGACGACTCCAAGGTCCAGGTTTGGGTCATCCCCACCAACGAAGAGCTGATGATCGCTCAGGATACCGCTGAGCTGGCTAAGTAATCTTACCCAATGCGAAGAGCCGCCGCATATGCGGCGGCTCTTTTTGCAAAAGCCGATGGTAGGGCGGCTTGCCCTCAAGCCGCCGTTTTACGATCGTGCATGCGGCGGGCTGAGGGCAGCCCGCCCTACTGTAGGGTTTGATAATATGACAAAAGGAGTAAACTTTATGAGTTCTGTAACCGAGCGTTTCCTGCGCTATGTATCCTTCGACACCCAGTCTGACGAAAGCTCTCCCACCTGTCCCTCTACCGCCAAGCAGAAGCTGCTGGGCGCGGCCATTGTGGAGGAGATGAAGGCCATGGGCATCACCGATCCTTTCATGGATGAGGACGGCTATGTCTACGGTACTATCCCCGGTGATCCCAGTCTGCCCACCATTGGCCTGATCGCTCACATGGACACCTCTCCCGATGCTTCCGGCGCGGATATCAAGACCAAGATCGTGGAATATAACGGCGGCGATGTGTGTCTGAATGAAGAAAAGGACATCTGGCTGAAGAAAAGTGACTACCCCAGTCTGAAAAATCATGTGGGCAAGCATCTGATCGTCACCGATGGCACCACCCTGCTGGGTGCCGATGACAAGGCCGGTATCGCAGAGATCATGACCGCCGCAGAGCATCTGCTGACCCTGAACGGCAAGCATGCCACTCTGAAGATCGGCTTTACCCCTGACGAAGAAATCGGCAGGGGCGCGGACAAGTTCGATGTAAAGGGCTTTGACGCGGACTATGCCTACACCTCTGACGGCGGCCCCATCGGAGAGATCGAGTACGAGAACTTCAACGGTGCCGGGGCTCATGCGGTGTTCCACGGTTTGAACATCCATCCCGGCAGCGCCAAGAATAAGATGATCAACTCCCAGTATATCGCCATGGAGTTTGTCTCCCTGCTGCCTGTTCACCAGCGGCCGGAGTCTACGGAAGGCTATGAGGGCTTTATCCATCTGACCGATATGAAGGGCGAAGTGGAGCAGTCGGAGCTGTATTTCATCATCCGTGACCACGATATGGAGAAATTTGAGGAAAAGAAGACTGTGATGCAGGCTGCCGCGGATTTC
The DNA here is from genome assembly GCA_017505505.1 of Oscillospiraceae bacterium. The sequence continues at coordinate 7,619 of JAFVPA010000041.1, read as the reverse complement.
ATCAATGCCAAATATGGTGAGGGTACTTTGGAACTGACCATCAAGGACAGCTACTTCAATATGAAGAAGCATATCGAGCCAGTGATGTATGTGGTGGACCGGGCCAAGGAGGCTATGAAGAAGGTCGGTATGAATGCGGTGGAGGTTCCCATCCGGGGCGGCACCGACGGTGCCCGGCTTTCCTACGAGGGCCTGCCCTGTCCCAACCTGTGTACCGGCGGCGAAAACTACCATGGCCGCTTCGAGTTCATCCCTGTGGAGGATATGGAGCTGTGCGTGAAGATGCTCATTGAAATTATGACCGGATTCTAAAATGATACAGCAAAGGCAGGGGCGTGGCCCCTGCCTTTGCTGTTTGTCTTAGTATTTTTTGTCGTAGTACAGTTTGAACCATAGGCACAGACTGCTGCAAACCATGACGCAGGCCAAAATCGTGATGCTGACTGTGGGGTTAAAGTATCCGGTAACGATTACCGCAATCAGGCCTGCGATCAGGAATACGGACATGGCGGCGCTGCGGGCATTATGGAACAGCTGGATTGTGCGCTCGTCATGGGTTTTTACGTAGAGCTTTTTCAGCTTTTTCTCATCTCTCATGGCGAACAGATTGCGGATAAGGGCAAACGCGGTCAATGCGAAAAGACCCGTGGAAGCTCCGCCCACAAAACCACGCCACATGGACATCCAGTGCTTTTCCGGGAAGGAGGGGGCGATATCGACCAGCCCCATCTCAGAGGCAAAGGCCAGCGCGCTGCACAGAAGTAGCACGGTGCTGCAGAGGGTCAGGATGATGTTCTGCTTTTTCAGGTTTTCTTTGTATTGTTCCATAGTGTTACCTCAATATTTCTTCCGGAGAATGTTCCAGCAGATCCAGTACATCACGGTCATACCGCAGAGAAACCAGGCGAAGAGCTGGGCAAGTTCGTGCTTTCCAAGCAAGGACAGGATGATGGTCAGATCTCCCGCAACGAACAGGGTAAAGGAGAAGGCCCAGCTTTTGGCCCGCTCGCTCATCATCCGGTTCCGTTCGTCATTCTCGACTAGCTCCATCTGACGGACGGTTTTGTCATCTTTGGTGTTTTTCCGGTACTGGACTGTCCGGATGAATCCCATGATCACAAAGGCAATGCCAAGGGACAGGGGATAGGTGTTTTCGGGGCGGCGTATGCACCAGTATAAAATCAGCAAAGCGCCAAAGACAGCCCAGCCAAGGTTAACATACAGCCGTTGCTTTAGTTTCTTTTTAAAATCCATAGTCAATCCTCCAGATCAGAGAAATCGAACACTTCCTCAATGGTCAGACCGAAAAATCTGGCGATCTTATAGGCCAGGGGCAGGGAAGCGGTGTATTTTCCAACTTCGATGGAGGTGATGGTCTGCCGGGTGGTGCCCACGGCTTCGGCCAGCTCCTCCTGGGAGAGCTTTCGCGCTTTGCGAAGCTCACGGATCTTTGTCTTCATAGCGGCTCCTGTTCTTTCCTTACCATGCGTCCATGGAAGGAAAATGCTAAGTTAACTTTGCATAATTAGCATAGCATGCTTTGCAAAAAATGTCAAGTGCACTTTGCGAAAATTGTAGGATGAAGGCAAAAAATCCCCGGAACGACAAATGCGTTCCGGGGATGCTTATGTTTGATCTTACTCGGCAAAGTCGGCTTCTTCGGCCACGGGCTCGTTTTCGGCGACCACGATCTCGGGGGCGGGCTCCTCAGCGGGGACTTCCTCCACGGGGATCTCTTCAGCAGCGGGCTCTTCGACAGCTTCCTCAGCGGCGGGCTCTTCGGTGTATTCTTCCACGACCTCGGCCTCTTCACAGTTGGGGCACTGAGGCATGGCGTTCCACAGCTTCTTGGCCCAGGCAACGATCTGCTCACCGTAGGTAGCGATCAGATAAATGGCACCGGCCACGGCGGCCAGAGCAGTCAGGATCTTGACGATATTCTTCATGTTGAATGACCTCCAGATAAATTATATTTCTTCTCCTATCCAGTATAACCAAGAAACGGGAAAAAAGCAATAAACATTTTTCCCGTTTCTGTTGGAAATCAGATGTAGCCGTACATGCCCCGGACGCTGACTTCGCCGGAGTTCACAGCTTCGACGGTTCCGTCGTCATAACGAACCACCAGCGCGCCCTCATCATCCACATTCAGAGCATTTCCGTGGCGGACCATATCGCCCCGTACTACAGAGATCTCCTGTCCTACGGTGATGCAGTCTGCCCGGTAGCGGTCCAGGATGGCTTTTTTTTCGGTCAGCAGTATCTGGTCCATGTTCCAAAGGGCATCCATCATGGCTGCGGCTACGGCGCTGCGGTCGATCTTGGTTTCGGTCACCATAGTCAGGGATGCGGCGATGTCCTGAATATCGGGAGCAAAGTCGTCTTGCTGCTGGCAGCAGTTGATGCCGATGCCGATGATGGCATAGTCCACGCCGCCTCTGGGGCTTAAGCCCAGCTCCGTCAGAATGCCACCCAGCTTTTTTCTGCCATGGACCAGATCGTTGGTCCATTTGATGCCGGGACGGAGGCCGGTGGCTTTTTCCACCGCGTCGCACATGGCAACGGCAGTGGCGCAGGTCAGGTGCATCAGGTCGGCGGGAGCGCAGTCAGGCCGCAGCAGGATGCTCAGATAAATGCCCACACCGCCGGGGGAGTGGAAGGAGCGGCCCAGCCGTCCATGGCCTCCCGTCTGGCGGTCAGCAATGAGTATCGTGCCATGGGGTGCTCCCTGGCGGGCCATGATTTTCAGACGGTCATTGGTGGAATCCAGTTCTTCGAAGTAGTGGAAGTGCTCTTGCCAGGGATATTCGGGAGAAAGTGCGTGTAAAATCTGTTTTTTCATAATCAGTCAATATCGGACAAAACCTCATCAGGAGGAATGTCCAGAATTTCAGGGTGCTGTAAAATGCGCTTGTAGTGCTTGAAGAAGGCTGCATAGTAGAAACCGTCTACGATGCGCTCATCCAGGCAGAATTTCACGTCTACGTATTTTCTCTGTACGACTGTGCCGTCTTCCAATACCTCGTAGGCCCGGCGCTTCATGCCGAAGGAGCCGAAAACAGGAAGATTGCCGAAATCATACAGATGGTGATAAATGGGTGGGATGCCCAGGCTACCCATGGAGGTGAAGAACAAGCTTCCGTGGAAGGGGCTGACTTCCAGTAGGAATTTCGGCAGCAGGCCGAAGTAATCCAGCAGCTTTAACAGCCACACGGCAAATTTCAGGCACACACCGGGAATCAGATTCAAGGCTCCGGCAGTGGCATCGAAATTGGAATCCAGGGCGGAGGTGTTCTTGACGCTCTCCACAGCGGCCTGGAGCTTGTGGTAGACATCGGCGGCGGTGTCCCGGGGAGTCAGGTGGACTTTGATGACCGTGTCGGGAGAGTTGGTGGACATCTCCTTCTTTATGGTCATGCAGTACTGGATATCCTCGCCCCGGGAATAGACCTTCTGTCCGGCCAGGAAACGGTTCAGACCGGGATATTTGCACAATGCCCGGACGTAGCAGGCCAGCAGCACATGGGTGATACCGAAGTTGGTCAGACCCTCCCGGCGTTTCTGGCGGATGTAACGGTCGATGTGGCTGATTTCGAAAGCATCTTCAAAGAAGTTGGTGGAGGTGTTTCGGGTGACCATGATGTAAGGGGAGACCTGGGCCATGGGCGGCAGGGTGCGGACCCGGCGGCCATCGGTACGGTCGCCCCAGGTGGGATGGTACTCCCCTGTGGGGTGGATACGGATGGCGAAGACCAGCAGGAACACGCCCAGCAGCATCAGCAGGTCACCGGAGTAGGGCAGCAGGGCAAGGTAGTTGCCGGAGAACAGTCCTTCCCGGCAGAAATAGAGGATGAAGATAACAGGGGATGCGACGATGGGCAGCAGGAAAAAGAGGGCATGGTTCCGGCGGCCGGCAGTGATGTCCGTGTACAGCGTGGCGAAGAAAACAAGGGCGATCCAGAAAAGCCACACCATCATCCTGCCCTCCACGTTATCGGAGATCCACAGGCCGGAGTAAATAGCCATCATCCATACGGGGATGGCGGTCTTGTAAAACAGCTCTTTGCCGTTTATCAGGGCGATCAGCGCATACAGCGTGGTTGCCGCAATGGGCAGAACGATTTGGCTCCACACCTGCAGCGAATCCCCGGACCCTTTCAAACCGGAGAACGCAATGCGGGCCACTGCCGAAGCCACCATGCACAGCGCCATCAGCCAGGTCAGCACATTTTTGTTGCTGACGTAAAGATGTGTTCTGTTTTTCATACGCACATAATATACCAAAATTCGACAAATGTTGCAATAAGAAAAGCAGGCGTTGGCCTGCTTTTCTTATAAGTTCCGAATGGCGGCGATATAATCCGGGGTCGTGCCGCAGCAGCCGCCGAGGATGGTGGCACCGTTGTCCTTACACTGCTTCATGATGGCGGCGAATTCTTCCGGGGTCTGGGAATAGTGGGCGATGCCGTCGGGGCCGATGGTGGGAACACCGGCATTGGGCTTGCAGATCAGAGGACCCTTCACATAACGGCGAAGCTTAGTGATGAGGTACGGGGTCATCATATCCGCCGCCACACAGTTGAAGCCTACCGCAGCGGCACCTGCTGCTTCCAGTTCCCGGAGGGCTTTCCCTGCTTCGGCACCGGAGAACAGAGAACCGTCCGGCTGCATAGTGAAGGAGAACATCTGGGCCCCGGCTCCTTCCAGTTCAGCGGCGCAGAAGATTGCTTCCGCTTCCTGCTGATAGAGCAACGTTTCACCCACAAGAATATCCGCACCGCCTTCTATCAATCCCCGGATCTGGCGGCGGTAGTTTTCCACCAGCAGGTCAAAGCAGGCTTCGTCCCAGCTGTCGCAGAAGGTAGCCAGGGTGGTCAGGTCACCAGCGATGATGCAGCCGGGAGCGGCGGAGCGGCTCAAGGCCACCAGGGCCTCGTTGACCTTCTCCGTCTGGCTGTCCAATCCGACGGCCTTCAGGGCGATGGGCTGGGCCTGAAAGGTGGGGGCGTAGATGATCTGGGAGCCTGCTTCCGCATAGGCGCGCTGTAAGGCTACCAGCGGTTCCGGGTTTTCCCAAATCCACTGTTCGGCACAGCAGCCCTTGGGCATACCCGCGTTGCGGAGGTTGGAACCGGTGGCACCGTCCAGAATGTGGATGCCGTCTTTGATTTTCTGCTGGAATTGTTCTTTGGTGAGCATAGCATTACCTCAAATCCATTGTAGGGGAGGGGCACTGCCCCCACCCACTGGGTATCGATCATGAAGAGCATTACGATATTTTTTAAAGTCATCATTACATTACGGGAGGGACAGTGCCCCTCCCCTACAGAGATAAAAACATTATAAACCAATTTGGAATCAAATGCAACAATCATTGACCTTTTGGGTAAAATCTGTTACGATAGGCAAAACCAAGAAAAAAGGAGCAATACCCAATGAAGAAAACTGTCCTGCGTGAATACGCAAAACTCATCGTGAAGAGCGGTATCAATGTCCAGAAGGGCCAGGAGGTCATCATTTATGCGGACCTGGACCAGCCGGAGTTCGTCCAGATGGTGGTGGAAGAGGCCTATAAGTGCAAAGCTAAGAAGGTCACCGTGGAATGGAGCTACCAGCCTCTGGAGAAGATCCACGTCCGTTACCAGTCCGTCAAGACTCTGGGCACCGTCACCGAGTGGCAGAAGGCCAAGCAGGAGCATATGTGCGATGTGATCCCCTGCCGCATCCACATCATTTCTGAGGACCCCGATGGCTTGAAGGGCATGAATATGGACAAGGTCACCAAGGCCCGTCAGATGTCCTACCCCATTCTGAAGCCCTACCGGGACCGCCGGGAGAATAAGGAGCAGTGGTGTATCGCTGCTGTCCCCGGCAAGGCCTGGGCGAAAAAGGTCTTCCCCGGGGAGCGCACCAGCGTGGCTATGGAGAAGCTGTGGGAAGCCATCCTGTCCTGCTCCCGTGTGACGGAAGATCCCATGAAAGCCTGGGAGGAGCACAATGCCGACCTGAAGGCACGGTGCGATTATCTGAACAGCTTTAAGATCCGCAGCCTGCACTATACCGCAGACAACGGTACTGACCTGACCGTGGGCATGATCCCCGAGGGTATGTGGCGTGGCGGCGGTGATAACAGCCTCCAGGATATCTTCTTCAATCCCAATATCCCCACCGAGGAGTGCTTCATCTCTCCCATGCGGGGCGAGGCTGAGGGCATCGTGTACTCCACCAAGCCTCTTTCCTACCGTGGCCAGCTGATCGATAAGTTCTGGATCCGGTTCGAAGGCGGCAAGGCTGTGGAGTCCGGTGCGGAACAGGGTGCGGAGCTGCTGGCCACTATGCTGAGCATGGACGAGGGTGCGGCCTATCTGGGTGAGTGCGCTCTGGTGCCCCAGAGAAGCCCCATCTGCGAAAGCGGTATTCTGTTCTACAACACCCTGTTTGATGAGAACGCCGCCTGCCATCTGGCTATGGGCATGGGCTTTGCGGATACCATCGACGATTTCCAGAACAAGACGCTGGAAGAGTGCCGCGCGCTGGGCATCAACGATTCCATGATCCATGAAGACTTTATGATCGGCTGCGACTCCATGAACATTGACGGCATCTGCGAGGATGGCAGCACCGTGGCTATTTTCCGGGACGGCAACTGGGCATTCTGATGAAAAGAACTGTTATTGCGAGTCGGTCTTCAGACTGGCTCGCAATGATACATAATTGATAGGGGGAAAACAATATGACAGAGCGGGAAAAGATCCATAGTGGCGACGTGTATTTCCCCAACGGTGAGGAGATCCTCAGTGAGCAGCTGACCTATCTGGATCTGATGGATGAATATAACCGGACTTCCCGACTGCAGTCTGAAAAACGGAAGGAGCTTCTGAAGAAGCTGTTTGCGGAAGTGGGGGAGGGCACCTATGTGGAGTCACCCTATTTCGGAAACTGGGGCGGACATCATGTGCATCTGGGCAAAAACGTCTATATCAATGCCGGACTGAAGCTGGTGGACGATACCCACATCTATATCGGTGACTATACCATGCTGGGGCCCAATGTGGTGCTGGCCACCGCAGGCCATCCCATTGACCCGACTCTGCGGGAGAAGGCTTTGCAGTACAACCTGCCGGTGCGCATCGGTCGCAACTGCTGGCTGGGAGCCGGTGTCATTGTGATGCCCGGTGTGACCATTGGTGAAAACAGCGTCATTGGTGCGGGCAGCGTGGTGACCCGGGATATTCCCGCCAATGTGGTGGCCGTGGGCAATCCCTGCCGGGTGATGCGGGAAATCGGCGAACATGACCGGGAATACTACTGGCGGGACAGGAAAATCGATCAAAGCCTGTTTGAACGGGACTGGGAGTCTGCATTTTGACAGAAACGTTTAAAATGCCAATTATTTTTAAAAAATCCGAAAATAATGCTTGCAATTTGTGGGCGGTTGTGTTATGATATCCGGGCGATTGAAAAATCAATGGGTCACCATGCCCTTTAACTGATACGAAAGAGGTGAACGAAATGAAGGAAGGTATCCATCCCAAGTACGAACAGACCACCATCCGCTGCGCCTGCGGCAATGTCTTTACTACCGGTTCTACCAAGAAGGACATTCGTGTTGAGATCTG
>JAFVPA010000040.1 GCA_017505505.1 Oscillospiraceae bacterium | reverse complement strand
ATTCTATCACATCTCATTCCGTTTGTCAAGAACTTTTTTCAAGTTTTTTCAAACTTTTTTGAGAGGATTTTCTTGCTCGTTGCTCGCTGAGCAACTTCGCTATGTTAGCACATCTTTCGTCTTTTGTCAAGCTCTTTTTTCGGAACTTTTCAAATTTCTTAAGACCGGCTATTCATTTACCGCCGCCCGCAGGCGACTTGCATATACTAGCACACGCTCCCCCATTTGTCAAGCATTATTTTTCCATTTTTTCCAGCTTTTTCACCGTTGATTCTTCTTATCTTTCGGATGAAGCTTTCCGTCTCTTTCCTTCTCATTCTTCAGTCTTCTGCGCAGCAAACCACGATTCCCCGGAAAGGGTGTCAGATAGCGGACTCCCAGACATTTCAGGCCTGCAAGGTGAACGGTCAGCAAAACAGTGCCCGCCAAGACCCCCCATATTCCGCAGAGCATTCCAAGGATCCCGATTCCGAAACGCCATACACGCACCGCCTGAGCCAGATCCCGGTTAGGCAGCACAAAGCCACAGATCCCTGTTACGCTCACCACGATCAGCACCATAGGTGCAATAAGACCCGCTTCTACTGCAGCGGTGCCGACAACGATGCCGCCAATTGTGGAAACAGACTGCCCTATGGCTTGAGGTAGATGGATACCGGATTCCTGCAGCAGCTCATATGCAATAAGAAGTCCCAGTACCTCCGTTGCTGTGGTGAACGGACGGGGCTGACTGCTGTTCATGATGGTATCCAAAAGATCTGGCGGAAGCCACCGGGAATGAAACATGACCATGGCGATATAGACCGCCGGAAGCAGAAGACTCAGAAGGAATGCAGTATATCGCAGAACTCGGACACAGGAAGCAGAGATAAAGTCCCGGCTCCGGTCCTCCGGGCTTTCCAGCAAATAGCCAAGATCCGCCGGAGCCAGATAGGCCAGCGGCAATCCGTCCACCAGCAATCCCACCCGGCCATCCAGCAGGCCCTGACAGAAACGGTCCGGCCGTTCTGTATATTGTAATAGAGGGAACGCCGTCATCCGGGAACCTGTTACATACTCCTCTACGGAGGCCGGGGACAGAAGTCCATCAATGTCAATGGACTTTAGCCGTTGATCCATTTTCTCGACCAGCTCCGGATTGGTGATCCCCTCGATCCAGACTACCGCCACATTGGTCAGGCTTCTTCTTCCCACCGTCAAACCGTCCAGACGCAGGTCCGGAGTACGCAGATGACGGCGAATCAAACTGGTATTGATACGGATGGTCTCCACGAAGGCGTCCTTTGGCCCTTTGACGGTATTTTCCACATCAGGAGCCTGAGGGCCGCGGCTGACGCCGGTACGGACCTCAAAGGCGATGGCACCCACACCGGGGAACAGCACCACGCAGAATCCGTTGACGATCTTCGATGCCGCATCCTGCAGATCCTTGCAGGGACGGGCTACCGCATTATAGATTGCGCCCCGAAGAGCCGCGTTGTAGGCCTCTGCCACATCCGCAGGCAGATCTTTGGAGATGGGTTTATAGATATAGTCCGCAATAAAGCTGCTGGATACCAGTCCGTCTATAAAATAGCCATAGAGTACAGCACTTCCCATCCGCAGGGTCCTCGACTCGAAGTCCGATGCGCCTGCGAATATTTTACGGATCTCCATATCTGTCATTTCCTTCACCTCGGGGTTAATTTTCCCCGGATATTGCTTTTTTTATTCGAAAATGGTATAGTTAATTATTATGACTTCTTTCGGAGGGATCCTCTATGAGCAAGGTCGGTAAAATCGAAAAGAAAACCAATACACGGTTTCTGAATTTCTATGAATTCGAAGCTGTCCACCGGGACGGCAGCGTTTCTCCTTATTATGTTTCCTCCCGGGCCAAAGAAATCAGCCAGTTAAAGGCCGTGACCCACGAGAATAAGCCAGACGGTGTGATCCTCTACGGTGTATACGGCGAGAAGATGGACAAGGTGGTCCTGATCCGCCAGTACCGGTATCCGCTGGGTGGGTATGTGTACGAATTCCCGGCCGGTTTGGTGGAAGACGGTGAGGATATGCTGGAAGCCGCCATCCGGGAGATGTATGAGGAGACCGGCCTGACCTTCGTGCCCAAGGAGGGTGGCAGCTATTCCCGGCCCTTCTTTACCACCATCGGCATGACCGATGAAAGCTGCGGCACCGTCTACGGCTACTGCTCCGGGCAGCCCACCAATACCCACCAGGAAGCCTCGGAGGAGATCCAGGTGGTCATCGCCGACCGGGACGAATGCCGGCGCATTTTAAAAGAAGAGAACGTCGCCATTATGTGCGCCTATATGCTGATGCACTTCATCGCAAGCGAAGGCGATCCGCTGAAATTTCTGGAAGTCTGAATTCGTAGGGCGGGCTGCCCTCAGCCCGCCGAGAAGCAACGTACACAGAAGGCGGCGGCTTGAAGGCAAGCCGCCCTACCGCAAAAATTAAGGAGTTTTTATGTCTCATACCATTGCCGCCGTATCCACCGGCCATCAGGTCAGTGCCATCGGCATTATCCGCTTGACAGGAGATGACTGCATCGCTGTCGCAGATAAAGTCTTTACATTAAATAACAAAAAGTCCCTGTCTTCTCTGGCTGACCGGAAGCTGTCCCTGGGCGAGCTGCGGGACAAGCAGGGCCGTACCATCGATTCCTGCTGCGTCATCGTGTCCCGGGGACCTCACAGCTATACCGGCGAGGATACCGTGGAATTTCACTGCCACGGCAGCCCGGCCGTACTGGCCGCGGGGCTGGAAAGCCTGTACTTAGCCGGGGCCAAGCCCGCCAAGCGGGGCGAATTCACCAAGCGGGCCTTCTTAAACGGCAAGCTGGACCTGACCCAGGCGGAAGCCGTCATCGATCTGATCGAAGCAGACACCGCCGATGCCGCCGCCAATGCGGCCGGACAAGTCGGTGGCGTATTACAGAAACGCTTGGCTCCCATTTACGATGATCTGACCAACCTGTGCAGCCATTTCCATGCGGTGCTGGATTATCCAGACGAGGATATCGAGGATTTCGGTTTGCAGAACTACTATGGTCAGCTGCGGAGCAACGGCAAAGAGCTGTATAAACTCCTGCAGACCTACGGCCAGGGCCGCATCCTGCGGCAGGGCGTGTCCGCCGCTATCGTGGGCAAGCCCAATGTGGGTAAGTCCAGCCTGTTAAACGCCATGGCAGGTTACGACCGGGTTATCGTCACCGACATCCCCGGCACCACCCGGGATACGGTGGAGGAGACTGTTATGCTGGGCTCCACCCGGCTGCGGCTCATCGACACTGCCGGTATCCGGGAAACAGCCGATACCGTGGAAGCCATCGGTGTGGAGCGGTCCAAAAAGTGCGTAGAGGATGCGGACCTGGTGCTCTTCGTCTGTGACGGCTCTCAGCCTCTGACTGCGGAAGACGAAGCCATCATCGACCTGTGCGTGGACCACGAAAACGCCGTGTGTCTTCTGAACAAATCCGACAAGGGCTGCTGCATCGAACCCAGCGACCTGCCCTTCATGACCATTATCAAGGTCTGCGCCAAGACCGGCGAGGGCCTGGACCACCTGGCGGATATGGTGGATGCCATGTTCGAGGGTGAAATGCCCTGCGACGGCTCCATTCTCACCAATGCCCGCCAGTACGATGCCTGCCGCCGGGCCTACGAGGCCATTCTGCGGTCCCTGCAGGGCTTGCAGCTGGGCCTGACCCCCGATGCAGTGCTCACCGATGTGGAAGAAGCCATGGAAGCCATGGGCGAGGTCACCGGCGCTACCGTGAGAGAGGATATCACCAACCGGATCTTTGAACGGTTCTGCGTTGGAAAATAACAAATTACCACGTCATTGCGAGCCAGTGCGCACACTGGCGTGGCAATCCCCCAAGGTTTCCGGTGTACCTAAGGAGATCGCCACACCAGTGGCGCTCCGCGCAGCGAATCTTCAATACCAATGATTGCCGGTGGCAATCATACCATGATGTATTGCGGACTGGTTCGCGATGACAGCATTTTATAAGGATTGAATAATATGATCTACTTAGACAACTCCGCCACCACGAAGCCCTGTGCTGAAGCTGTGGAGGCGATGATGACTGCCATGACCGAAAGCTGGGGCAATCCCTCTGCCCTGTACGGCTTCGGCATCGATACTGCCCGGGCCTTGCGGACGGCCCGGCATCAGGTGGCTGCCGCACTGGGTGCGGAACCGGACCGGGTGTTCTTCACCTCCGGCGGCACGGAGGCCGACAACTGGGCCATTTTCGGCACGCTGAAGCGGATGGGCAAGCGGGGCAGGCATATCATTACCACCGCCGTGGAACACCACGCTGTGCTGAACTGCATGAAGGATCTGGAAAGCAAGGGCTACGAGGTGACCTATCTCCAGCCTGACGAGCTGGGCCGGGTCACGGTGGATGCCCTGAAAGCCGCCCTGCGGAAGGATACCATTCTGGTGTCCATTATGATGGTAAACAACGAGGTGGGAAGTGTCATGCCCATCGCCCAGATGGCAAAGCTGACCCACAAACTCTCCCCCGATGCTATTTTCCACACCGATGCCGTTCAGGGCTTTTTGAAAGTTCCTTTCGCCGCCAAAACCCTGGGAGCGGATCTGATCTCCGTGTCCTCCCACAAGATCCACGGCCCCAAGGGCGTAGGTGCCCTCTACATCTCTCCCCGGCTGAAATCCTTCCCCGCCATCATGCTGGGCGGCGGACAGGAAGGCGGCTACCGCAGCGGCACCGAGGGGACCCCTGCCATTTTCAGCTTTGCCGCTGCCTGCGCCGCGGTTTCCGCTACCGCGAAAGCCGATAATCAGAAAGAAAAGGCCATACTGGACAGCCTTGTGGAGAAACTCTCTGCTTTGGATGGCGTATATGTGAACGGGGCCCACGAAGCGCCCCACATTCTCTCCATTGCCATTCCCGGTGTGCCCACCCAGAATTCCATCAATATCCTGCAGGATGCGGGGATCTGTGTCAGCGCAGGCTCCGCCTGTGCCAAGGGCCACCGCAGCCATGTGCTGGAGGCCATGAAGGTGGCCCCGGAGCGCATCGACGGCACCTTCCGGGTATCCCTCTGCCGGGAGACCACAGAGGAAGAACTGGAAAAGCTGTATACCGTTATCAAAGAGGACATCCTGCCCCGGGCGAGATAAAGCCCTCCCCTTTGGGGAGGGTGGCCGAGCGTTAGCGAGGTCGGGAGAGGTGCAGTACCACTTCGCCCAAAGCTGTGCAGTATCGGCGCAATGCTGCCGCCCTCTTCCGTCAGCCCTTCGGGCTGCCACCTTCCCCAGAAGTGAAGGCTTTGGCTGCGTGAAATTCTGCACAAACAAAGTTGCATATTATAAACGCCGATTGGTCAAATCGGCGTTTTTTTGTTTCCGGGTGCAATTCATGGCAAAAAAGCTGCATTACCCCCTTGTAATTTTAATTTGATTCTGCTACAATGCGTGCATCCTAATTCTTTCTAGGGAGGACATTTGTTTATGAGTTATGTAGACGAGATCCTGGAGCGGGTCAAGAAGCAGAACCCTGACCAGCCCGAGTTTAACCAGGCCGTATATGAGGTTTTGGAGTCCCTGCGCACCGTTATCGAAGCAAACGAAGAGAAGTACCGGAAGGATGCCCTGCTGGAGCGGCTGACCACCCCCGAGCGCTGCATTCTGTTCCGTGTCCCCTGGGTGGACGATAAGGGCCAGGTCCAGGTGAACAATGCTTACCGGATCCAGTTCAACGGCGCCATCGGCCCCTACAAGGGCGGCATGCGCTTCCATCCCTCCGTCAACCTGTCCATCATGAAGTTCCTGGCCTTTGAGCAGACCTTCAAGAACAGCCTGACCGGCCTGCCCATGGGCGGCGGCAAGGGCGGCTCCGACTTTGACCCCAAGGGCAAGTCCGACCGGGAGGTCATGGCCTTCTGCCAGAGCCTGATGAACGAGCTGTACCGCCACATCGGTGCCAACACCGACGTGCCTGCCGGTGATATCGGTGTCGGTGCCCGGGAGGTCGGCTTCATGTTCGGCCAGTACAAGCGCCTGCGGGACGTTTACGAAGGTGTCTTCACCGGCAAGGGCCTCAGCTACGGCGGCTCCCTGGCCCGTACCCAGGCCACCGGCTACGGCGTTCTGTATCTGACCGCCGAGATGCTCAAGTGCAACGGCGAGACCATCGAGGGCAAGACCGTGGCTGTCTCCGGCTCCGGCAACGTGGCTACCTACGCCATCGAGAAGGCCTGGCAGCTGGGCGCAAAGCCTGTCACCTGCTCCGACTCCACCGGCTGGGTCTACGATCCCGATGGCATCGATGTGCCTACCCTGATCGAGGTCAAGCAGAAGATGCGCGCAAGACTCACCGAGTACGCAAAGCGCCGTCCCAACTGTGTCTATCATGAGGGCAAGGGTGTCTGGACCACTCCCTGCGACGTGGCTCTGCCCTGCGCAACCCAGAACGAGCTGCTGATCGACGATGCCAAGGCTCTGGTGGCCAACGGCTGCATGGCCGTGGTCGAGGGTGCCAACATGCCCACCACTCTGGACGCCACCAAGTATCTGCAGGACAGCGGTGTCTACTTCGTTCCCGGTAAGGCCTCCAACGCCGGCGGCGTTGCTACCTCCGGTCTGGAAATGACCCAGAACTCCGAGCGCCTCAGCTGGAGCTTCGAAGAGGTGGATGCCAAGCTGCAGACCATCATGGTCAACATCTTCCACAACCTGGACGACGCTGCCAAGAAGTACGGCATGCCCGGCAACTACGTAGCCGGTGCCAACATCGCCGGCTTCCTGAAGGTGGCCGACGCTATGCAGGCCCAGGGCATTGTTTGATAGGAACAGCAAAAACGCTTCCGGTTTTTCCGGAAGCGTTTTTTTGGACCGCAAACAGCTGCGCACTCCTGCACGCATAAAAATGCGTGCAGACATTCAGCCTGAAATAAACGTATTATCCGCTGTATCCGTCCTTTTTTCGGAATCCCGGCATTCTTTTCATGTATCCGACAGGCCCTTGTTGTATACTGGTCCCATCTATAGAAAGGAGAGGATGCTATGCAGCAATTCAGCGATCCGTGTATCAACAGCACCATTGAGATGTTCCGGAAAATGAAGGAGAGGGACGAGGAACGCCGCAAACAGGAGGAGGGCTACCGTATAAAGCAGGAGGAGGCCTACCGCATAACGCAGGAGGAGCTCCGCCAGCAGATGCAGCGGCAGTCCCTGTTATTTCACAATAACCCCAGGGCCTTCCTGGAAACCGAGGGACTGTACCGCTATGACCCGGATGGATGTATCTCCTCCCAGGAGCTGTATGAGATCTACCGGGCCTGGTGTATCAGAAACAGGCTCCCCCTCTGCACCCCCAGAGAATTCTGGTTGGATATCAAGCACCTGGCCCCCCATTATCAGCTGCGCTACAGCGGCCAGGTGCCGGACAGCAGAGGGAAACGGGTCCGGGGCTTCCGTGGGATCCGGGCTCTGACCGGGGAAGAACAGGCAGACCTGTGATCCCTCCCGTGTAACCGGAAACAACCTATCCTGCACATATTACGGATAAAACCCATTTCCACTACCCGGATACCGGCTTTGCACCCGTGACAGTCGTGCAGACGTGCGCCCTTTCACAGTCCCGCCAGAAATTCCCGGACCTGCCGCCTGCTTTTCAGCACAATGGCCCTGGCGTGCCTGGTCTTTCCGATCCAGGTGTAGTTCAGGACACGGTTATTTTTATTGAAGTTCCAGACAAACTTCAGATGCTCCCAATTCAGCCGTTCCGGACAGCCGGGACCCATGTCCGGGCGTACGCCTCCCCGGTTTTTCAGATACCGCTGGAAATTTCCCAGCAGACACTGCCACCGGGAAAAATCCAGGTAGATAATGGTGTCGCACTTTTCCAGTCTTGCTTCCATGGTGCGGCTGTAGTTGCCGTCGATGATCCACTGGTCCATGTTCAGGGCCATGGCCAGCCGGGAGTCAAACTCCTCCTGGGTCACGTTTTTCCAGCCCGCCGTCCACCACAGCCGGTCCAGATGCACCACCGTCAGGCCCAGCTTATCCCCCAACGCCCGGGCCAGCGTGGATTTCCCACTGCCGGGACAGCCGATAATTAAAATTCGTTCCATGTATTCTCCATCATATGATATTGTCATTGCGAGGAGGCCATAGGCCGACGTGGCAATCCCCTCCAAGATCCCAAAAACCTTCGGAGATTGCACCACAGGCATTCCCTTCGGTCACCACACCAGTGTGCGCACTGGTTCGCAATGACATCCCATATTCGCAGTTATGTAAACCGTACACTCTAAGGAACAGGCCTGCGTCTGCGCAGACCTGTTCACTATTCTCTATTACTTCTAACTTAATATGCCACGCCCCAGTAGATCATCTTGTCGGCGGGCTTGCCGCAGCAGGCGCAGGTATCACCCAGCTTTTCCTGTGCGAAGGGGATGCAGCGGGAGGACATGCCGGCCTTTTCCTTCATAGCCAGCTCGCACTCCAGGTCGCCGCACCACATGGTCTTGATGAAGCCGCCGTTCTTCTCCTGCAGCTCCTTGGCCTCTTCCAGAGAGTGGGCCTCGTAGATGTGCTCGTCCAGATTCTTCTTAGCCCGGGCATACATGCCCTCGTGAACAGCCTGGAGCTGTTCGGCAACGGCCTTTTCCAGATCCTCCAGCTTGACCACGACCTTCTCCCGGTCATTGCGGCGGACCAGGACAACCTGGCCGTTCTCCAGGTCACGGGGACCGCACTCCACACGCAGGGGCACACCCTTCATCTCGTACTCGGCGCACTTCCAGCCCATGGAGTTGTCGGAATCATCCAGCTTCACGCGGAAACCGGCCTCGATCAGACGGTCCTTGATGGCATTGGCACCATCCAGAACGCCGGGCTTGTGCTGGGCGATGGGCAGGACCACCACCTGGATGGGAGCCACCTTGGGAGGCAGCACCAGGCCGTTGTTGTCACCGTGGGTCATGATGATGCCGCCGATGAGGCGGGTGGAAACACCCCAGGAGGTCTCGTGGGGGTTGGTCTTCTTGTTGTTCTTGTCAGTGAACTCGATTTCGAAAGCCTTGGCAAAGCCGTCACCGAAATAGTGGGAGGTACCGGCCTGCAGGGCCTTCCGGTCGTGCATCATGCACTCGATGGTGTAGGTAGCCTCAGCACCGTTGAACTTTTCCTTGTCGGTCTTCTGGCCCCGGGTAACAGGCATGGCCAGCACGTTCTCGCAGAAGTCGGCGTAGACGTTCAGCATGGTCTCGGTGAACTCCCGGGCTTCTTCGGCGGTGGCGTGGATGGTGTGGCCCTCCTGCCACAGGAATTCCCGGTGACGCAGGAAGGGACGGGAGGTCTTCTCCCAGCGCAGGACGCTGCACCACTGGTTATACTTCATGGGCAGGTCACGGTGAGACTGCAAAACGTTGGCAAAGTGCTCACAGAACAGGGTCTCGGAGGTGGGACGGATGGCATACTTCTCCTCCAGCCGCTCACCGCCGCCCAGGGTGACCCAGGCACACTCGGGAGCAAAGCCCTCAACATGGTCCTTTTCCTTCTGCAGCAGGGATTCGGGAATCAGCAGGGGCATATAGACATTCTCAACGCCCTGCTTCTTGAATTCCTTGTCCATAATGTGCTGGATATTCTCCCAGATAGCATAACCATAGGGACGGTATACAAAAACGCCTTTAATGGAAGAGTAATCAATCAGCTGCGCTTTCTTACATACGTCGGTAAACCACTGCGCAAAGTCTACCT
>JAFVPA010000039.1 GCA_017505505.1 Oscillospiraceae bacterium | reverse complement strand
GTGGCCCTGGTCACCTACCGGAGCTCCGGATCTTACAAGGATGAGGAGGGCTTCAAATAATGGCAAAGAAACCTGTTTCCGTCAAGAAGCAAAAGATGGTCACCGACATTGTTGTCCACGTGTTCCTGTGCATTGTGGCCATCGTCTGGCTGATTCCCTTCGTCTGGATCATTGCCCACAGCTTCCGTGGTGAGAGCACCGGTATGTTCTGCTCCACCTTCCTGCCCCAGCAGTACACCTTCGATAACTACATCGGTCTGTTCACGGACATCAAGACCATGAACTTCCCCAAGATGTTCCTGAACACCTTCATCATTGCCTGCTTCAC
Organism: Oscillospiraceae bacterium; assembly: GCA_017505505.1. The sequence continues at coordinate 10,784 of JAFVPA010000039.1, read as the reverse complement.
CTGCGTCATTTCCACTTTCTTCGTTCTGTCTGTTTCTTACAGCCTGTCCCGTGTGAAGTGGACCATGCGTAAGTCTTACATGGACATGGCAATGGTCATCAACCTGTTCCCCGGCTTCATGTCCATGGTGGCCATCTACTTCCTGCTGAAGGCCATGGGTCTGACCGAGGGCAACCGGATCCCCATCGCTCTGGTCATCTGCTTCACTGCAGGTGCCGGCACCGGCTTCCATGTTATGAAGGGTTACATGGATACCATCCCCAAGGCTCTGGACGAGGCTGCTATGATCGACGGCTGCACCCGGTTCCAGACCTTCTACAAGATCACCCTGCCCCTGTGTAAGCCCATGATCGTTTACCAGGTCATCACCGCCTTCATGGGCCCCTGGATGGACTTCATCTTTGCCAAGATCATCGTCCGTGCAGAGACCCAGTACGCCACTGTTTCCATCGGCATGTGGAAGATGCTGGAAATGGAGTACATCGGCGGTTGGTTTACCCGTTTCTGCGCAGCCGCTGTGCTGGTGTCCATCCCCATCTCCATCCTGTTTATGATCACCCAGAAGTTCTACCAGGAAGCTATGGGCGGCGCCGTCAAGGGCTGATATCACCTTATCCAGTCAAAGGACTTCCTTTCTCCTAACCTTCCGGGATCACGGTGGATCCCGGAAGACCCCGCAGCGGCCCGGCAGCCGCTGCGGGGGACTCCTTTGCCGGATGGCGGATGAAAGGCTTCGACTTACCGAACCGAAGCTTTTCACCTGCTATCAGGATGCACCTACTACCCCCTTGGAAAGGATCAATTATGGAAAGACTCAGCACTAGAAAAAAACGTGGAAGCATCAACGGAAACGCCCTCAGAACCTGGGGCCTGCTTTTTTTGGCGGCCGGTGTGGCCGGACGGGGCGTCATCCAGACCCATATGCTGGGAATTGGACAGGTAACAGCCCAGCAGCTGCTGGCGGTCATCAGTTCTTCTCAGGAAGCGATGATGCTGGCTACCTGCTCTCTTGTACTGCAGGCCATCGAGACCTGCGCATTGCCCATCTTTGCCCTGATGCTGGTGGAGGGCGTTCAGCACACCAGTGATATGAAGGCCTATGTTCTGCGTGTGGCCGGACTGGCTGCGCTGTGTGAGCTGCCCTATAACCTGGCCATGAGCGGCAAGCTTTTCGCCCTGGACAGCCGCAACGGTGTGTTTGGCCTGGTGCTGTGCATGGTAATGCTGCTGTTCTTCCGGTATTACAGCGAAAAGAAGTTCACCAATACCCTCATCAAGGTGGTGGTCGCCGCGGCGGCCATCGTGTGGTGCGAGATGCTGAAAATCGAATTTGGCTCCGCCATGGTTCTGGTGACCGCAGTGCTGTGGGCCTTCCGCGGCAACCCAATGTACCGCAATTTTGCCGGTGCCGCGGCAGCCATTGTCTGCACGGCCTTTTCTCCCTTCTTCCTGGCGGCTCCCATGGGCTTTATGGCGGTCCACTTCTATGATGGAGAGCCCGGCACCAACAGCCGTACCGTCAACTATCTGGCATATCCGGCGATGCTTCTGGCAGCAGGCCTGGTAGGCCTGGTGCTGTGAAACCCTGTTGGAAACGGTGAAGCTTTTTCCTTTGTGAAAGACTTTACTTTTTTCTTCCTATGACGAAACCCCCGGCATTCACCGGGGGTTTTGCCATATACTGATTTCTCTTTGGGATCTCCCGGAAAGGAGCAATTATGAAACGAAACCTGCTGACCCGCAGCGCCGCCGCTTTGCTGGCTGCGGTCCTTCTGCTGAGCTGTATCGGCCTGCCGGCCCTGGCTGCGGAGGGCCTGACTATCCGGCTCCACTATGACCGTCCGGATGGGGATTATACAGATTGGAGCGTCTGGTTCTGGGTGGAGGGCAGCGATGCTGCCGATGTGCCGCTGACGGAAACAGATGGGGAAATGACGGCGGATTTTTCCGTGCCTGCCGGGGCTTCCGAAGTGGGTTTTATCGTGAAGCTTCCCAATTGGGCAGCTAAAGATGTGGATAAAGACCAGTTTATCGATGTGTCTCCTTATCTGTCCGGTACGGTCCATGTGTATGTCAAATCCGGTGTGGAGGGGTATGAAGTGAAATTGGACAGCGGTGTGATTACCGGAATCAAGGTCAAGGACGCAGCTTATAACGAAGACCGGGGCATTCTGGTGACCACCGGTGCGCCTCTGAAAAATGTGGAAACGGCTTTCACGGTAGAAGGCCCGGAGGGCCTGCTGTCCATTGCCTCTGTGGAAGAAGAGGGCGGCAGCTATGTCATTACCACGGAAACCCCTCTGGACCTGTACAGTACCTACACACTGCACTGTGAAGGGGCCGGATATGTGATCCGGATGCCCAGCGTGTATTCCACGGAGGACTTCGAAGAAACCTTCACCTATGAGGGCGACGATCTGGGCGCGGTGTGGACAGCGGAGAAAACGGCTTTCCGGGTCTGGGCACCCACGGCATCTTCCGTGAAGGTGAATCTGTACCAAAGCGGCACTGCCGGTACCGATGACCTGCTGGAGCAGGTGGAAATGACCCGGGATGTAAAGGGTACCTGGGTGGCAGAAAAGACCGGAGATCTGAACGGGATCTATTACACCTATCAGGTGGAAGTAAGTGGAGAAACGGTGGAAGCCTGCGATCCCTACGCCCGGACCACCGGTGTCAACGGTCATCGGGCCATGGTCATCGACCTGGATTCTACAGACCCGGAGGGCTGGGAAACGGACCGGGATCCCCACGCCGGGCAGAATATCACCGACGCGGTGATCTATGAGCTGCATGTCCGGGACTTGAGCGTGGATGAAAGCTCCGGCATTCAGAACAAGGGCAAGTTCCTGGGGGTTATCGAGACCGGGACCACCAATTCTCAGGGTGTCCCCACGGGCCTGGATCATATGAAGAATTTGGGCATTACCCATGTGCACCTGCTGCCCAGCTATGACTATGCATCTGTAGATGAGAGCAAGCTGGACACGCCCCAGTTCAACTGGGGCTATGATCCCCAGAACTACAATGTCCCCGAGGGCTCCTATTCTACCGACCCTTACAACGGCTCCGTCCGTGTGTCGGAGATGAAGCAGATGGTGAAGGGCCTCCATGACAACGGCATCAGTGTTATTATGGATGTGGTCTATAACCATGTGTTCAATGCCGATACCTTCTGCTTCAACCGGATCGTGCCCCAGTATTTCAGCCGGGTGACAGACAGCGGTGTCTATTCCGCCGGGTCCGGCTGCGGCAACGATACCGCTTCCGAACGGAGCATGGTCCGCAAGTACATTGTGGACAGTGTTAGGTATTGGGCCGACGAATACCACATCGACGGCTTCCGCTTCGACCTGGTGGGCCTGATCGATACCCAAACCATCAACGAAGTGATGGAGGAGGTCCATAAGACCCATCCCAATGTGATCTTCTATGGCGAGGGCTGGACCATGTCTACCGCCGTTACCAAGCCCGGCGTTCTCATGACCACCCAGGCCAACTCCACGCAGACCCCCGGCTTCGCCTTCTTCTCCGATACCCTCCGGGACAGCCTTCGGGGCAGCGTGTTCAACAATGACGAGCGGGGCTACGTGGCTGGCATCGGCGGCCATACGGGCACCATTGCGGCCTGCTTCCGTGGCATGCCCAACTGGTGCAAGTCGCCCACCCAGACCATTAACTATGCTTCCTGCCACGACAATATGTCCCTCTTTGACCGGCTGACCCAGTCCACACCGGATTCTACCGGGGAAGACCGGATTCGGATGAACAATCTGGCGGCGGCCATCGTTATGACAAGCCAGGGCGTGCCCTTCTTCCAGGCGGGTGAGGAGATGCTCCGCTCCAAGCCGCTGCCGGACGGCACTTTTGACCACAACAGCTATTGCAGTCCTGATGCGGTCAACAGCCTGAAATGGGATGACTTAAATGACGAGGCCTGTCAGAATGTGGTCCGCTACTATCAGGGGCTGATCGCCTTCCGCAAGGCCCATCCCGCATTGCGGATGACCTCTGCGGAGGAGGTAACTGCCCACATTCAGAACCTGACGGGTCTGGATTTTAATGTGACGGGCTTCCACATTCTACCCGGAGCCAACGGTGAGACCGGTGAGATCGTGACAGTTTTCAACCCCAGAAGCGAAGCCACCACGGTGGCCCTGCCTGAGGGTGTGTGGAACATCTATATCGACGGCGAAAAGGCCGGCACTGAGGTTCTGGGCACGGCCCAGGGCGAGGTCAGTGTAGCACCCATCAGCGCCATGGTGCTGGTGCGGAAAACGGCTGAGGAAAGCGGTGGGATCCTCCTGGCAGCCATGGCATTGGCCGCGGCGGTTATCACAGCGGCGGTGCTGTTTTTCCGGAAACGGCGTAAGTAAATACAAAAATATCCCCGGTCCGTAAAGGACCGGGGATTCGTTTGCGTTATGCCTTGCGGGTCAGAACGGTGGCAGAGATGGGAGCGGCCTGGATGGTGCCTTCAGCCTGGGCCAGAACATCCGTTCCGGCGATGCTGTCCCGGATGTTCACATTCCAAGTGCCATCGGGGAGGCCTACGGTAACCTCTTCTGTGCCGGCGTTAAAGATGACGAAGATGTCACAAGTATCCTCGTGGATCAGGAATGCCACGGTCTGGTCGTTTGAAACACTGACGGGACGGATGGTTTCCAGAACAGCTTCCCGGGTGGTCAGCCGCAGGGCGGGATGGGCCTTGCGGAAGGCCAGCAGGCCCCGGTAGAAGTCAGCGGTTTTCCGGTAGTCTTCCTTACCCAGATCGGACCATTTGATGGCGTTGACCGCATCAGGGGAGCGGTAGCTGTTGTCGTCAAAGCTGCCATCCTTGCCGGGCTTGGTACGGAGCATTTCTTCACCGGCCTGGAAGAAGGGAACCCCCTGAGACAGGATGGAGAAGGCCGCGGCCAGGCGGTTCATCCGGATGCGGTCCTCCCGGCTGGCCTGAGGGGCCGTCAGGGCAATGCGGTCAAAGAGGGTGTGGTTGTCGTGGCAGGAAACATAGTTGACGCTCTGGGTGGGCTGTCCGGCCCAGTCAGGGCATCCCATGAAGCAGGCGGACAGAGCATCCTTGGAAGTGTTTGCTCCGGCTACATAGCCGGGAGCAGTATCCTCGTGGATGTCGCCCCGGAGCAGATCCCGGATGGTGTCGGAGAAATAGGCGAAGCCGGGCGTTTTCCGGGAATTCTTCTGGATAGCCATATCAAAGCCGGGCTTGGTGACAGCGGTGGGCATATCCCAGCCCTCGCCGTAGAAGATCACGTTGGGGTGCTTCTCGTGAACCGTGGAGACGATCTCGTTGATGGTTCGGACATCCAGAAGGCCCACCAGATCGAAGCGGAAGCCGTCAATGTGGTATTCGTCTGCCCAATAGTTCACGGAATCCACGATATACTTGCGGACCATGCTCCGCTCGGAGGCGGTGTCGTTGCCGCAGATAGAGCCGTTGGACCAGTTGCCCTGGCTGTCGATACGGCTGAAATAGCCGGGGACGATCCGGTTGAAGCAGAAGTCCTGACCATCATAGACATGGTTGTATACCACATCCATAATGACGCTGATGCCATTGTCGTGAAGGGCCTTCACCATCTGCTTCATCTCCCGCACACGGACCTCGCCGTGGGAAGCATCCGTTGCGTAGGAGCCTTCGGGGACGTTGAAATTCACCGGGTCATAGCCCCAGTTATACTGGGGAAGGGGCAGGCTTTCGTCGGTAAAGCCATAGTCATAGACGGGCAGCAGGTGGACGTGGGTGATGCCCAGGGCCTTCATGTGGTCCAGACCGGTGGGGATGCCCTCGGAAGTAGTGGTGCCGGTTTCGGCCAGTCCCAGGAACTTGCCCTTATTTTGAATACCGGAGCTTTCGTCCATGCTCAGATCCCGGACATGCAGCTCCCAAATGGCTGCGTCGGTGATGCTCTGCCCGGCGTGGGGGTCCCGGTCCTGGGCCCAGCCCTGGGGATCGGTGGAGTTCAGGTCAAGGACCATGGCCCGATTGCCGTTAAGTCCGGTGGTCCGGGCATAAGGGTCACAAGCCTCTGCGGTATGGCCGTCCACGTCCACGAGATAGGTGTAGTAGATGCCGTTCAGGTCACCGCTCTTTTCGGCTGCCCAGGTGCCCTGGACATCCCGGATCATATCTACCTGTTCCAGCAGATCATCGGTCCCGGCGGTGCCGCTTTGGTACAGGTTGACTTTTACGGAAGAAGCGGTGGGTGCCCAAAGGCGGAAATGGGTCTTTTCCCGGGTCCAGACCGCACCCAGGTCATGGCCTTCGTAGGTATAGCGTGCTTCAAACTCAGCGGATGCGTAACATTCGTACATGATAATGCCCCCCTTATAAAGCGGTTTTTGATGTTTGCATAAAATTGCGTTGACTGTGCAAAAATTGCAAAAGATAAGATTCTTTTATTGTACAGAAGAGAAAAGAAAAAGTCAAAGACTTTTCAAGTAAATATCTGGAATTACGGGGGAAATATTTGGTTGTATTCTGTTGAAAGTTTTGTGCAGAATGTAGAAATACGGGGAAACACAGAAAATATGCTTGCATTTTCAATGAAAGTGTTGTAATTTAATTGCGGAAACGTTGCAGAAAATGATTGCAGAAAATGGAGTTAAGAGAAAACTGCGTTGCAGCCTCGGAGGGCGTATGCTATGAAGATATTGACGCTTAACACACATTCTCTTCAGGAAGAAAACTACAGCGAAAAACTGGAACAGTTTGTCCAGGGGATCCTGCGGGAAAAGCCGGATATTATTGCTCTGCAGGAGGTCAACCAGACCTTCCGGGAGGAACTGATCCCATCGGATATGCTGAAAGGCCAGTACCCCGTTCCCGGATGCGTAAAGATACGCCGGGACAATCATGCGGCCAACATTGCCGCCAGGCTGTGGCGGGCCGGTGTGGAATGCTACTGGGCCTGGCTCCCTGTCAAGCTTGGCTGGGAGAAATACGACGAAGGCGTAGCGGTCTTAAGCCTTGGACGAAAGATCCGCTGTATCGACCAGTTTCCTATCAGCAAGGCCAGAGCGTACCGGAACTGGCAGACCCGGGCTGTCCTGGGTGTGCAGGTGGAGGGGCTGGAGGATTGGTTCTATTGCCTGCATATGGGCCGGTGGAATGAGGGAACAGAACGTTTTCTGGACCAATGGCGCATCCTGAATTCCTGCATCGCCGCCAAACGCATCTGCGGACCGGTGTGGCTGATGGGAGATTTTAACGCTCCGGATACCGTCTCCGGGGAAAGCTACAGCCAGATCGCTGCCGGCGGCTGGGTGGATACCCACAGGGCCGCCACAAAGAGAGAGGAAGGCTTCACGGTTCCCGGCCCCATCGACGGATGGCGGGACGGATCCGGCGGACAGATGCGTCTGGACTATATCTGGTGCAGCGAAAAGCGGGAGATCTTGTCTTCCCGTGTGATATTTAATGGAAAAAACGAGCCGGTGGTCTCGGACCACTATGGTGTATTGATAGAAGTCAGGGAGGAATTATGAGCAGAGCAGCAGGTATTTTGATGCCCATCACCAGCCTGCCGGGGCCTTACGGCATTGGCTGTTTTTCCAAAGAAGCATACCGTTTCGTGGACTGGCTGAAGCAGTCCGGTCAGACCTACTGGCAGATTTTGCCCATCCACCCCACCAGCTATGGTGATTCTCCTTACCAGTCCTTCTCTACCTTTGCCGGAAATCCCTATTTTATCGATCTGGAAGAGCTGATCGAGGAAGGTGTCCTAACCCGGGAAGAGTGCGACAGCATGGACTTTGGCGATTACGAGGATGACATCGACTACGAGGCTGTGTATCAGAACCGCTATATTCTGCTGACCATGGCCTATGAACGCAGCAATATTCATATGAATCGGGATTACCAGCGCTTCCTGGCAGAAAACCGCTGGTGGCTGGACGACTACGCCCTGTTCATGGCCCTGAAGAATTTCTTTGGGGGCCAGTGCTGGTATGAATGGCCGCAGGACATCCGCCTGCGCTGGGGCTATGCCATGGATTACTACCGCCGGGAGCTGTACTTTGACATCGAGTTCCAGATGTACTTACAGTTCAAATTCTTCCAGCAGTACTGGCGGCTGAAGACCTACGCCAATCAGAACAACATTAAGATCATCGGCGATATCCCCATTTATGTGGCCATGGATTCTGCCGATACCTGGGCTCATCCGGAGCTGTTCCAGCTGGATGAGAACAATATCCCCACCGCCGTGGCAGGCTGCCCTCCTGACGGCTTCTCGGCTACAGGCCAGCTCTGGGGCAACCCTCTGTACCGCTGGGACTACCATGCCCAGACCGGCTACAGCTGGTGGCTCAGCCGGCTGTGGTACGTGTTCCAGCTCTACGATGTGACCCGCATCGACCACTTCCGGGGCTTTGACGAATATTATTCCATCCCCTATGGTGATAAGACTGCCGAAAACGGCCACTGGGAAAAGGGCCCCGGCATCGGGCTGTTCCGCTGTGTGGAGCAGAACCTGGGCTGGCATGAGGTCATCGCGGAGGATCTGGGTTACGTTACCGATTCCGTCCGCCAGCTGGTGCGGGACAGCGGCTTCCCCTGCATGAAGGTGCTGGAATTTGCCTTTGACTCCCGGGACTCCGGTTCCGCCAACGATTATCTTCCCCATAATTACACGGAAAACGCGGTGGTCTATACCGGTACCCACGACAATGAGACTGTGGTGGGCTGGTTCGACACCATCTGTACTGCGGACAGGGCTCTGGCCCGCCAGTACCTGTGTGATTACTACACACCGGAAGAGGAAATCTATAAACCCTTTATTGCGTTGGCGCTTGGCAGTGTGGCAAAATGGTGCATCGTTCCGATGCAGGACTATCTGGGCCTGGACAACGCGTGCCGCATGAACCAGCCCTCCACCATCGGCTGCAACTGGCGCTGGCGGGTGGCGGAAGAACAGCTGACCGGGGAGCTTTGCGCAGAGATCCGGACGCTGGCACTCCGCTATGGGCGCATGAACTGGAGCAACGGCTGAGAATATTCACACGTTTTGTCGGCGATGCTGCCGATTCGATAAGAATGATCAACGAGGTAATACAAAGAATGCAAAATGTTATGGAAACTCCTTCATATCCAGCCAACTTTGCCAATGCCCATGATTATTTTGGCATTCACCCTGTACAGGGCGGCTGGGTTTACCGGGAGTGGGCACCGGAGGCGCAAAGGATGTGCTTTACGGGAGAATTTAACGGTTGGAACCGGGAACAGCACCCCATGATGCCCTTGGGCAATGGCTGCTGGGTAGTGTATCTGCCCGGTAAGGACACCTTGTGGGAAGGCTGTCAGGTGGAGACGCTGATGGAAGGCAGGGAACCCCGCCACATCCAGTGGCAAATCGGAACTCCCTGGGCAAACAGAACCTGATCCAAAACAACGGGAATCTTTCCCGATACCATAAATCGCGAATCTTCCTCCTTTTTGATTCGAAAACGCACACCCGGCAACAACTGCCGGGTGTGCGTTTTTCTGTGACCATGTCACGGATATCTTTCCGGTCCTGTTGTATACTGATATCAAAGAAAAGGAGGGATGCGCATGAAAGTTGCGTTCTTTGATACGAAATCCTATGATATTCCCGGCTTTGACCGGTATGCGGCGCAGGCCGGTGTGGAAATCAAGTATTTTGAACCCAATCTGAATATTGACACCGTTTCCCTGGCCGCCGGGTTTGACGCGGTGTGCGTATTTGTCAATGATGTGGTCAGTGCCCAGGTGGTGCAGAAGCTCTATGAATTGGGCGTGAAGGCCATCGTCCTGCGGTGCGCGGGCTTCAACAATGTGGACATCAAGGCCTGCCGGGGGAAACTCCGGGTCTTCCGGGTACCGGCCTATTCTCCCCATGCGGTGGCGGAGCACGCCATGGCCCTGCTGCTGACGGTGAACCGCCATACCCACAAGGCCCATATCCGTACCCGGGAGTTTAATTTCAGCCTTCAGGGCCTGACCGGCTTTGACCTTTACGGGAAGACCGTGGGCATCATCGGCACCGGAAAGATCGGCCGGGTCTTCGCGGATATCTGCAAAGGCTTCGGCATGAAGATCCTGGCTTATGATAAGTTCCCGGATCCTCAAACGGGTCTGGACTATGTTTCCCTGGAGGAACTCTTCGCCCAGGCAGACATTCTGTCCCTGCATTGTCCCCTGACGGAGGAGACCAATCATCTTATCAACGCTTCTTCCATTGCCCGGATGAAGGAGGGCGTGGTCATCGTCAATACTTCCCGGGGTGCGCTGGTGAACACCGAGGACCTGATCCAGGGACTCAAGTCCGGCAAGGTGGGCGCTGCCTGCCTGGACGTATATGAGGAGGAAGGGGACCTGTTTTACGAGGATTTCTCCGGCCATATCGTTCAGGACGATAAACTGGTGCGGCTCATTGCCATGCCCAATGTCATCGTCACTTCTCACCAGGCCTTCCTGACAGATGAGGCCCTGGACAACATCGCCCACACCACGGTCAGCAATCTGGTGAAGTTCTTCTCCGGACATCCGGATGAGAGCACGGAAGTGGTGTACCGGAAATAAAGAATTGCCCCCCGGTCTTATGACCGGGGGGCTTTGCTGTGAAAAAGCTGCGGTGCGGAGCTTGACTGGCTGATAAATTGTCGTTTAACTGAGCACCCCAATGCCCTCCCCTTTGGGGAGGGTGCCCCCGAAGGGGGCGGGAGAGGTGCGGAAAGATGTTTGAACAATTACTGGCTTTCGGCGAAAACCCACCGTGGAAATACCTCTTCCGTCAGCCCTTTGG
>JAFVPA010000038.1 GCA_017505505.1 Oscillospiraceae bacterium | reverse complement strand
CTCGAACCCCTGACCTACTGCTTAGAAGGCAGTTGCTCTATCCAGCTGAGCTACTGGCGCATTTCTATGGAGCGGGTGACGGGAATCGGACCCGCGTATCCAGCTTGGAAGGCTGGTGTTCTACCATTGAACTACACCCGCAAATCCATCTCTCTGCTGTTTCAGCCAGAGGATTTTACCATAGAATCAGCACAATGTCAAGCTTCTTTTTTCAAAATCTCCGGGATTTTTTTGTAGATCACATCCGCCACCGCACCCTCGGCGCATTTGCACACCGTTTCAAAATCCTTTGCGATAACTGCATCCGCCGGGGCAAAGGCATAGTCCGCGTCATGCATCATAGGCAGGTCATTTTCTCCGTCACCGGCGCAGACCAGGATCTTCCGGCCCAGCCGCTGCTGCAGCTCCCGGGCCGACCGGGCTTTGGAGACACCCTTGGCGTGGACATCGATGATTCGGGTAGCCGCCCGGAAGACCTCGCATTTGTCCCCGAATTCCCGGCGCAGGATCTGCTCCGCTTCGTCGATCCGGCGGACTTCCTCCCCGCTGCCGCTGAACATATCCGCCAGCACCGGGCTGCGGAATTCACCGTAGAGGGTAAATTTCAGGAAGGTTCCCAGATCATCTCCCGGCTGGGCAAACCCCCGGGCACAGTTCTGATAGTCGCTGAAGGCATCCCACATGGGATTTTCCGAGAACCGGTAATGGGCATCCAGGCCCTGAACCTCCACCGTCAGGTCCGGGAACAATTCTTCGCACTTGTGCACCGTCTCCCACAGGTCCAGATCGATGGCGTGGCAGAAAGACAGCTTCTTTTCCCCCAGGTCATAGGCAGCGGAGCCGTTGTACAGCAGCAAGGGGGCGTTCACCGGGATCACATCCCGGAAGGCCCTGGTCATAGGCACACTGCGGCCCGTGTTCACGGTGAAGACGCCGCCGTTTTCGATAAAATACCGGATGGCTTCCAGATTCCGCTCCGGAATGGTAGAATCCGGTGCCGTCAGGGTCCGGTCATAATCCGCGGTAAGTAAAATATCCGAAAAGATGCCCATGTTTTTTCTTCCTTACTGTTTCAAAATCATATTTCGTAGGGGCGGATTTTTAATCCGCCCTAAACGTAACGATAACAGATTTCTTAATTGATGCGCTGCATTTACCCCTCAGTTCCGGCAAGGTGAGGGAGGATTAAAAATCCTCCCCTACAGTGGTACAAAGTAAATCAGCCCATTTTCTCCAATTTGGCGATCACATCTTTAAAATACTGGGGCAGTTCCGCGAAGACCAGCACGGGATGTCCGTCCCGGGGGTGCTGGAAGCACAGGGAGTAGGCGTGGAGGCACTGGCTGTCCTGCCCCAGCTCCGGCTTTTTCCGGCCGTAGACGGTATCGCCCAGAATGGGGTGGCCGATGTGCGCCATATGGACACGGATCTGGTGGGTCCGCCCGGTTTCCAGACGGCAGCGGATGTGGGTATAGCCCCGGTAGCGGGCCACCACCTCCCAGTGGGTCACGGCGTGTTTGGAATTGCGCTCGGTGACGCACATCTTCTTCCGGTCGGAGGGATGCCGTCCAATGGGGGCATCCACGGTGCCGCTGTCCTCCCGGAAGGAGCCGCAGACGATAGCTTCATAGGACCGGGCCATGGTGTGGTCTTTTAACTGGCTGGCCAGCATAGCATGGGCCAGGTCGTTCTTGGCCACCGCCAGCAGGCCGGAGGTGTCCTTGTCAATGCGGTGGACGATACCGGGCCGCAGCTCGCCGTTGATGCCGCTGAGGTCGTCTCCCAGGGCGTACAGCAGGCCGTTTACCAGGGTATCGTCCTGATGGCCGGCGGCAGGATGGACCACCAGCCCCTTGGGCTTGTTGATCACCAGCAAATCATCGTCTTCATACACGATGTCCAGCTTCATTTCCGTGGGCACGATGTCCACGGGCTTGGCCTCGGGGATCTCATATTCGATGGCATCGCCGGTATTCAGTTTGTCATTCTTCTTACCGGGCTTGCCGTTGCGCGTCACGGCTCCCTCTTCGATGAGCTTCTGGGCCGCGCTGCGGCTCAAATTTTCAGCACACCGGGCCAGGAACGCATCCAGCCGTTCACCGGGGATATCGGCATATAGAATCATTACAGTTCCTCCTGTCTTGCCTCCCTCTCTGAGGGAGGTGGCAAAAATCTCTGATTTTTGACGGAGGGAGTGTACCTCCACCTTTCGCGCACTCCCCCAGTCACGCCTTCCGGCGTGCCAGCCCCCTCAAAGAGGGGGCCAAGAATTACGCTTCTTTTTTCTTCTTGTCGTCCTTCCAGAATTCCTTATTGAGCAGGAACAGGTGGCCCATCAGCAGGATGCAGCCACAGGTGATAAAGCAGTCCGCCACGTTGAACACGGGGAACTCCATGAAGGTGGTCTCGATCATATCCACCACGTAGCCCATCCGGACCCGGTCGATCATGTTGCCCAATCCGCCGCCGTAGATGGCCGCGATGCACCAGCGTTCAAAGGTGGTGAAGCTCATGGGCTTTTTGAAATACTCATAGGCCAGCATTCCGGTAAAGGCCACAAAGATCAGAGCAAACAGCCACTGCTGGCCCTCAAAGGACGAGAAGGCTGCACCGGTGTTCTGCACATAGGTCAGCTGCAGCAGGCCGGGGATGAAGGGCAGTTCTTCGTAAAGGGGAATATTCACAACGGTCAGATATTTGGTAAACTGGTCCGCCGCCACAATAAAGGCCGCAAAAAGGGAATAATAGAGAAAAGGCATGGGATTTTCCTCCTGTAAGGTTACCGTTTATGATACCATGGCGCACGTGGAAAGTCAAACCATTCCCGGAGAAAGCCCCCGTTTCTTGAAAAACAGGGGCTTTCACATTATTTGCTCATACGCCTGATGATCGCGGCTGCAAGCTTTCCAACCAGAGAATCCGGTTCCTTCAGGATATGCTCCGGTTTGAGGGGGGCATTCTCCCGCAGCCATGCGGCAAACTCTTCTTCGGACATGGTTTGATCCGGTTCCGGGGTCTGGGGTGCAGGACAGTCTGTCTCGGTTGTACCGTAATGGATTTTTGTAATACCCGACAGAATCGAGTCAAATGCGGAACGCTCGGTATGCAGCTGCAGATGCTCCCACTGCTTCCGGGTGCCGCCGAAGTACAGCCGGAACTGTGTCTCCTGCTGCACACGGAAGACTCCCTCTCCCAATGTCTTCACCGTTTCGGGAAGGTAAACACACTCCAGCGCAGTACCAAGAAACGCTTTTGCACCAATATATTCGATTCCCCGGCAAAAATGAACTTTCGACAGTCTGTTGCAGCCACGGAAGGCCGACTCGTGGATCCGGCGCAGCTGGGCAGGGAAGGTAACATGCTCCAGAATCCCGCACTCCCCAAAGGCCGCATAACCGATAGCCGTCAGAGAATCCGGAAGTTTCAATTCTTTCAGGGCTTCACAGGAAAAAAATGCCTCATCCCGAATGATTTTGACCCCCTGGCCCAAGTCCGCACAGGACAGGGCTGTGCAGCCGCCAAAGGCTCTTTCCGGGATTATCCGGACATGGTCGGGAATGGTGATCCGGGTAAGGCCGGACTGAGCAAATACCTGCTCTCCTATATCCGTCAAGCTGGAAGGAAGGGCAATTTCCTTCAGTGCGCTGCATTGCAGGAATCCATTGGAGCCAATGGTTCGCAGGCCGTCGGGAAGCACGATTCGGGACAATGCTGTGCATTCCGAAAAGGCTGCCGGGGGGATATGAACAATTCCCAGCGGAATGCCGATCCCGGTCAGGCCTGCACCCTGGAAGCACTGCTCCTCCAGCGTATGCACAAGCTGAGGGATCCTGATCTGCGTTAAGGCAGTGCATTTGGCAAAAGCCGCCTTGCCGACGATTCTCAGCTGCTGCGGAAGCTGTACCTGCTTCAGTCCCCTGCAGTAGGCAAAGGCACGTTCCGGGATCTCCTCTATCTGGTCAGGCAAACAAACCTCTGTCAGACCGCTTCCGCAGAAGCACTGTCTGCCAAGGCTCCGGACAGAGTTGGGAATCCGGATCTGTGTCAGCGCCGGACAGTCAAAGAAGGCAGATTCCCCGATTTTCTTCAACCCCTCCGGAAGATGGATACTCTTGAGTGTCTTGCACCCCAGAAACGCAGCCTGAGGGATGGACTCCACCCCGGCCGGAATCCGGATTTCCGTCAGAGACAGGCAGTTCTGGAAGGTATATTCCCCGATCCGGGTGATGCTGTCCGGAAGTTCCACGGTTTCCAGCTTGGGACAGTTCAGAAAGGTGCCCACATCCAGGGCTTCTAATCCCGGGGAGACAATCACAGTTTTCAACCCATCGCAGGCATCAAAAATGCCTCTATCCAGCTGCTTCACGGAGCCGGGAATCGCAACCCGGCTTAGGGCTTTGCAGTGGGCAAACGCTGCCGTCCCAATTTTCTCCAGACCTTCCTTCAGTTCGATGGTCCGCAAAGCAAAGCAGTCCTGAAAGGCACCTGCTTCAATTGTTTTAACAGATGCAGGCAAGGACACAGACTCCAGGGCATAGCAGGCCGCGAAGGCCTTCAAACCAATGGAACAAATACCTTCGGAGATCTGGACAGTTTTCAGCTTTTTGTGCCAGAAAAAAGCCCGTTCTGCAATGCCCGTCACCGGTCTGCCTCCCAGCCGGGAAGGGATAACCAGATTCCGAATCTTTTTTTCACAGCCCAAAATAATTCCCGTATCCGGATCAAAATAGAGGTTACCCTCCGTTACCTTGTAAGTTACCTTTGCCATGGCTGTATCCCCTTCCGTTTTTGGATACTACCAGTATAGCATGGCTGATATTGCGCCGCAAGCAAAATCCCTTTGCGCATTAAAAAACCCGCCCCAGGTATTCCCAGGACGGTGCTGCTAGAGCCATATTTATTCGTTGACCACGAAGCGGGCCAGGTCGCTGCGCAGGCGGTGCAGGTCTTCCTCGCCGCAGTCGCAGACCACACGGAGAGACCGGGAGAAATCCAGGCAGAACAGCTCCATGAAGCTGTCGGCATTGATTTTATTGTGGTCATCCCGGACCGTGATGGCAAAGGGGCGGGTGGATGCGACATCCACAAAATCCTGAACATCCTGGACGCTGCCTAAGCGGATCCGAAATTCCAACATAAATGTGCCCCCCACGCTGTACAAAAATCGGTTTTTCGTGTATAATGGGGAGCAATGATCCAGGATCGGCCCAATCCTTCACAAAAAACAACTGCTGATTATTATAGCATTTTTTTGTGAAATTGCAACTGTCGGTTTGGACGATTAAAACAAAGATTCAATACTTTAATTGGTGGATTTGACAAATGAAGTTTGCTTTTTATACCTTAGGCTGTAAGACCAATCAATATGAGACCCAGGCCATGGAGCGGCTGCTGGTGGAACAGGGCCATGAAATCGGCCATTTCGATGAAACTTGCGATGCCTACGTCATCAATACCTGCTCCGTCACCGCAGTAGCGGACAAGAAAAACCGGGCCGTGATCCGGCGGTGCCGCCGGGACAATCCCAACGCCGTCATCGGTGTCTGCGGCTGCTACTCCCAGCACGCCCCGGAGGCCGTCCGGGAGTTGGGGATCGATGTTATCGGCGGCAGCGGCGGGCGGCAGGCGTTCGTGGATATGATGCTCTCCGCGCTGGAATCCAAAGAGCATCAGGAGAAGCTGGACAATGCCCTGCGGCGCCGGGAGTTTGAGATCCTCCCTGCCGGTGGTCTGGAGGAGCGGACCCGGGCCATGCTGAAGGTCCAGGACGGCTGTGTGAATTTCTGCTCCTACTGCATCATCCCCTACACCCGTGGCCCCATCCGCTCCGCCCCCCTGGAGTTGGCAGTGGAGCAGGCCAAAGAGCTGGCTGCCCGGGGCTACCGGGAGATCGTGGTGACGGGTATTGAGATCGCCAGCTGGGGCGCGGACCTGCCCGGCAAACCGGAGGTCACCGGGCTGATCGAAGCAGTTTGCCAGGCTGTGCCCGATCTGCGGGTTCGTTTGGGTTCCCTGGAACCGAGAATTGTTACGGAGAACTTCTGCGAAAGATTATGTAAGCTCCCCAATCTGTGCCCCCAGTTCCACCTGTCCATGCAGTCCGGCTGCGACACGGTGTTGCAGCGGATGAAGCGGAAATACGACACCGCCCGGTATTATGAAAGTGTCCGTCTATTAAACGCATACTTCCCCGGCTGTGCCGTCACCACGGACATGATCGTGGCCTTCCCCGGGGAAACAGAAGAGGAATTCGCCCAGAGTCTGGACTTTATCCGCAAGTGCGGCTTCGCGGATATGCACATTTTCCCCTATTCCCGCCGCCCCGGCACCCCTGCCGACAAGATGCCCGGCCAGCATAACAACGCCACCAAGGAAGCCCGCTCCCGGGCCGCCATCGCCGTGGCCGGAGAAATGAGCCGCAGCTACCGGGAAAATCTCATCGGTACGGCCCAGCGTGTTCTCTTTGAAGAAAAAGACGGGGAATATTTCACCGGCCACGCTATGAACTACGTCAAGGTTTATGTGGAAGGCGATGACCTGCACAATGAGATCCGGGACGTGGTGGTCACGGAGGTCTACAAGGATGGCGTGAAGGCCAGATAACACATACCCTACCGATCTGTCATCCCGAGCAAGCGTCAGCGCGTCGAGGGATCTACGCACTACCGATACTGCCATGCAGAGATTCGGTGCGAAGATCCCTCGACTCATTTCATTCGCTCGGGATGACATGCTGTTGGGAATTTTCCTTTTTTCTTGCTATTTTCCACAAGATATGTTATACTAATTTGTAAATCTTTTCCCGGAGGCCCATTATGAAGACCCTGATGCACATCTGCTGCGCCCCCTGTGCCAACCAGCCTATCGAAGTGCTGCGTACCGACGGCATCGAGGTGGCCGGATTCTGGTATAACCCCAACATCCACCCCGTCACCGAATACCGGGCCCGGCGGAACTGTCTGGAGGCCTACGCCAAAGAGATCGAGCTGCCGCTGATCATGAAGAACGACTACGCCCTGCGGCCTTTCGTTCGGATGGTGGCTGAGGACATCGCCCACCGCTGCGGCAAGTGCTATGAGATGCGGCTGTTTGAGACCGCGAAGCAGGCCGCGGAGGGCGGCTTCGACAGCTTCACATCCAGCCTGTTCATCAGCCCTTATCAGAATCACGAGCTGATGCGGGAGGTGGCTGAGCGGGCCGCCATGGAATACGGCGTTTCCTTCCTGTACCGGGATTTCCGGCCCTATTTCAAGGACGGTCAGAATTTCGCCCGGGAGCACGGCTTCTATATGCAGAAATACTGCGGCTGCGTGTTCTCTGAGGAAGAGCGGTATATCAAGGCGAAGAAGCTAATTCCGTAACAGTAATACACAACGCCTTGGCCCCCTCTCTGAGGGGGCTGGCACGGCGTGAGCCGTGACTGGGGGAGTGCACTCCTTGCATTAGAACACTCCCTCCGCCCCTTCGGGGCACCTCCCTCAAAGAGGGAGGCAAGGCTTCTATTTAGGAGGTTCTATGTCTGATTTTGAATTTTCCGTCCCCTGCCTGTTTGGTTTGGAGGGCATTGCGGGCGACGAGCTTCGCCGTCTGGATATTGAAAACGTCCGGGTAGAGAACGGCCGTGTGCTCTTCTCCGGCGACGCACGGGCCATGGCCAAAGCCAATGTTTGCCTGCGCACCGGCGAGCGGGTGCTGCTGACCCTGGCAGACTTTAAGGCTACCACCTTTGAGCAGCTGTTCCAGGGAGTCTACAATTCCAATCTGGAAGATTTTATTCCCAAGGACGGCCAGTTTCCGGTAAAGGGCCACTGCCTGAATTCCCAGCTTATGTCCGTCCCCGACTGCCAGGCCATCATCAAGAAGGCCGCGTCCCGCCGTCTGGGCGAAAAGTACGGCGTCAGCTGGCTCCCCGAGACCGGGGCCAAGTACCAGCTGCAGTTTTCCATCATGAACGACCGTGTCCAGCTGTTCCTGGACACCTCCGGCCCCGGCCTGCATAAGCGCGGCTACCGGGCCAACGCCAACGAAGCTCCCCTGCGGGAAACCTTGGCCGCTGCCATGGTGCAGATCACCCGTTACCGGGGCCGGGACTTCATCTGGGACCCCTTCTGCGGCAGCGGCACCATTCCCATCGAAGCCGCCCTCATCGCCCGGAACAAGGCCCCCGGCATGTACCGCCGGTTTGCCGGTGAAGCCTTCGCCTGGTGCGACCCTTCCGTCTGGGGGGATGTCCGCGCGGAAGCCAAGGACAAGGAGTACAACGGCAAGTACCAGATTCTGGGCTCCGACAACGATCCCAAGTGCATTTCCCTGTCCATCGCCAACGCAAGAAAAGCAGGCGTGGCTGACTGCATCAGCTTCCGGGACGGCGACGCCACCAAGATGGACCTGCCGGCCCAGCAGGGTGTCATCATCTGCAATCCCCCCTACGGCCAGCGGATGATGGAGCAGCAGAGCGCCCAGCGGCTCTACGCCGCGCTGGGACGGCACCTGAAATATGCCGACGGCTGGAAGAAATATATCATCACCTCTGAGCCGGAATTCGAGCACTACTTCGGCAAGCGGGCCGACAAGAAGCGCAAGCTTTATAACGGCATGATCAAGTGCGATTACTATATGTACACGGATAATCAGAGGAAGAAGAAATAACTTCACTGTCATTGCGAGGAGCAAAGCGACGTGGCAATCCCCTTGTCCTATCAGACATATCGGAAGATTCAGGAGATTGCCACACCAGTGTGCGCACTGGTTCGCAATGACAGCCTAGATTCAAGCTACGGAGAACCATACATGAAACACCTATTCATCATCAACCCTGCTGCGGGAAGCCGGAATCGTACCGACGACTACAGCGAGGTTATCCATAAGATCTGCCGGGCCCGGCGGCTCTCCTATGAGATCCGGGTCTCCACCGCCCCGGGAGAATGTACCCGCATCGCCCGGGAAGCCGCTGAAAAAGGCGAGGAGATCCGCATCTACGCCTGCGGCGGCGACGGCACCTTGAACGAAGTGGTGGCCGGAGCGGCAGGACACGACAACGCCGCCGTCACCGTATTTTCCGGCGGCAGCGGCAACGACTTTGTCAAGCTTTTTGACGATCCCAAGGCCTTCTTCGACCTGCACCGGCTGATGGATGCAGACGAGGCCACCTTCGACCTGATCCGCTGCAACGGCGACATCGCCCTGAACATCTGCTCCGTGGGACTGGATGCCCGCATCGGCACCGATGTGTCCCGGTACAAGCGGCTGCCCCTGCTCCATGGCTTCCGGGCCTATGCCGCCTCCACGGTGGTAAACGTGGTGAAGGGCATCGCCGAGCACTATGTGGTAGAGATCAACGGCAAGCGCTTTGATGAAGACCTCACCATGATCTGCGTCTGCAACGGGCGGTTTTACGGCGGCGGCTTCAACCCCGTCCCGGAAGCCGACCCCTCCGACGGACTGCTGGATGTGCTGCTGGTGCAGAAGGTCACCCGGGCCCAGGTTCCCGGTGTCATCGGCAAATACAAGGATGGCCGCTATACCGAGCTGCCCCACCTGGTGCGGCACCTGAAGACCGACTCTATCAAAATCACCTGCGACCGCTCCACCCCCATCAATCTGGATGGGGAGCTGCGGACCGCCCAGACAGTGGAAATGTCTGTCGCCTCCGAGAAGATCCGGTTCTTCTACCCCAAGGGCCTGTGCTGGCAAGCATCTGTCCCTGCCTTGAAATAATCGCATCGAAAAAAGCAGTTCCATCCGGAACTGCTTTTTGCAACGGCACCTCCCGAAGGACATCACTCGCGCCACAGGACAGATCTTTCTCCGGCAGACTTGCTTTTATCTGTACACAGTGCTAAAATAACCGTAAATATCCCATCTCATGAGGTATCTCTATGAAATACTTAACCCAATTTCTGATCATCCTGGGCTTTACTCTGGCAGGAGAGGCTCTGCAGCGGATCATCCCGCTGCCCATCCCCGCTTCGGTCTACGGCCTGATCCTGCTGTTTCTGGCCCTGTTCTTCAAGGTCGTGAAGGTGGAACAGGTGAAGGATACCGGAGCCTTCCTGACCTCCATCCTCCCTATCCTCTTCGTGTCCCCCGCTGTGGGCATCGTGGAGGACTGGGCTCTGATCCGGGACGATCTCATCCCCATTCTGCTCCTGCTGGTAGCCTCCACGGTGCTGACCTTCGGCATCGCTGGCCGGGTAGCCCAGGCCTTTCTGAAGAAGGGCGGTGAGGAAGCATGACCGACCTGCTCTCCATCGGCATCCTCCCTGTGGTGCTGACCCTCTTTGCCTATCAGATGGGTGTGCTGTGCCAGAAGAAATTTAAGCTGCCCATCTTCAATCCTATCCTTATCGGCATGATCATCGTCATTTTGACGCTGAAGGTCACCGGCCTGGGTACGGACAGCTATCAGAGCGGCGTGAAGCTCATGTCCTGGCTCATGACCCCGGCCACCGTGTGTCTGGCCATTCCCATGTACGAGCAGTTCCAGGCCCTGAAAAAGAACCTGAGGGCTATTTTCGCCGGTGTGGCCGCAGGGGCCTTAAGCTGTCTGGCCGTGCTGCTGGTCTTCTCGGCACTGCTGCACTTCGACCGGAACCTGACCATTTCCCTGCTTCCCAAGGGCATCACCGCCGCCATCGGTGTCAGCCTGACAGAGCTGTTCGGCGGCACCCCCTCCATCACCACGTTGGGCATCTCTGTTACAGGCATCTGCGGCAACATGTTCGGCACCGCCTTCTGTAAATTCTTCGGCATCACTGACCCCATCGCCCAGGGTGCCGCCTTCGGCACCGGTGCCCATGTCATTGGCACGGCCAAGGCCAATGAGCTGAGCCCCCTCGCCGGCGCAGTGAGCAGCCTGTCTTTGGTAATAGCGGGACTGCTGACGGCCCTGCTGTTCCCGGTGCTGGCAAATTTTCTATAAGTGTTGTCGGGCGGGGGCATGCCCCCGCCGACGCACCAATACCATTGACCAAGCACACTTCATACTGACTTTCAAACGACCGCATCATTTTTACCGCGGCAAATCATCCAGCCCAGTCGGCGGGGTCATGACCCCGCCCTACATTTTTTAGCGGAGGTTATTCATGGAATACCGTATCGAACACGACTCTATGGGGGAGATCAAGGTCCCCGCTGACAAATATTGGGGTGCCCAGACCCAGCGGAGTGTGGAAAATTTCCCCATCGGCGTTGGCATCGAAACCATGCCCCGGGAGATCATCCACGCTTTTGGCATCCTGAAAAAGGCCGCGGCTCTGGCCAATCACAGCCTGCGCCCGGAAAAGATGACCCTTGAAAAAGCCGCCATCATCTGCGCCGTCTGTGACGAGATCCTCGATGGCACCTTAGCGGAGCATTTCCCGCTGGTGGTCTGGCAGACCGGCTCCGGTACCCAGTCCAACATGAATGCCAACGAGGTCATCGCCAACCGGGGCAACGCCCTGGCCGGACAGCCCCTGCTGCATCCCAATGATGATGTAAATATGTCTCAGTCCAGCAACGACACCTTCCCCACCGCCATGCACATCGCCGCCGTCTGCGCCATCGAGGACCGGGTAATTCCCGCCATTGATGTGCTCACCACCGCCTTTCTGCATCTGGAAGCGGAAAATGACGGTGTCGTCAAGTCCGGCCGGACCCATCTGCAGGATGCTACGCCCATAGCCTTCTCTCAGGAAGTTTCCGGCTGGCGGACTTCGCTGGAACGGGACAGGGAGCTTCTGCTGGCCGCCCTGCCGGCCCTGAAGGAGCTGGCTCTGGGCGGTACCGCCGTAGGCACCGGTCTGAACGCGCCCGCCGGCTTCGACCGAACTGTGGCCAAAGAGATCGCCGGGCTGACAGGCAAGGATTTCCGCACCGCTCCCAACAAATTCCATGCCCTGACCTCCAAAAACGAGCTGGTCTTCGCCCACGGTGCCCTGAAGGCTCTGGCCTGTGACCTGATGAAGATCGCCAACGACATCCGCTGGCTCTCCTCCGGCCCCCGGCTGGGACTGGGAGAGATCACCATTCCCGAAAACGAGCCCGGCTCCTCCATCATGCCCGGAAAGGTGAATCCCACCCAGTGCGAAGCCGTCACCATGGTAGCCGTCCAAGTCATGGGCAACGATACCGCCGTGGGCATCGCCGCCAGCCAGGGAAATTTTGAACTGAATGTATTTATGCCTGTCCTGATCGACAACTTCCTGCGCTCCGCCCGGCTGCTTTCCGATGCCATGCTGTCCTTCCACGACCATTGTGTTTCCGGGATCCGGGCCAACAGAGAAAAAATGCACCGCAACCTGCATGATTCCCTCATGCTGGTCACGGCGCTGAATCCCTATATCGGCTATGAAAACGCGGCAAAAACCGCAAAAAAGGCGTATGCGGAGAACATTTCTCTGAAGGAAGCCTGCGTAGCTCTGGGCTTTTTGACAGCGGAACGCTTCGATGAAGTGTTTCATCCGGAGAATATGATTTGATACTCAATAAGCCTGTAGGGCGGGGTCAGGGCCCCGCCCTACTTTAGTTTTTTTTGACGCTTTCCTTCTGCAGCAGGGTAACAGGGATCGTTTCGTGGCTGGCTGCGGTATCGTCTTCGATGCTACGGCGCAGGAGCTCCAGGCTGCGGTCAGCCAGTTCTTCCACGCTCTGTGCTATCGTGGACAGCCGGGGCACCATATATTCGCCGATGGCCAGACCGTCAAAGCCCACCACGGACACATCCTCCGGTACCCGCTTGCCCATGTCGTTCAAAGCCCGGATGGCACCAATGGCCATCACATCGGACATAGCGAACAGGGCGGTAGCATCCGGCACCCGCTCCAACAGGGCCTTTGCTGCCCGGTAGCCATCCTCATAGGAAAAACGGGAAGTCTCATACTGCTGCTCCGGGAAGGGTCGCCCGTGGCGCTCCATAGCCCTCACACAGCCCCGGTAACGGAGCATGGTGGTATCCGAATAATGGCGGTGGCCACCAACGACCACGATCCGTTCGTGGCCCAGCTCTGCCAGACGGTCGATGGCCATGGCCGCGGCGGCTTCGTCATCGGAGGATACGCTGGACAGGTTGGCGAAGGACAGGTCCGCAGCAGAGTTGGTCACCAGCACGCAGGGAACGCCGATGTGGTGAAAATCCTCCCGGAAGTGCTCCTGGTTGCCGCCCAGAAACAAAATGCCCAGAGGCTTCTTTTCCAGGCAAAGCTGTACTGCCCGTCGGACTTCATTTTCTGCTTCGTCGATATAGTCCACGATCAGGGGGTAGCTGGTATCCGCCACCCGGGCCTGAAGAGCCACCAGCAGGGAATCAAACAATTCGTTGGCCTTACCTTTGCAGATCACCAGGATAGAGGTGCTGTGCTGCTGCTTCAGCTGCTTGGCATTGGCATTAAGCTGAAAGCCGGATTCTGCTGCTGCTTTCAGAATAATCTCCCGGGCCAGTTCGCTGACATGGGGCTGATTGTTGAGGACCCGGGATACGGTGCCCACACTGTATCCGGTCTGGGCCGCTAAGTCCTTGATGGTCATAGGGGGTTCTCCTTTAGGTTTCCATAACTTGGAAACGTTTACACTATATTTTTGCTATTATACTGCAAATTTCCCGCATTTGCAACCCCGACTGAAAACTTTTTCGTAACGTAAAAATGCCGGTCCTTTCGGACCGGCATTTGAAGTTCTCTTTCTTCCCTGAATTACAGCAGGTTGGAGAAGTGCTTGATGGTGCGGACCATCTGAGAAACGTAGGAGTTCTCGTTGTCGTACCAGGAAACGACCTGGACCTGGGTCTTGCCGTCGGGCAGAGCGCAGACCATGGTCTGGGTGGCATCGAACAGGGAGCCGAAGGTCATGCCGACGATGTCGGAGGAGACGATCTCGTCCTCGTTGTAGCCATAGGACTCGGTAGCAGCAGCCTTCATGGCAGCGTTGATCTCGTCCTTGGTAACAGCCTTAGCGCAGACAGCGTTCAGGATGGTGGTGGAACCGGTGGGGGTGGGGATACGCTGGGCAGCGCCGATCAGCTTGCCGTTCAGCTCGGGGATGACCAGGCCGATGG
>JAFVPA010000037.1 GCA_017505505.1 Oscillospiraceae bacterium | reverse complement strand
TGTCTTAACCGCTTGACCAACGGGCCTGGTAGCGGCAATCTGATTCGAACAGATGACATACCGGGTATGAACCGGCTACTCTACCAACTGAGTTATGCCGCCATATTGGTCAAAGGATTTCGGTGCGCCGAAATCAGCTTCGTTATTATATCCTTAGATTCCTGATTTGTCAAGGGAAATCTTTTGTTTTTTTCAGAAAATTTTGGCAATACTGGCTATGAGGTGTTTTTACATGAAAATCGGAAGAAAAGCCCTTCTTTTTGCCGCCGGAGGACTGGGGTATGTGCTTCTGGAGCTGCTTTGGCGCAGACGGAGCCATATATCCATGTTTCTGGCCGGAGGCAGCTGTCTGCTGCTCATCGGTCATCTGGAGGAAGTGGAGCCAAAACTGCCCCTTCTTCTGCGTGTCCTTGCAGGCGCCGGGATCATCACCATGGTGGAGCTTCTTGCCGGTCTGGTCTTTAACCGCAGCTACACCGTCTGGGACTACCGGAATGTTCCCTTTAACTACATGGGTCAGATCTGCCTGCCCTTCTGTCTGCTTTGGATCCCCATTTCTGCTCTGGCCAGGAAACTGTATCTGTCTCTGAATAAAGTGATCAAACAGATGTAGGGACCGGTGTCCCCGACGGTCCAAAAATATCCGCGGCCAGTCCGGGAGGCCGGGCCCTACAGCCTCTTATCGGAAAACAAAGAAGCCCCCGGGTGGGGGCTTCCTCTGGAAGGTTATTCCTTGACGGCTTCCACGATGCCGCTTGCCATGCCCACCAGTCCCTGCATTTCGCTGGGAATGATGATCTTGGTGGCCTGGCCGTTGGCTACCACCTGCATGGCCTCGATGGACTTCAGCTTCAGCACGGCCTCATTGGGTGCCTTTTCATTCAGCATGGCCAGAGAATCGGCCAGAGCCTGCTGCACCTTCCGGATGGCCTCGGCTTCACCCTCTGCCTTCAGAATGGCGGCCTGCTTTTCTGCGTCTGCCCGGAGGATGGCGGATTCCTTCTCACCTTCGGCGATCAGAATGGCGGACTTCTTCTGACCCTCTGCCTGCAGGATGGCCTGACGGCGGTCACGCTCGGCCTTCATCTGCTTTTCCATGGAGCTCTGGATATCGGCGGGGGGCAGGATGTTCTTCAGCTCCACCCGGTTGACCTTGATGCCCCAGGGGTCGGTGGCCTCGTCCAGAATGGCCCGCATCTTGGTATTGACCACATCACGGCTGGTCAGGGTCTGGTCCAGCTCCAGGTCGCCGATGATGTTACGCAGGGTCGTTGCGGTGAGGGTCTCCATAGCTGCCATGGGCTGCTCCACGCCGTAGGCGTACAGCTTGGGGTCGGTGATCTGGAAATACACAACGGTATCAATCTGCATGGTGACGTTATCCTTGGTGATAACGGGCTGGGGAGGATAGTCCAGCACCTGCTCCTTAAGAGAAACACGGCGGGCGATCCGGTCGATGAAGGGTACCTTCATGTGCAGGCCCACGCCCCATACGGTGTGGAAAGCACCCAGACGCTCAATGACATAGGCCCGGGACTGCTGCACCACCGCGATGTTGGAGATGATGATGACAAATGCCAGAACGAACAGGATCAAAGTAACAAGAATTCCCATAATATACCTCCTCAATTTTTCAGTGTGGAGTGTTGAGTGTGAAGTGTGGAGTGAAGGTGTCGGCTCCGCCGACTATTTTAATCCATCGCCGCAGGCGATACATCAACTCCTAACTCCTAACTCCACACTCCTAACTTTCATTACACTTTTTCCAAAACTTCCACAGGGGTGACGAAAACCTTCACACCCTCCACCTTATCCACCCGGACAAGGACGCCCTCTGCAATGGGCTCGCCGGAGCTGCTGCGGGCAGTCCAGACCATGGCTCCCAGCTTCACCTGTCCCTGGGCGGACACATTGTCGATGGCAATGGTCACAAGACCCTTTGTACCCACCACGCTGTCCACATTGGTCTTTACCAGCTTCGGATTGAAATATTTCCGGACCAGAGGCCGCAGTGCCAGCAGCAGGATATTGGACACCACCAGGGCAACGCCCACCTGCAGTCCCCAGGAGCCGCCCAGCAGGCAGACGATCAGCGCCGCCAGAGAGCCTGCCGCGAACCACAGGGAGATCAGCATCACCGTGGATGCCTCCGCGATCAGAAAGACCACCAGCAGGGAAAGCCAGATGATCACACCATAATTCATTTTCGTTGCCTCCCTTCAGAAATGTACCCTTTCCCTTGGGTTTTTATTATCATAGCATATTTCCACATCCAAATCAATTCGCACCGGGGTGTTTACACAAGTTTTACAAACCCGGGCATGACATAAAAAATTAAAGATTTTGGGGGCAGACAAGGAACTGGAATTGTGCTATACTATGAAAAGGTATTCCCTTTTTTTGAGAATTTAAGGAGGCGTTTCCTTTGAAATACTGGTTCGGTTATCTGGTGGCTGCCATTCTTGCCGCCCTTACCTGGGTGCTGCAGGAGTTTGGCGCACGGTTCTCCACCTTGATTGATATGGTCTATCCCTATGTGATCCGTACCCTGCAGGGCATTCTTGCCGAATGGTCCGGCAGCGTGGATTTCCTGCTGTGGCAGCTGCTGGCGGTGGCGCTGGCGGTGGTGGTGCTGGCCAGCCTTGTGGTGGTCATCGTCACAAAGCGCAGCGTCATCGGCTGGGGCGGCTGGGTGCTGTCTGCCGTTTCCTTTGTCTATCTGCTGCATACCCTCATGTGGGGCCTCAATTACCACGCCGGCCCCCTCAGCGAGGATATCCGTATGGAGGTCGCCCAGTACACCCTGGAGGAGCTGACGGATGCCGCGGAATACTACCGGGACCGGGCCAATGTTCTCAGCCAGCAGGTGAAGCGGGATGCAAACAGCAATGTGGCCTATCCTGATTTCGATACCATGGCCAGCCGGGCCTACATGGGCTTCCAGCGGCTGGTGTATGACCGCTCCTATCCCATTTTTGCAGGCTCCACCCTGCCGGTGAAAAAGCTGGGCTGGGCGGATATGTACACCTCCATGGGCATCACCGGCGTTACCTTCGGCATCACCGGCGAAGCCGCTGTGAATCCCCAGATCCCCCAGGTTCTGCTGCCCTTTACCATGTGCCACGAAATGGCCCACCGGATGTGCATCGCCTCGGAACGGGATGCCAACTTTGCCGCCTTCCTGGCCTGCAGTGTCCATCCCGATCTGGAATTTGAATACTCCGCCTATTTCATGGCCTACCGCTACTGCTATAATGCCATTGCCGCCGTTCAGACCGTGGCTGCCGTTCAGGCTGCTTCCGATCTGGCCGCCGGTGCAGGCGAGTATCTGCGCCGGGATCTGGTAAACTACGACAATTTCTTCCGCACCAATCAGGACGAGGCTGCCACCACCATTGCAAACAATGCCAACGATGCCTATCTTCGTACCAGCGGCGATACTGCCGGCATTGCCTCCTACAGCCAGGTCTGCGACCTGCTGGTGAACTGGCACATTCAGGAAGTGGTGCTGCCCTCCGTTGCCGTGGAGGAAAGCGCCTTCGACCCCTATGACGAATCCCAGGTGGATATCAGCGATATCCGGTAAAAGGCCAGCTGTCACCGAAGGGTGCTTTGTATAACACCCCTGCGCCCCTGCGGGGCACCTCCCCTCAAGGGGAGGCATTGACTGCACACAGTATTGGAGAAAAAATATGATGAAAGATACTCTGGTTTCCGGCCTGCCGCTGCTGGGACTGACATTAAATGACGAAACCTGTGACAAGCTCTGTGCCTTCGGCGCCGCCATGGTCAAACAAAACGAGGTCATGAACCTGACCGGCATCACCGATGACCGGGGCGTTGCCAATCTGCACCTGCTGGACAGTCTCACGGTCATGGCCTCTGCCGACCTGAAGGACAAGACCCTCATCGACGTGGGCTGCGGCGCCGGTTTTCCCGGTGTGCCTCTGGCCATTGCCTCCGGCGCAAAAGTGACGCTGCTGGACAGCCTGGGCAAGCGGATGAAATGGCTGGAAACGATCCTTCCCCAGCTGGGCATTGAAGCCGAGTGCATCACCGCCCGGGCGGAAGAGGCCGTGGCCACCCGGCGGGAACGCTATGATTTTGCCACCTCCCGGGCCGTTGCCCGCCTGAATATCCTGCTGGAGCTGACGGCTCCCTACGTCAGGGTGGGCGGAAAGGTGCTGGCCATGAAGGGCGCCGCTGCAAAGGAAGAGCTGGCCGAATGCGGCAATGCCATGAAAAAGCTGGGACTGAAGCTGGAGGAAGTGAAGGAATTTCCCATCGACGGCACCAGCCATGCGGTCATCATCCTGAAAAAAACCGCCCCCACCCCCAAACAGTATCCCAGAAGATTCGCAAAGATCAAGCAGAGCCCCCTGTAAAGCAATGCCCGCTCCGTTGGAGCGGGCGTTTTTTATTGCAGGGAGAATGCGAATCCTCCTCCGAAACAGATTGATAATTCCTCTTGAAAAATGAGATAAATTGGATATAATGGTATATTAAGAGATTATTCTAATTGTTACAATCGGGAGAAACCCTATGCATGCATTTCTGAGTCTGATCCTTGGCTATTTTGTGGGCTGCATCAATCCTGCCCGGATGGTGGCCAGAAAGAAACACGTGAACCTGAAGGAAGAGGGCACCGGCAATCTGGGCGCCACCAACACTGCTCTGGTGCTGGGAAAAAAGGCCGGTTATTTTGTGCTGGCCTTTGATATGTTCAAATCCATGTTTTCCTACCGGATGGCCCGGTTCCTGTTCCCCCATTTTGGTCTGGCGGGCCTCATTGCCGGTATCGGCGTGCTCATTGGCCACGCCTTTCCTGTGTTTGCCCATTTTCAGGGGGGAAAAAGCCTGGCCTCCTTCGGCGGACTGGTGCTGATCCATGATCCCCTGCAGTTCGTCATCCTGCTGACTCTGGGCATCGTCATGGCCTTTGCCCTGAACTACGGTGTATATCTGGCTGTCACTGCCACGGTCCTGTTCCCTCTGTTCAGCTTTGTCCGGTCCGGTGACTGGGGGGTTTTTCTGGCCACTGCCGTAGCCGGCGGCATCGTCCTGCTGCTGCATGCGGGGAATCTGCGCCGGGCCATCACCGGTGAGGATCCCATCCACACCCGGGACGGCTTCAAGAAGATCTTCGGAAAAAAGAAGGCATAATCAAAGTTTTTCTTCTTTTTCATGAAAAACTCCTTTACTTTTGGGCAGACTTATGGTAATATCAAAAGGCTGGCGTAAAGCCGGACGATATTACTATGCCCTTAGCTCAGTTGCGGGAGAAAGCTGTATTTTCAGTACACCACCCACCCCTACTTGGCTACCGGGTCAATAAATGAAAGGTGGATTTTCCCATGATTCAGAAGGAAAAGAAGACCCAGGTTATCCTGGAGAACGCTACTCACGAAGGCGATACCGGTTCCCCCGAGGTTCAGGTCGCTATCCTGACTGCCCGCATCAACGAGCTGACCGAGCATCTGCGCACCCACAAGCACGACAACCACTCCCGTCGTGGTCTGCTGATGATGGTTGGTAAGCGCCGCAGCCTGCTGGACTATCTGGCAAAGAAGGATATCAACCGTTACCGTGCTCTGATCGCCAAGCTGGGTATCCGTAAGTAAGATATCGAAAGGGGCGACTGGGGTCGCCCCTTTTTCTTACCGGCATACCTGTTTTCTGCGGATTTATCCGCAGGGGCGATTCATGAATCGCCCGCGGGTGCACCACACTGCGCCCCTGTAAGAACATTGATCCATCGGGAGCTGTTTTAGCAGTTGATTGAGTTGTCGGATCCCGACAGCTGACTCAAGTGCTAAACCTCCCGAAACAATTAAATTGAAAATGAAAAATGCAGAATTTTTGAATTTTCAATTACCAAAAACTAAGGAGGTTTATACCAATGATCACCCGCAAGCAGTATCCCAATCATCATGTTTACGAGATGGAAATCGGCGGCCGTGCCTTCACCGTGGAGACCGGTAAGGTGGCTGAGCTGGCCAATGCCGAGTGCATCTGCCGTTACGGCGACACCGTGGTTCTCGTCACCTGCACCTGCAACCCCATCCCCAAGGCCGGTATCGACTACTTCCCCCTGACCATCGAGTTTGAGGAGAGAATGTACTCCGTCGGCCGCATTCCCGGCTCCTTCAACCGCCGTGAGGGCAAGCCCTCCGAGCGGGGCATTCTGAACAGCCGTATCATCGACCGTCCCATGCGTCCCCTCTTCGACGAGGAGCTGCGCAACGACACCGTCGTTACCTGCACCGTTCTGGCTACTGACCATGAAAATCCTGTGGAGATCGTGGCTTCTCTGGGCGCTTCCATTGCCATCGCATCTTCCGATGTTCCCTGGAACGGCCCCGTGGCTACCACCAACGTTGCCTATCTGAACGGCCAGTATATCGTCAATCCCTCTGCTGACGAGCGGGAAGCCTGCGAGTGCTTCGTCTGCATCTCCTCCACCTTCGAGAAGGTGGTCATGATTGAGACTGAGGCCAACGAAGCTCCCGAAAACATCGTCTACAACTGCATCCAGGTTGCCCACGAGACCAACATGGAGATCGTCAAGTTCATCAACGGTATCGTTGCTGAAATCGGCAAGCCCAAGTTCACCTTCGAGAAGGCTGCCGTCAACCACGACCTGCTGGATGACCTGATCGCCTACGGCCTGGGCCAGATCGAATTTGCTCTGGACACCGACGACAAGAATGTTCGTGAGGAGCGCCTGACTGCTGCCCGCATCGACTTCAAGAACCAGTTTGTGGAAAAGTACGGCGAAGAAGAGTTCGAGACCCACATCGAGGTCTGCCTGTACAAGATGCAGAAGAAGGTCGTCAAGAAGTGGCTGCT
>JAFVPA010000036.1 GCA_017505505.1 Oscillospiraceae bacterium | reverse complement strand
GGTCAGAGCGAAGTCGACAGTCAGAGCGCAGGGGCTGTTCTCGTCGGCGCCGTTCAGGGGGTAGATCTTGGCTTCCACCTTCATGGGCTTCTGAGGATCGGTGAAGATGTTCTGACGCAGGCCGTACAGAGGCAGAGCCTGAGCGTAGGACATGTTGGACATAACGATGATGGAAGCGTAACGCTCGATGAACATAGCAGCCAGAGCGGTCTGCATGCGGTCATCGCCCTTAGCCAGCTTAGCAACGTTCACGATGGAGGGATAACCGAAGGTACGGTCTTCCTGCTTCAGAGCGGTACGGCGGACCAGAACAGCGTTGGCCAGGGTCTCCTTGGCAGTCTTGCCGGTGACGTCCAGAACCAGGTTCTTGTTGCCCTTAGCTTCCAGCTTCTTAACCAGGTCGTACAGGTCGGAGATGTTCTCAGCCCAGACACCCAGAGCAACACCGGCCTTGGTAGCCAGAGCGCTCATAGCTTCCCAGTTCTCGGGAGTAGCGCCGTCCAGGATCACGTTCTTGCCGGCAACAGCCAGAGCGGCCTCAGCACAGGCGGTGTCCCAGCATTCCAGGACCAGAGCGCGGCCGGTAGCGGCAGCCTTCTTGACCAGGTCAGCGTAGACAGCGGGATCGGACTGCTTGTTGGCGACATGGATGAACTCAACGTACATTCTCTCGCCGATACGCTCGTAGTCAACCTTGGCGACCTCAGCCAGCTTGGCCTCGGCGTCAGCAGCGCAGTCGGTGCAGACACAGACAGCGAACATGTTCTTGTTGACCAGAGTCTTCTCGTGACGATACAGGACAGTCTCGCCGCCCAGCTTGTAATCGCCAACGGTAATGGTCTTCATCAGGGGAGCGGTGGCGGAGTTCAGGGTTGCCAGAGCTTCCTCAGAGAAGTAGGGGCACTTGTCCAGGGACACTGCACCCTGAGCCACCTTCATGCAGAATGCCATACAGGTGGGGCTGCCGCACTCCTTACAGTTCTTCTTAGGAGACAGCTTAAAAATGTCAAGACCTTTCAGAGCCATTGTATGTATCCTCCTTCCGATTAGACGAGTTCAGTGATGAACTTCTTGATGGTAGCCACGGACTCGGGGTGACGCAGGACAACCAGGTCAGCGCCGCCGACCAGGTCAGCTGCTGCGGTAGCGACTTCCATGGAAATGGCGCGCTCTTCCACGCAGCCCCATACGGGCTCATCTTCTTCGGTTGCGGTGGATTCCTTGACGCCCCAGGTGTCGTTGCAAACGGCGGCCAGGATGGGCATCTGCAGGTCAGCGTCGGACTGCTGCAGGGCAGCCAGGCGGATACGGTCGAAGGTGGAAGCGGCGTACTCATAGCCGTAACCGACAGCGGCGGTACCGATATCCATGACAACGCTCTCGGGATTGACGTTCAGGCCCTTCAGCATGATGTTCAGCTGCTTGGCCAGGTTGATGTCGTCAGCGGTCTCAGCGCCCAGCTTCTGGCCGTTGGCCAGAGCGACGGAAGCACCGACGGTCTTGTAGTTCTCGTTCTTTGCGGACATGAACAGGGCGTTCTTGCCGGCCAGAGCCTCAGCCAGAGCAGCCAGCAGCTCGCCGTCCTTTTCAATGTTCTTGCAGCCCATGACAACGATGGGCTTGGTGACGGCCTCAGCGACAGCCTTTGCGTCAGCGACACAGTCAGCAACACTGCGGTCAGCACCGTTGGGATCCGCGCCCACGAAGTTCAGGCACAGGAAATCGCAGCCCT
Source organism: Oscillospiraceae bacterium (assembly GCA_017505505.1). The sequence continues at coordinate 16,918 of JAFVPA010000036.1, read as the reverse complement.
CGACAGACTCTGCCTTCTTGGCATAGTCAGCCATAGTGGTGCAGCCAGCGTAGAATTCCTTCAGGCTGGCGACTTCCCACTGGGAAGCCAGGTCAGAGATTTCCAGACCGACCTTGGGTGCGTTCTCGATGGGTGCATCGAAGGTGTAGAACGGCATCACATTCTGGCCGCCGACGACGATTGCCTTGTCACCGGTGCCCAGGGTCACGGCATTGATCTTGCCGCTGAAGGGAGCCGTCTTAGGAGTGAAAGCCATAATTGATTATCCCCCTTGAAATAATTTGGAATACGAAAATAGTAATTTATAATAATGCAGAATGCGCAGTGCATAATGCAGAATTATTGGTTTGCACTGTCATTGCGCTCCCCGCAATGACATTTTTTACAGCCCGATGGACTGCATGATGCCCTTCAGAGCCACCTTCATGGGGTCGTTATCGGGCAGCTTTGCGCTGGGATCGCCGTTGCAGTCGCAGTCGTAAACGGCTTCGTCGTGAGGCAGGACACCGAAGAGCTTCAGGCCGTGCTTTTCGATCTCGGCCTTGATGCCGTCGTTGAGAACACCGCCGGGAGCCCGGTTGACGATGAGGCCCATCTGACCGGGATTCAGGTTCATCTCTTCGATCATCTCCGCAATGCGGGCCACCGCCTGGATGCCCCGGCGGGAACAGTCGGAGATCAGCAGCATGGTATCCACATGAGGCAGGGTGCCCCGGGCCACATGCTCCAGGCCTGCTTCGTTATCCATGACCACATAAGTATAGTTCTTGGCGTACTTGGACACCTGGGACTGGAGGACACCGTTGACATAGCAGTAGCAGCCCTTGCCCTGGGTCCGGCCCATGACCAGCATATCAAAATCATCGTCTTCGATCAGTGCGGAGTTGAATTTGAACTCGGCGTAATCAGCCTTGGTCATACCCTTGGGAATGGTGCCCTTCAGCTCGGCCTGAGCCATCTCTTCCCGGATCTGGCCCAGGGAAGTTTCCACTTCCACACCCAGAACTTCGTTCAGGTTGGAGTTTGCATCGGCATCCACCACAAGGACGGGGCCCTTGTTCTTCTTGCACAGGTAATCTATCAGCATGCCGCAGGTGGTGGTCTTACCCACACCGCCCTTACCGGCAACAGCAATGGTATGAGGCATTGTAATTTCTCCTTTCCGGGGACTGGGGTCATTGCATCAGACGGGCATAATTTTAACCCATATCGATACAACGATATCGTATCACATATTGCGTTCAAATTCAACCCACAATTTCATAGTTTTTACAAAAAGTGCGCCAACGAAATCGTTGGCGCAAATCAATTTGTTCAAATGGGTGTAAAGACGAACTTCTGCATCAGTCCGTCCACCACCGCATGGATGGTCACCGCACCCCCGGCCCTGGGTTCCACGGACAGTTCCAGTGTTCTCCCCTTCAGCCGCTGCCGCAGCCAGACCTCCGGGTCTTCGCATTCGATCTCTTCGAAGAAAACATCCCGCATCTGGTTGTTGGGGCACAAATTTTTAATCTCATGGACCAGTTCGTATTCTGCCATATCTATGCTCCTTTATGGTAGGGTGGGCTGCCCTCCGCCCGCCGCTTGTTTCCTCACGCTGCGGCAGCTTGAGGGCAAGCCGCCCTGCAGTCACATTGTTTCCAGCAGCTCTTCCAGCTGGTGCAGCGCCTCGATCTCATAATCAGGCCGGATATCACCGCAGGGTTTATGCTCCGGGTTGACCCAGACGGTTCTGATGCCTGCGTTGATTCCACCCTTGATGTCGGAGCTTAAGCTGTCACCAACGATCATAGCCCTGGCCGGGTCAAAGCCGGGGATCTGGGCAAAGCAGCCGTCAAAGTAAGCTTTCGAAGGCTTATTGTGGCCGATCTCCTGGGAAACGAAAACTTTTTCAAAGAACCGGTACAGGTTGGCGCTGGTCATGCGGCCCTTCTGGACCACGGCGGTACCGTTGCTGGCCAAAAACAGTCGGTATTTTTTTGACAGGGCATCCACCGCCTCCTCCGCGCCGGGGAGGAACCAATGGCCCTGGGACAAATTCCGCTCATACACCTTGGCGCATCTGGGGGCATCCACTTCCAGCCCCAGCTTTTCAAACAGGACACCGAAGCGGTTCACCAGGACTTCCGCCCGGGTCAGCTTTCCCAGCTCCAGCTGCTCCCAGTGCCACTTGTTGATGCTGTGATACAGATTTAAAATTTCCTCCGTAGGCTCCACACCAAATTCCCGGATGGTCTTGGAAATGGCGATGCGCTCGGCCTTATGGAAGTCCAGGATGGTGTCGTCTAAATCTAAAAACAGGAATTCTATCATATTTCTTTCTCCTTACCTGTTTGGTCATGGATACTGTAGCCAGGGGCAGGCCCCCGCCTACAGTTTATCTGCATCAGGAATTGATCAATGCAATAAAGAAGATCACCAGAAACCCAAAGGTAGCACAGGCCTTTCCCCGGGCATTCTGCGCCTTTTCCGCATCTTCCGTTTTTAGTGCATCAATCAGATACGCCGGGAACAGGAAGCCCAGGATCATGGCAATGATGATACAGATGCCTTTCAAAGTTAGCATAACGCTCATAATCACACCTTTTTCTGTAGGGCGGGCTGCCCTCAGCCCGCCGCTTGTTTCCCCACGCTGCGGCGGCTTGAGGGCAAGCCGCCCTACAAAAATTATGTTCTTCTCTTTACGATTTCATTGGCGATCCGCACGAACTCAGGGATGCCCAGCGTCTCACCCCGGATGTTGGCATCGAAGCCGGCAGCTTCAATGACCTCAGCCGCACCGGATTTGCCCAGTTCCGGGAAGCCGGAAGCCAGGCCGTTGCTCAGCTTCTTGCGGCGCATAGCGAAGCTTGCCTTTACCGTCCGGAAGAAAACATCCTCGTCCAGCGCGCCCCAGTTCCGTTCTTTCCGTACCCACAGCTGGATGACGGCGGAGGTGACTTTCGGCTGGGGCATAAAGCAGTGGGCCGGCACATCAAAGAGCAATTCCGGCTCCGCATAGTACTGGCAGAATACAGTAAATGCGCTGTAATCGGCGCTGCCGGGGGCCGCGGCAATGCGCTGGGCCACTTCCTTCTGGACCATAACGGTGACGGAATCAAAGCAGTCCGCCTCCAGCAAAGCCGACAGAATGGGAGAAGTGATATAATAGGGCAGGTTGGCACAGGCCATGGGCCGCAAACCCGCAAACTTCTCCCGGACCAGAGCGGGCACATCCTGCTTCAGCACATCGTCCCAGATGATCTCCAGATTGTCAAATCCTCCCACCGTAATGTCCAGAATGGGCTTTAACCGGGTATCCAGCTCCACGGCACAGACCTTCTTCGCCCGCAGGCACAGCTGCTGGGTCAACGGGCCGATACCGGGACCGATCTCCAGCACGCCTGCCGTTTCATCCACCCCAGCGTCCTCCGCGATGGACTGAGGCACCCAGGGGGCGATCAGAAAATTCTGGCCCTTGGCCTTGGAAAAATGAAAACCATGCTCCGCCAGAAGAGGCTTCATTACCTGAATATCGCATACATTAACCATAAAAAGAACCGCCTTTCTTTCGGATATCATACCAAAAGAACAGCGGTTTTGCAATGGAAATGTAAATTATCGTTTTTCTTAATGAATACCATACTCCATTGTAGGGGAGGATTTTCAATCCTCCCTCAACTTTTCCCAAACTGAGCGTTTCGATTTTTCAAAATAGATGCCAATCACGTTGATTTGGATACGCAATTATCGCTACGTTTAGGGCGGATTAAAAATCCGCCCCTACATTGGTCTTCCTGAGAGAAACTACAATTTATCAGCCCAGGAAATACAGGGTGCATCTTCTGCGCCCGAATTCCCGGCACTGTTCGTAGGTGGGCATATACAGGTCCATCCGGTCGCCTTTGATATCGCCGCCGCAGTCCTCGGCGGTGGCCAGGCCGTAGATGTAGGAGCCGTCGCTGGCGACAATGAACATCCGGGTGCCATAGGGGATGTACCGGGGATCCACCGCCACGGTGCCCCAGCGGACGGTGGTGCCGGTGGCCGTAATGGTATCGCAGCCCTTGTCCGTGTGGGTGTAGGCCGTGGCCCGGACGGTGTCGGAATGGGTATAGGTCAGGACCTCCCCCGTGGGAAGGGTTATGTAACCGTCCCCGATGACCGGCATGGCGTTGGGATCCACCGTTTCGGGTGCTTTCCCGGTGCCCACACCGATGACTTCCGTAACCGGGGTTCGGGTCACAGTCTCGGAGACCACGGTCCGGCTGATTTCTTTTCCATTCAGGTAAGTAACATCGGCACTGCACAATACTTCGCCATCGATGCCCTCCACCAGAATTTCCTCAATACCTGCTGGAATCGCGGTATCGCTGCAGCGGCTGACACTGTGGGGCACGGTAGTGGTGAATACTTCCCGGACCGTTTCCGTGCGGTCGATGGACAGCACCATGCCGTCATAGACCGCTTCGTCCAAACCATGGGAGACCACGTCCTCTCCGGACACAGCCAGCCCCAGGCGCTGCAGCAGCTCCCCTGCCGTCTCGCCATAGCTGGTGGTCGCCGTGGTCTTCCCATGGTGCCGGATGGTAACGGAACGGGCCCGGCGGACGGTGATGGCTTCCGCCCCCTCCACGGGCTCCGTGGTAAAGGTGTCCCGCTCGCTTAAATCCACCCCGGCCCGGCCCAGCACTTCAGCAGGGTCCGTGGCGAAGGAGGTATAGGTCACCACCCGGTCTCCGTCAGTGATGACGTAAGTGGTGGCAAAGGCCGTCTGGGTCAGCAGGGCCGTCAGAGACAGCACCAGGATGGTACTCAACAGCGCCACATACAGCCGCACAGCCCACGCTCTTCTCCTGTATGCTTTCGATCTGGGCTTTTTCATGGCGGCATCCTCCCGGTAAATCAGTTGCAAAAGTATCACGCAAACCTTTTGTATCAAAAAGTTACATTTGTATGCGTGGTATCTTTTGGATGTGCCTATTATATCATTTTGTTTCAAAAAGTCAAGCTTTTCTTTGTTTTTTACATTTTTCCGCAACTTTTGACACTAAAATGTTCCACAAATTATGTAAACCCACCCTCTGGATATTGGTCGTTTTCCGTCTGACCTCCACGATATCTGGTGTCGAACAGTTACAATTGTTTACATAAGGTGTCAGGTTATGTAACTTGATGGGAATTATGGTTACTTCGGCGTTATGGACAACCGGAGGCCTGATTTCGGCCAAACATTTGGACTTTCGACTGCCCGGTTTCGCCGGGAAAGGCATTGACTTTCAAAAATTTTTGTGATATTTTTTCAGTAGTAAAAAGCTGTGACGAAGACACGCGCTTCCGGTAAGATTCTCAGAGAGGGTGCCACATGGTGCAAGGCATCCGTACCCCTGCCGCAGGCGATACCACTTCCGAGCCGCCGGGAAGAAATGCCCGGCCGGGTACGCCCGTTAAAGCGTCAATGAGTGGCTCTGCCTTTCGCAGGGCAACCAGGGTGGAACCGTGGAATACATTTCGTATCCCACCCCTGTTTCGTCAGGGGGTGGGACTTTTTTATTGCCTGCCCCAAAGGCTTCTCCTTGAGGAGAAGCTGTCAGCGCGAGCTGACTGATGAGGTGTGCGGCAGGGTGGTCCTTTTCTCTTCTCATTTCGGCGAATTCGTACCATTGCATACGTCGCGCAACTACACCTCATCCGCCCCTTCGGGGCACCTTCTCCTCAAGGAGAAGGCTTATCACACCAAGGAGGTAATCATCATGTCCGAAGCAAACCTGTACACCTTTGAAAATCCCGAATACCGCAAAACCTTCTGGCACACCAGCTCCCATGTGATGGCCCAGGCCGTCAAGCGCCTGTGGCCCGAGGTCCAGCTGGCCATCGGCCCCGCCATCGACGAGGGCTGGTACTACGACTTTGACGCTCCCTTCTCCTTCACTCCCGAGCATCTGACCAAGATCGAAGCCGAGATGAAGAAGATCGTCAAGGAGCGCATCAAGCTGGAGCGCAGCGAGAAGTCCCGTGAGGAGGCCATTGCCTGGGCCGAGGCCAACAACGAGCCCTATAAGAAGGAGCTCATCGAAGACCTGCCCGAAGATGCCGTCATTTCCTTCTACACCCAGGGTGAATTCACCGACCTGTGCGCCGGTCCCCACCTGGACCACACCGGCCGCCTGCGCCACAACGGCTTCAAGCTGACCAAATCCTGCGGCGCTTACTGGCGTGGCGACTCCAACCGTAAGATGCTGCAGCGGATCTACGGCATCGGCTTCCCCAGCAAGGACGAGCTGGATGCCTATCTGAAGCAGCAGGAAGAAGCCCTGAAGCGGGACCACAACAAGCTGGGCCGTGAACTGGAATTCTTCACTACGGTGGAAGAGATCGGCCAGGGCCTGCCCATCCTGCTGCCCAAGGGTGCCCGTGTCATCCAGACCCTGCAGCGCTGGGTGGAGGATGAAGAGCAGAAGCGCGGCTATCTGCTGACCAAGACCCCTCTGATGGCAAAGTCCGACCTGTACAAGATCTCCGGCCACTGGGACCACTATCTGGACGGCATGTTCGTTCTGGGCGACCCCAATGATGAGAGCAAGGAATGCTTCGCCCTGCGGCCCATGACCTGTCCCTTCCAGTATCAGGCATATCTGAACCGGGCCCGCAGCTACCGTGACCTGCCCATGCGTTTGGGCGAGACCTCTACCCTGTTCCGCAACGAGGATTCCGGCGAGATGCACGGTCTGATCCGTGTCCGCCAGTTCACCATCTCCGAGGGCCACATCATGCTGCGTCCCGACCAGCTGGAGGACGAGTTCAAGGGCTGCCTGGAGCTGGCAAAGTACTGCCTGGATACCGTGGGTATGCTGGAAAACTGTTCCTTCCGCTTCTCCCAGTGGGATCCCGCCAAGGCCGGCACCAAGTATATCGGCACCCCCGAGCAGTGGGACGAGGCGCAGAGCATTATGGGCAAGATCCTGGATGATCTGAACGTGGAATACACCATCGGCATCGACGAGGCCGCCTTCTACGGCCCCAAGCTGGATATCCAGTATAAGAACGTCTTCGGCAAGGAAGACACCATCGTCACCATCCAGGTGGACCAGCTGCTGGCTGAGCAGTTCGGTATGGAATACACCGACTCCGACGGTCAGAAGAAGCGTCCCTATATCCTGCACCGCACCTCTCTGGGCTGCTACGAGCGTACTCTGGCTTATCTGATCGAGCGCTACGCAGGTGCCCTGCCCCTGTGGATGATGCCCACTCAGGTCAAGGTCCTGCCTATCACCGACCGGGCCCACGAGTATGCCAAGGAGCTGGCCGAAAAGCTGAACGCCCTGAACATCCACGCGGAAACCGACTGCCGCAGCGAGAAGCTGGGCTACAAGATCCGCGAAGCCCAGATGCAGAAGATCCCCTATATGCTGGTCATCGGCGACCGGGATATGGAGAACGGCACCGTTTCCGTCCGTACCCGTAAGGGCGAGGACCTGGGTGCCATGACTCCCGATGCCTTCATCGCCAAGTGCCTGATGGAGATTGCCACCAAGAGCAAAGAGGTGTAAGATCTCCTTATCCGTCACCCCTGCGTGATACTATTGTGAAAGAAACTGTAGGGCGGAGGCCTGCCTCCGCCGGGCAGTACCGAAGTCTGAGCGTCAGGTCTACCGCTCAAAACTCGGAACTGCCCGGCGGGGTCAGGACCCCGCCCTACATTGCGTTCTGTTAGCTTCGCGACATTCCCCGACCGGGGCGGCTTGTTTTCTTTGACGGAATGTGGTAAGATAAATTGTAGTTTATCTAGCACCCTAATGCCCTCCCCTTTGGGGAGGGTGCCCCCGAAGGGGGCGGGAGAGGTGCGGAATGATGTTTGAACAATTACTGGCTTTCGGCGAAAACGCACCGCAGAAATACCTCTTCCGTCAGCCCTTTGGGCTGCCACCTTCCCCAAAGGGGAAGGCATTGGGCGCTACCGCGCCAGTGCGATAAACGATAATTTACATCCTCATGGGAGGCTTATATGAAACCCCTTTTATCCCTGCTGGGCCCCGGGCGGATCGTGGCGCTGATTGTCTGCGCTCTGCTGTCCGGCCTTGCCGTTTTCTTAAAATTCTGCATCCCGGGCTACAGTTTTTCCGCCCTGGTATGCGTCTGTCTGATCCTGCTGATCTTATTTTACAGCTTCGTGCCCCTTATTGGGCTAAGATATCCGGCCTTTGCCAAACTCACCATTCGGATCTTCACCGCAATATTGATCGTGGGACTGTTGGTAGTAGGCATCACGGAAGCCATCATCATCAAGGCCAGCTTCGGTGATCTGGGTGTGCCTGTGGACTACATCGTAGTTTTGGGGGCAAAAGTCAACAAAAACGGCCCTTCCGTTTCCCTGTGGGACCGGATCTGCGCCGCTTACAAATATCTGGAGGCCCACCCCTACGTCACCGCCGTGCTCTCCGGAGGACAGGGTTCTGACGAGCCCATCACCGAAGCCGAATGCATGTACCGGGAGCTGGTCGCTCTGGGCATCGACCCTCACCGGCTGTGGATTGAGGATGATGCCACCTCCACCTGGGAAAATATGAATTTCACCCTGGATCTTATTGAAGAGAAGACCGGGCAGCGCCCCGCGAAGCTGGGTGTCCTGTCCAGCGAATACCACCTGTTCCGGGCCAGCCTGTTTGCCAAAGCCTGCGATGTGGAATTCGTGGGCATCCCTGCCCGGACAAGCCGCTGGGGCCAGCGGATCAACCATTTCATGCGGGAAGTGGCCGGAGTCTGGCACTACCTGCTGTTAGGAGGACAATATGATTAACTTTTCTTACGCGGACTGGGCCTGGGAACAGGCCGCCGCTGTGCTCGCCATCGATTCCCCGGCGGGCTTTACCAAGAAGGCTGCGCTTTGGGTGCAAAAGGCCTTTGCGGATCTGGGCTTTGATGCCAAAATCACCAATAAGGGCGGCGTACTGGTTGATCTGGGCGGTGCCGATCCGGAAGACGGCCTGCTGCTGGAAGCCCATGTGGACACCCTGGGTGGCATGGTGGCCCGAATCAAAGGCGACGGCCGCCTGCAGCTGACCAAAATCGGCGGCATGCAGGCCGAAAACGGCGAAGCAGAAAACGCCAGGGTTTACACCCGGGACGGCCGTATCTATGAGGGTACACTGCAGCTCATCAATGCTTCCGTCCATGTCAACTCCGATTACAAGACCGCCAAGCGGGACTTCGACACCACAGAGATCGTGCTGGACGAGGATGTACGCTCTGCGGAAGACGTCCGCAAGCTGGGAATCGAGGTCGGCGACTTCGTCTGCTTCGAGCCCCGGACCAGAAGAACCGCCAGCGGCTATCTCAAGAGCCGCTTTCTGGATGACAAGCTCAGTGTGGGTGTCCTGCTGGGCTTCGCCAAGTATCTGTCCGACAACCGCATTATTCCCAGCCGCCGGACCTATGTCCACATCACCGTCTACGAAGAGGTGGGCCACGGCGGTGCCTCCTCTGTTCCCGCGGGTGTCACCGAGGTTATCTCTGTGGACATGGGCTGTGTCGGTGAAGGCCTGACCTGCACCGAACGGCAGGTCTCCATCTGTGCCAAGGATTCCGCCGGCCCTTACAGCTACGAGGTGGTGGGCAAGCTCATCGAGGCCGCCAAAAAGACCGGGGCCGACTATGCGGTGGACGTGTATCCCCACTACTCCTCCGACGTGGACGTGACCCTGTGCGCCGGCTTCGACATCCGCCACGGCCTCATCGGCCCCGGCGTGTACGCCAGTCACGGCTACGAACGCAGCCACATTGACGGGGTGTATAATACGCTGAAGGTACTGTGCGGATATCTGGACGTATAAATCATCGCTTAAACGCATATCGTAGGGACCAGCTAGGAGGCCGGTCCCTACGACCATTATTCAAATACACAAACCCGCCCGGAATATTCCGGGCGGGTCGTTTTTATAGCTTTATGATTTCACAGCCCAGGGCTGCGGCTTCTGCTTCATCGTGGGTCACCAGCAAAATGGCAGCCTGCGTCGTCGCCACTTGGGCCATGACCGATCGGCGCAATGCTTCATCCATCGCCTTGAAGGGCTCATCCAGCACCAGCAGGTCCCCGTCCAGGGCCAAAGCCCGGGCCAGGGCTACGCGCTGCTGCATACCGCCGGATAACTCCCGGGGATACTTGTCCGCCGCATCTGCCAGCCCCAAAAGAGCCAGCTGCTTCCGGGCCTGTTCCACCGTTGCGGGAGAATCCGACAGCACTGCATTCACATTTTCCAGTGCCGTCCGCCAAGGCAGAAGCCGGGGTTCCTGGAACACCACAGCCGTTTTGGCAAAAGTATTCTCCACCGTACCGAAAACAGGCTTCAGCAGCCCAAGCGCGATCCGCAGAAGGGTGGTCTTACCGCAGCCGGAGGGACCCATGAGGGCAAGCCTTTGCCCACGGGACAATGTAAGAGAAATGTCCTTCAGCACCGGGCGGTCTCCATAGCGATGGGAAATGTTCGTCAGCTTAAGCACGGCCAGCCCTCCCCTTCAAAAGATACAGCATGACCTTTTGCAGCAGCAGGCTCAGGACAATCACCGCCAGGGTCCAGGAGAAAAGGTCTTCCGTCATCAGATACAGCTTGGCATCCGCGATCATCCGTCCCATGGACTGCTTCGGCACCGTCAGCACCTCGGCGGCGATCCCCGCCTTCCAGCCCAAGCCCAGAGCACTGGAGCAGGCCGCCCGGAAATAGGGCAGCACAGAGGGCACATAGATGCGCCGAAGGATGCGCCGCTTTGGCATCCGGTAGACCCTTGCCATTTCCAGCAGCTGCTTATCCGTCTCCCGGATACCGGCACAGACATTGCTCCACACCACCGGCAGCACCATCATGCCGCAGATCAGTACGGGAACATAATCCCGGTCCAGCCAGATCAGCACCAGAATGGCAAAGGAAGCCACAGGGGTCGCCTGGATCACCGTCATCACCGGGGCCACCAGGGCATCCGCGATACTGCTGGCTGCACTCAGCACCGCCAGCACCACACCCAGTACCATGGCAGAAATCAGGCCCAGCAGGATACGGCCGATGGACACGGCGGTGATGGACCAAAAGTCCCCTGTCCCCATCAGTTGCCAGAGCCTTGTCAGGACCTGCAGCGGTGTGGGCAGCAGCAAGGGATTTCCCATAGTCAAGGACAGAATATGCCATGCGGCCACCCAAAAGAGGGTGGCCAGCAGGTTTTTTACGGTTCGGTTCCGGCCCCCGCTCATCCGTTCAGGATGCAGTAGAAGTCGTCACCGGGGACAGCACCGCCAACGGAGGCAGGCGCCACGGCGAACATGATGTTCATAAACTCTGCCAGAGCCTCCTGCATGGCGCTTCCGGTGATGAAGCAGACGTTGCAGTTGGGGATGGCCTTGGCAGCCACGGCTGCCTTGGTGAAGATACCATTGGCTTCGATCTTGGCGGCAGTACCTTCAATGTCAGAGGTCAGCGCCTCGATGGATGCGCCGTACTCACCCAGGAAGGTGTTCACTGCGGCAGCATTCTCCAGAACGAAGTCCTTGCGGACCACCACACAGCCCTGAACCAGGGAACCGGCGGGAGAGACCTTATCCCACTCGGCAGTCAGGTCCAGCGCCACCACCAGATCAGGGTTCTTGGACCGGGCCACGGTGACCATAGGCTCCGGCAGCACGGCGATGGAGACTTCCCCGGCAGCCACGGCGGTGTTCAGATCCGCAGGCTGGGCGTAAGTATTGTCAATGGTCACATCGGTCAGGCCGTTGGCCTCCACGATGTGCTGGAAGATGAAGCTGGGATTCTGGGCAGGCGCGTAAACGGTCTGGCCGGCCAGGTCTGCCATGCTTTCGATGGTAACAGAACCATCCGTGACCAGATACAGCACGCCCAGGGTATTCAGGGCCAGCACCTGGACACCACCCTGGGTCTTGTTGTAGACAGCGGCAGCAGCGTTGGTGGGCAGGGCGGCAATGTCCACGGAACCGTTGACCAGGCCTGCCACGATATTGCTGGCATCGGTCTCCACGGTGAAGTTATAGTCCTGCCCGGCCTCGCCCTTGGTGGCGGCATCCATCAGGTTTGCCATACCAAAGCCGGTGGTGCCGTTGAGGACCATGACGTTGACAGGATTGGGAGCAGGAGCCGCAGTTTCAGTGGGAACTTCCACAGCGGCTTCGGTGGGGGCAGCGGTGGTCTCCTGGGGAGCCTGCTGGCCGCAGGCGGCCATGGACAGGACCAGTGCAAATGCCAGAACCAGTGCAAACAGTTTTTGGATCTTCATAAAATATACCTCTCCTTCAGTCGGTGTTCACCACACCGGAATATGCGGTCTTGACAGATATGCCGCTTAAGCTGCCGACCTTGCCCGCCAGAGAGGAAATGGTATTCTGGGGCGCATCCAGGGCAATGGCGATGATATTGACCTTCCGCTTCCGGTAGGGAATTCCCATGCGGCCAATGATATACTCACCATATTCATGGAGAATGGAATTGAGTTTTTCCACCATTTCCCCGTTCTCCACAATGATGCTCATAACGGCGACCCGCGTTTCCATATGATTTCCTCCAAATAAAAATTACCGCATCCCAGGATGGGTGCGGCAACGGCCTGCCCCGGAAATCTTCCGCGGCAGAACAGTATCAGCACCTTTCACGCAGCTTATGCTTAATGTCAGGATCTTGAAGTCATGATACCATACTCCACAGGCTTTGTCCAGTGGCCGGGCCAAGAAAATCCCCGGACTTTTTGTCCGGGGATTTGATTCTCTGTTACTTCTTCAATGCCTTACGCTCGTCCTTGGTCTTGGCGAAACGCTCCAGCTCGGGAATCAGAATAATGCAGATCAGCGCTGCGGTGAAGCCGCCATTGTACAGACAGAAACCGCCATGGAGATTGGGCACGGAGGTCACCAGCAGGTAATGCATAACAGCAGCCAGGAAACCGTACTTCCAGCCGTACTTGTCGGCGATTGGGCTGAGACCGTTGGCATAGCACAGGCCCACGCAGATAGCCTGGGCATTGATGGCCAGCGTGAAGGTACCGCCCGCCAGAGAAGACAGCCAGCCGAATACCGTAGAGGCAACAACATAGCCCAGCATGATAGGCCAGACGTTGCCGGGATGGGAGCCGGAATTGCAGGTGGAGAGCATGCAGAAAATGATGCCGAAAGTAACACCGTTGAAGGTCGCGCCAATTGCATTGTAGTAGGCCAGAATAAACAGGCCAAAAACACCCACGTTCATCAGGAAAGTAGCATTGCCATAGGTGGAAGAGAAATTCGTGACCAGATTGGGATCCTTCAGTAGCTTCCAGTAATCCTTGGGCTTACAGCCTAATGCAAAGGCAAACACCACACACAGACCGAACAGAATCAGACAGAAGGTATTTACAATAGCCGCAGATGCCACCTGCAGCTGTGCGCCGTCAGCACCGGCAGGCAGTGCAACACCCATGGTTTTATACAATGTTGCATTCAGAAAGAAAGCAGTCATGCCAATGGGCAGTGCTGCAGAATACAGATCAAAGCCCTTGTGTACCTTAGGGGAATTAGCCAGACCTGCAGGCAGGAAGAAACCAATGATACCACCAACCAGCAAGGACAATGCGATACCGGCAGCATTGAAACCCACCACCTCTGCGTGAGGATAGCGAATCATCAGATCGGTAAGCAGCGGAGCAATACCTGTGGAGAACAGCATGGCATTCACCAGGCCGCCAAATTTCTCCTTCTTCACGATGCCGTAGAGCATGACACCAAAGACGGTGGGCCAGATATTCAGAATGTTGATGCCCCAAGAGCCAAATCCGGTAGTCAGAATAAATGCCAACGTGGAGGCGTTATTGGGCACTCCCTTAAAAACCAGGAACAGTCCCAAACAGATCAAAGCCACAAGGCCCATATTCAGGAAGGTGGCTGCATATCCGCCGATGGCGAAATAGCTGCAGGTCAGCTTGCTGGGCTGGGACAGGATCTGCCACAGACCCGTAAACATCTGATCCCTGTCAGGCATAAAAACAGATGCGACCAAAAACGATGCTGCGAAGAAGGCAAAGAGCACTTTCAGAAAAGCACTTTCAGAAAGCATTCTAATCTTTTTCATACTTTCCCCTCCATTTTCACTGATATCAGATTTCTCTTCTCCGAATGGATAGTATTATTTTAGTAAATAACCCTATTTTTGTCAATAAAAATATCGATATCCACATATCAATCCATTTATATCAAATTCTCCTGAGCAATTGCCCGCAAATCAAAGCAATAAACGTGCTGATCCCATTGCGTCGTCAGCGCTTCTCCGTGGTTACCCACTTTCATCCGTCAGTCATGGAAGAGGATCCTTCTTATTGTAATAAAAGTATCGATATTTTTCATTCAAAAAGCGGCAATCCCAGCAAGATATGGGTGTATTGGGCAATTTGGCTGAGAAATCTTATCCAAATTGGAATTTCTCCCAATTTTATCCGCATAATGCCATTTTATCCCTATTTTGCTGGACTTTATGTTTAAAATATGGTTTAATGCATGATATCTATTATCAGCCGGAGATCTCCCATGAAACGACTGAACCACCTGTCAGAAAACACGTTCCTGAAGCTGTTCTTTTCCTACTTCAGCCTGTGCTTCCTCGTGGCCGCCTTCTTCATGCCTGACCGGGCCGATATGCTCCCGGGCTTCTGGAGGATATTGAACAGCCCCACCAAAGCCTCCACCAATTTTTTCTCCGTAGGTGGTTACGCCGCCACCTTCCTGAACATGGGTCTGGTGCATCATGACCGGCTATGCCATCGCCTCCCACATCAGCCAGCTGGTAGCGCACCTGGCCGAAGGTGTCTTCACCCAGCCTCAGCGCTCAGGCCATGATGGTGGGACTGTGCTTCGCCAACGGTTTGACACCTATCTCCGACAAGTACGGCTGGCGCTATGGGTTGTTCGCCGCCATCCTCCATTACTACATGGTCACCATGGTGCCCAACCTTCACGGCGGCTTCTGCCTGTACAACGGAGGCTTTACCGCCACGCTGGTGTGCATCCTGCTGCTTCCCATTCTGGAGCACCACTTCCGCACCAAGCAGAGCGGCTGGAAGCCCGGCAGGCCGATGCCTTCCTGTTCGAATGACATAAGCGTACAAAAAAGGAGACTGCCGAAGCAGTCTCCTAAATTTCGGAAAAGAATTATACCTTCTCAGCAGCTTCCACAACGTGCTTCATCAGCACAGAGGTGGTGACGGCGCCGACACCACCGGGAACGGGGGTGATGGCCTCGACGATGGGCTCCACCTCGTCGAAGATGGCATCGCCGGACATGCCGCCCTTGCCCTTGGAGGTGATCTTCTCGGGGTTCCAGTTCATGGAAACATCGATGACAACCTGGCCGGGACGGACGAAGTCCTTGGTAAGGCTGTTCAGAACACCGGCTGCGGAGATGATGATATCAGCCTCACGGCAGATGGCAGCGGGGTCAACAGTACGGGTATGGCAGATGGTGATGGTAGCGTTCTTCTGCATCAGCATCATAGCAGCGGGCTTGCCGACCACCAGGGAACGGCCGATAACGACAGCCTTCTTACCCTTGCAGTCAATGCCGTAGTGATCCAGAATCTCCATGCAGGCTGCGGGAGTGCAGGGAGCATAGCCCAGGTCCTGGCCTTCAAAGACACCGGCGTTGGACATGTGGGTCATGGAGTCCACGTCCTTCTTGGGAGCCAGACGGTTACAGATCTCGTCCTGGTCAGCCTTCAGGTGCTTGGGCAGGGGGCGGAACATCAGAACGCCGTGGACGGAGTCATCGGCGTTGACCTGGTCGATGACAGCCAGGACTTCTTCCTTGGTTGCGGACTCGGGCAGGATGTAGTTCTTGATGGCAACACCCACTTCCTCAGCGCGCTTGGTTGCGCCCTTCTCATAGGACAGGTCAGAGGGGTTCTCGCCCAGACGGATGATGCCCAGGGTGGGGACAACGCCCTTTTCCTTCAGAGCAGCGGTACGGCCCTGCAGAGCAGCAACCAGAGCCTCGTTGACTTCCTTGCCCAGTAATCTCTTAGCCATATATAATAATCTCCTTTAAAACAGATTAAAAATACAATATAACGATTCGAGCGGTACCCAAGAGGAGTAACGTTCACCTCCCAGGTTCGTCACGAATTGTCTGCGGCGACTCGCCGCTTATACGCCGAAGCCGGCCTTGACGGAATTGAAGATCTCGTCGGCCATGGCGCCGTACTTATCCAGCATGCCCAGAGCCTTGGCGTTCATTTCTTCTGCCACTTCCCGGTTCTTCAGGGTCTTGGTGTTGATGAACACGTTCAGGGATGCGGCCTGCAGGGCAGCCTTGCAGCACACAGCGCCGCAGCCTGCGTCAGAAACAGCCAGACGGCTGCCCTTCTCGGCAAAGACGGCGATGTACTCGATGGCCTGGCAGCTCAGCTCCATGATCTTCATGGGAGTGGAGCAGGCGATGATGGTGGCCTCTTCCATGACCTTGTCACGGTTGGGGTCGTCCTTGGGGATGCCGTAGGCCTTGGCCAGGGGCAGGAAGTTGATCTCGTCCATCTCCACCTGGTTCAGCAGCTCGGTCTGCAGGGCGTCGCACTTGGCCTTCAGGTCGATGATCTCAGCCTCAACAGCGGCGTATTTCTTCTTGCCAACGGTCAGGGAGCCGACCATGTTGCCCAGAGCGGTACCGATGGCACCAACCAGAGCAGCGGCACCGCCGCCGCCGGGAGCGGGAGCGTCGGAGGCCAGAACGGAAACGAATTCACGGCAGGTAGCCAGAGTCATATCCATAGGTGTGTTTCTCCTTTATGATAAAATCGTAGGGTGGGGGCTTGCCCCCACCGTTTTTTGCGTCAGCGGGTCGCGGTGGGGGCAAGCCCCCACCCAACAAGAAATTTTTAACGAAATCGGGGAAAGGCACAGGCAGGTGGCTGCCTGTGGCTTAGGGTG
>JAFVPA010000035.1 GCA_017505505.1 Oscillospiraceae bacterium | reverse complement strand
TCCAGATGTGCGGTGGCAGTCTCCACCGTGGGAGGCTCACCGGGACGCAGGCGGCGGTAGATCTCCAGCAGAGACTCTTCCCGGGTCTTGCAGGCATCCTTTTCCAGAGTTGCCAGAATACGCTCGTCCTCACCGAACATAGCCTTGATCTGGTCATCGGTCTGAACACCCAGAGCACGGATCAGGCAGGTAATGGGCAGCTTGCGGTTCTTGTCGATACGGACCCAGAACACATTGGAGTTGTCAGTCTCATACTCCAGCCAGGCGCCGCGGTAAGGAATAACAGTAGCAGAATAGGTATGCTGGTCAGCCTTGTCCACTTCGTGGCCGTAGTACATGCCGGGGGAACGGACGATCTGGGAGATGATAACACGCTCCGCGCCGTTGATCACGAAGGTGCCGCCGTTGGTCATCACGGGGAAATCGCCCATGAAGATCTCCTGCTCCTTGATTTCATCGGTCTCGGTGTTGCGCAGACGAACGCGGACCTTGATGGGCTTTGCGTAGGTTGCGTCCCGCTCCCGGCACTCCTCGATGGTGTACTTAGCCTTGTCTTCCATGGTGTAATCCAGGAAAGACAGCTCCAGCTTACCGGAGAAGTCGGTGATGGTGCCGACATCCTTGAAGACTTCCCGCAGACCGGTTTCCAGGAACCACTGGTAGGAATCCTTCTGGATCTTCAGCATGTTGGGGATCTGAAGGATCTCTTCATACTTCGCGTAGGATTTACGCATGGTCTTGCCGAACATTACGTCCTTGACCATTTCCATATGGATCATCACAGCCTTTCTTACGAATTGTGTGTTGCTTACGATACGCCAGGATCAGTTGTCAAATTTTCATAATTCCCTTCTTGACAGCCGCCTGTATCTGTGATAAAATGACCATGTTGGGAGGAATGCCCAGAAAAAGGCATAGTATCACAGTATGGATAATCATTGTATCATACCATGCAGATTTTGTCAATGAATAAAATCCACAATTCCGGGGCTCAGGCCTCGTTTTTTTGCGCCATTTTTCACCATTCATTGCCCTCTCATAGGGAACGGCCCGCATGCCGGTCAACGCACAACATAACAAAACAACCTGTCATCCCAGGCAAGCAAGGCATGCCAAGGAATGACAGGTTGTTTGTTATTATTTTCGTGTTTTGCTGGTACCATAAGGCAGATTTTCTGGTAAGTCCAGTATATAATCTGAAGAAATTCCATAAAACAGGCACAAGGATTTCAAATGGCGTGTAGGAATCTCCGTAACGCCAGTCTCATATCTTCGGTACATGGTCCTTCCAATTTTTAAAAAGTCAGCCAATTCCTGTTGTGTAAGGTCACGATCTTCCCGTAACCCTCTAAGAATTTCATAAATCTCCATATCATCACCAGTTTTTATAATAACATGGGAATTTAAATATTATTGACAAAGGCACATATTTGTGTCATAATTTCAGAAGCAAATATGTGCCATATACATTTTACAGGAGGATTACTTTATGTCCATCCACATTGACCAGGTCCTGGACTACCTAGACGACCACCTTGTCTGCCAGACTTCCGACAGCATGGATTCTCTGATGGAAGTACTGCACGACGCATACACGCTGCATAACCGTCCTGACGAAGAAACCATCCGCAAACAATTCGCCCAACTCCGTGAAATCCTTCACTCTATCTCCCCTGATATCTTCGACCGCGTATTCTCCACTGTCTGCGACCTGTGCATCGCCCACGAGCTACAAGCCTTCTCCCAGGGCGTTCTGACCGGTATGCAGCTGATGACCGAAGTAAACCGCCTGCCATAACGCACTTCAAAAGCATTAGGGCGGGGTCACGCCCCCGCCCTAATGCTTTTTATCCCAGTTCCTTATTTACTGTTCCAGCCCCGCCGGTTCACGGCCACTTCCCCCTTGTCAAAGACAAAGTTGTAGTAGGCCTTATTCAGAATATCCGCGGAAATGGAGAATTGTGTGGCAATGCGCCTGTTCATGTTCTCGATGTAATTTTCAGGAACATCCGCTTCCTCTATCAGATAACGGGCTTCGCCGCTGTCCGCGTCAAACCAGACCTTATCCGTCAGCCAGCTTTTGTCCACCAGCACCGCCACATGGTCGCCATCAGCAAACACATCCCGTCCCGCCAGCATGCGGGAATCATATTCAAAGCCCCACAGATTTAAAATAGTAGGCAGAATGTCCACATTGCAGCAGTATTCATCCACGATGATATCCTCCTCCAGGCCGCCTACCCAGAAGATCAGCTTGGATTCATATTTGGAGAACCGGTCGATATCAAAACCAATCAGATCCGAATATTGCCCGTCACTGAGTCCATAGGGGAAGTGGTCGCCGGTAATGACGATGGCAGTTTTCTCCGCAATTCCCTCCTCTTCCAGCCGCTGCAGCAGATATTCCATAGCCTTATCCAGTTCAATATGGCAGCTCAGGTAGGCCTTGGCGGCGTTGCTCTCATAAGGCAGGTCCTCCACGGCCTCCCAGTTCCGGGCTGCGATCTTATTGGAAGAAGTCTCATATTTATAGTGTCCGGAGAAGGTCATGTAGTAGGCGTGGAATTGCTCCTGGTGGATGTAGTCATCCACGGACTGCTGCATCATCTCATAGTCCGAAGCCGGCCAGGTGGTGGTAAATTCCATACCATCCCCGGCAAACTGCATGGTATAGCCCATATTGGGGTGGGATTCGTTGCGGCCATAGTAGGTGCCCCGGTAATTGTGGTAGCCCCAGGACTGCACATCCAGCTGCTCCCGGAAAACATTTCCCAGAGTAAAAGGCAGATAGCTGCCACGGGAAGCAAAGAGGCTGGACACCTGCTTGTTCCGGGTAGAATCCGGCCAGAGGCCCTGCAGCAGGGCATACTCGCCGTCAGTAGTGGTGTTGGGGAAGGAATTATAGAAATTATTGAAAATAATGCCTTCACTGGCCAGCTTGTAAAGTGTGGGCGTGACCTCCGGATGGATGGCCGCTGTGGAGAAGCTCTCGCCGCAGATCAGGATCAGGTTGTAATCTGTCAGCATCCCGGTGTAATCGTTTTTATTCGTTCCGGTAAGCTGGGCGCAGTAATCATTGATGGCCCGGATTTTTTCGTCTTCGGTCATGGTGTTCAGCTCCGTCATGTCGATGTCCATGACGTTGTATTCCACCACTTCCTCTGCCGGTACTGTCTCTTCGGGAACGTAATAGGACGGCTCCTGGACTTCCTGTCCGGAACCAAACAATTCCAGGCGGAATGTGGTCAGCAGGCCAAAGCGCTGGGCCTGCTGGCTGGTGGCGATGGTACTGCTGTGGTAATAAGAATAATCAGAAAACAGTTCTGTCCCCTTCCATTCCAGAGCCCGCTCCGTTCCCAGGAAGATCAGCAGGCCCAGCAGGAGCATCAGCCCCCGGCACAACCAGCCGCTTTTTCCAAACAGATTCCGCCCAAACCGCCGCAGCAGGATCCATGCTATCAACGGAAGCAGCAGTGCCAGCAACCAGGGCAGCCGTTCCAGCATAGTAGACAGGGTCTCCCGCCAGAAGGAGGTCATGGCCTGCCCGCCCTGCTCCATCAGGGCCACGGAATACAGCGTGCCAAAAATAAACCTGTACACCACCTGACTTCCGTAGAGAAGGGTAAGTACAAGATTCAGCACCAGTCCCAGCACAAAATTCCCGTTTCCGGGCAGGAAGGACAAAACCATCGCGATGGCCAGCGCATAAACAGCGGTAAAACCAACTGCGTAAGCGAACTTCCCGGTGATGCCGCCAAACACGGCACTCTGGAGCAGGATCTCCCAAAACAGCAGTGCAAACATCCAAAATCCGAAGCAAGCCAGCGTGCGCTTCCAGCCGCTTCCCTCTTTTTGTATCATTGATAACAAGAAGGATACACCTCCGCAAATTCAGTATTGCTATAGAATTGTATCATATCACATTTTGCCCGAAAACGGGGTTAAAATTTTATGGATCTTGTTTACTGCTTTTTGTCCATTCTTGCCCGGAAACGAAAAAATCCCGCTCCCTTTTAAATGGAGCGGGATACGTTTTCTTACAGTGAGGAGTAGCCGAAGCTGTTGACCAGGGCGTCTACCTTCTTGCCAGCCTTGCAGTAGGGGCAGTCATGATAATCATAGCTCTGATAATCCGGCAGATCTTCCACGGAATAAATGGAGCGGACAGGATAATTTCCAATTTGATCCACTGCACGGTAGATCGCGGCAACACCGGCCACCCGGCCGCCGTAATACTCGATTGCCTCAATGGAACGCTTGGCCGTGAAACCGGTGGTAACGGAAGCCATCAGCACCAGCACGTGCTTGCCACGGATCATAGGCTGAATGTTGTCCCGGAAAATGATCTGGGAATTTGCGTTGTATTCAGGCTCCACAACATAAATGGTCTGGTGGGCATTGATGGTGCGGAAGCCGGACTTGGTCAGTTCGTCGGCGATGCAGGTACCCAGAACAGCCGTACCGTCCAGGCACAGGATGGTATCCACAGGGGTATCGTTGATAAAATTAGAAACCAGCTGATAAGCACTGTCACGAGCCTCAGACAAACGGGTCTTCTGGTAGGTGATGTCAATATAATAATTGATATGAGAATGGTTGGTCACAAAGTGGCCCTTTGCAATACGCAGAGGCGCATTGCCGCGCTTAACAGGCAGTTTAACGAGCTGGATCATAGATTCTTCCTCCATTTTCTTGAATTTATGGAAAAAATAAAGCATTTTTCAATCATCCGGCGCAAAGCGTTTCGCCGGACACCTGAAAAACGCTTTTTTTGATTATACCCCGGTACTACGAGAATTGCAAGAAAATTTCCGGCAAACGATATCCAAAATTCACTTACCAAACTTAGGCATATTGCGCAAACGCAGAGCCTTCTCCTGCCGGCGGAACTGGTGGCCAATGATCTTGCAGATCTTACCGGTACGGATCATCCAATGGATCTTCCCAAAGCTGGCCCACATCACATCATCCGTTTCCCCGGGAAGCAAAACAATATCCTTCAGCCGGGTCCGGCGCTTCAGGCAGTAATGGTCGTAGAACATATTCCGTTCCTTATCGGTATCCAGCAGTTCAAATTCCTCCGGGTCGGCCTTGATCCCGGTCTCCTCGAATAGCTCCCGGGCAATAGCCTGGCGGCTGGTCTCCCCGGTCTGGACAGCACCGCCGGAATTTTCCCAGGTACCGGCAAAGCTTTTTCCCTTCGCCCTTCTGGTAAGAAGCAGATGTCCCCGGCCATCGTAGACCCAGACGCATACGACTACGCCGTATTCTCCCGGCTCCCAATGGGTGCCCCGTTTATGAACTTTTCCCGTCAGATTTCGGTTTTCGTCATACACATCGTTGAATTCCATCTGCTGTCCCCCCTTTTTTCGTAATCGTTATCGTAAGCATATCACAACAGACAAAAAAAGGCAATGGATATACCAGTTTTTACCAGTCAATTTTTTACAAAAACAGGGCGCACAATTTGTGCGCCCTGCTGTTTTTTAGTAACCAAAGGGATTGAAAATATCCATAGCATCCAGTGCGATGACCACGATCAGGATCACGATCGCGATCCAGCAGACAACAACAATGGTATCCAGCTGCTTAAGGCTCAGCGGAATCTTATCGTACCAGCTCTCTTTCTGGATCTGCCATAAATTCTTTGCTTTTTCCTCATTCTGAGGAGCATTGGTTTCTTCTGTTTCGGGGAGGGTCTTTTCGTTGTCCATTACTTCTTGGCCACGTACTTACGGATATCCATAGCAACAGCGGTGATGACGACCAGACCCTGAACGATATAGTTGTAGTTGGGGTCAACGCCGATGAACTGCATGATGATCTTCAGCAGCTCAAAGACCAGAACACCGACCAGGATGCCGCCAACGGTACCGATACCGCCGGTGGTGGAGACACCGCCGATGGTACAGCCGGCGATGGCTTCCAGCTCGTAGGAAACGCCCATGGAGGCAGATGCGCCGCCGGACTTACCGGTCATCAGGAAGCCTGCGAAAGCGTACATCATACCGGCGATCATGTAGATGGTGGTCAGGCTGCGGCGGACATTGACACCGGAAACCTCAGCAGCATTCTCGTTGCCGCCGATGGCGTACATGTACTTACCGTGGGTGGTCTTGTTGTACAGGAACCAGAACAGGACACCGAAGAACAGGGCGAACAGGATATAGCCGGAGAAGCCCTTGAAATCACCAAAGGCAAAAACCTTCCAGTTGAAGAAATCCTTGAAGGGCTGGCTGAAGCCGCCGATGGGCTGGGCATTGGTGTAGATCAGGTTGAAGCCGTAAACGATGGTCTGGATACCCAGAGTTGCGATGAAGGGGGGAACCTTCAGATAGGCAATGATGGAACCGGTGATGGAACCCAGTGCAGCACCAATAGCCAGGACGATCAGCAGAACGACCCACATGTTCATCTCGGGCATCCAGGAGAACAGACGGGAAGCATAGTCAGCACGCTGGACCATGACGCCGGTCAGAGTAGCGGCCAGAGCAGCCTGACGGCCTGCAGACAGGTCGGTACCCTTGGTGATCAGACAGCCGGAAACACCCAGTGCGATCAGGAAACGGATGGTGGTGTTGCCCATCAGAACGTTGAAGTTATTCAGAGAGAAGAAGTTGGGAATGGTGAAGCCCACAACAATGCTGACCAGAGCCATCATGACAACGATGGGGTTGCCCTTGACATAGGCAACGATTCTCTGAGGAATGCTCATCTTCGTTTTCATTGTATTTTATCCTCCTAGCTTATACTGTCTCAAACTGGGTTGCCAGTTCCATAATGTTTTCCTGGTTGGCATCCTTGCCGTCAATGAAGCCGGTGACACGGCCATCGCACATGACCATGATCCGGTCAGACATACCGATCAGCTCAGCCATTTCAGAAGAGATCATGATGATGCTCTTGCCGGAGCGGGCCAGCTCTTCGATAATGCAGTAGATCTCATATTTGGCACCAACGTCGATACCACGGGTAGGCTCGTCCAGAATCAGAACATCGGGATTGTTGGCCAGCCAGCGGCCGATCAGAACCTTCTGCTGGTTACCGCCGGACAGGCTCTTGATCTGGGTCTTGGAGGAGGGCGTCTTGATGTTCATCTTCTTGACATTCTCCTGGACCAGGTCTTCCACCTTCTTATTGTTCAGCACAAAGCCGAAGTCCAGATACTGCTTCAGAGAGGCAACGGAAATGTTATCGGCAATACTCAGAACACCCATAATACCGGTAGCACGGCGGTCTTCCGTCAGCATTGCGATACCCTGGTCAATGGCATCCTTGGGACGCTTGATGACCAGCTCCTTGCCCTGGTACTTGATGGTACCGGTGGTATGGCTGCGGATACCGAACAGGCCTTCCATCAGCTCGGTACGCTGGGCACCAACCAGACCGGCCACGCCCAGAATTTCGCCCTTGCGGACATTGAAATTCACATTGCGGAAGGACCGGGGATTGATGGAGGTGAAGTTTTCAACCTCAAACACCACATCACCGGGAACATTATTGCGGGGAGGATACAGATTGGTCAGTTCACGGC
This sequence comes from Oscillospiraceae bacterium, assembly GCA_017505505.1. The sequence continues at coordinate 8,423 of JAFVPA010000035.1, read as the reverse complement.
CGACCATCTTGGAAATGATGAAGTCGGTAGTCAGGCCTGCACAGTCCCAAGTGCCGATGTACTGACCGTCACGCATGATGGTAACTTCATCGGAAATACGCAGAATTTCATCCATCTTGTGAGAGATGTAGACGATGGCAACGCCTTCTGCCTTCAGATCCTCAATGATCCGGAACAGGGCCTCGACCTCATTGGAGGTCAGGGAAGAAGTGGGCTCGTCCAGAATCAGAACCTTACAGTTGGCGGAAACAGCCTTTGCAATTTCCACAGACTGCATCTGAGAAACGGACAGCTCACCCAGCATCTGCCGGGGATTAAAGTTCATGCGGACCTTCTTCAGCAGCTCAGCAGTGTCGGCATACATCTTGTCGTGATCAACGACAGGAATCACGCCCAGGAATTTCTTCATGGGGTAGCGGCCCAGGAAGATATTCTCGCCGATGGTACGGGCGGGAATGGGCTGCAGCTCCTGGTGGACCATGGCAATACCCATTTTCAGTGCTTCCAGAGGATCCTTGATACTGACCTTCTGGCCCTCGTAAATGACTTCGCCTTCGTCCATCGAATAGATGCCGAACATACACTTCATGAGCGTAGACTTACCTGCGCCGTTCTCACCCATCAGGGCATGAACCTTGCCGGGACGCAGACACAGCTGTGCATGATCCAGGGCCTTAACGCCGGGGAATGATTTGCAGACACCGCGCATTTCCAAGCGGTACTCGTTCATAAAGCAGACCTCCAATCTCCTTATATATAAGACCATTCTCTTAGTCTCAGCGGAAAACGGAGCCATTCCGCTCTCCGCTCAAACCAAGCCGGATTTTCGGCCAAAGGGGTGGGCTGTTTCCAGCCCACCCGCAAGTGGTTAAAGCTTATGCTTAGCCGAAGTAAGCAGCGTCGACCTTCAGGTAATCAACCCAGTAGTAGTTGTCGATAGCTTCGCCGTTCAGAGCCTTGACAGCGACATCAACAGCAGCGTGGGACTGACCGATGTGGTCGTTCAGAACAGTACCGGTCATGGTGCCGGCCTGGACCATCTCCTGGCACTCGTCCAGAGCGTCAACACCCAGCAGGTAGATGTCTTCGCCGACAACGCGGCCAGCAGCCTCGATAGCGGCGGCAGCGCCCAGAGCCATGCCGTCGTTGTTGCAGAAGATCACGTCGATCTCATCGCCGAACTGTGCCAGAGCAGCAGCAGCGATTTCCTGGCCCTTGGTCTGATCCCAGTTACCAACGTTGGAAACCAGGCAGTTGACCTCGACACCAGCGTCGGTCAGAGCCTTGATGGAGAACTCAGTACGGTACTGAGCATCGGGGTTCTCGGGGTCACCGATGATCATGACGTAGTCAACCTTGCCATTGCCGTTGACGTCGCCCTTGTCGTCCAGAGCCAGGACGATCTCACCCTGGTAGGTACCGGACTGACGAGCGTCAGCACCGACGTAGCAGACGGTGGGGTTGTTGATGATGCCGGGGTAGGACTCGTCGGTCTCACCCAGGGGCTCACGGTTGATCAGAACCAGGGGGATGTCAGCAGCGACGATCTTGTCGATCAGGACTTCGGCAGAGGAAGTCTGGACCAGGTTCAGGATGATGACGTCCATGCCCTGGGTGATGAAGGTATCGATCTGGTTGGTCTGCTCAGCCATGTCGTTCTTGGAGTCGACCATGGTGATGTTGTACTTAACAGTGTCGGTCTCCAGGGTCTTGAAGTAGGCTTCGATCTCCTGACGGTACAGGGTCATGAAGTTGTCGTTGTACTGGTAGATAGCAACACCGACATCGTAAGTGGTGACTTCAGCAGCGGGGGCCTCGGGAGCAGCAGCGGGAGCCTCTGCAGCAGCCTGGGTCTCAGCGGGAGCTTCAGTCTTGCCGCCGCAAGCGACCAGGGTCAGAGCCATAGCCAGGACCAGCAGCAGGGAAATCAGCTTTTTCATTTGTGTTCCTCCTAAAATTAAATGTATGCTAAATCCGGTTTTCCCGGGAATAGCCAGAAAAAGATCGTTTCCATTCTGCATGGAAACGCAGAAAAGGACGTCCTTTTCTGCTTTTTATGTACATTTCAGCGAACCCTCTCCGCTGGAAATACACGCCCACATTATAGCGCAAATTGTTAAAATTGTAAAGAGTCACCTTTCCAAAAACCCTCAAAAATGTACGAAGTAGACAATTTTTATCTATTATCAACAATTGTAAACGTTTCAAATTTAGCAGGATGTAAAAATGTTTTGTCGAATTGGATTTTTTCAATACAAAATTAAAGTATTGGATTTTTTATCATGTTTTTTATAAAAAAGCCCAGCTGCAAAAAGCAGCCGGGCTTTTTGGGGGCAGAGGATGAGGGATTTGATTATCAAAAGGGTGTCGTCCCTGTTCAGCCGGGGACGAGCCGATATCCACCGGATATCGGCATTTTGATGAGTTCAAATCCCTATCCTTTATTTTTTGCCAACAAAAAACGCCATCCGATTGGATGGCGTTTTTGTTGGCAGAGGATGAGGGATTCGAACCCCCGCAAACGGAGTCAGAGTCCGGTGTGCTACCGTTACACAAATCCTCTATCTGTGAACGGTTCTATTATATGCAAGATTTTGAAAAAGTCAACCCTGTTTTTCAAATTTTTCAAAATTATTTTTCCCACGGGAACGGTTTTCCGGCCAGGACACTATCCTTTAAATACCGGAAGGTCACTTCCTCCCCCTGCTCCGCCAGCATGGTCAGGATGTAGCGAAGCTCTTCCCGGGTCTTGGGGTGCATTTTGTCCTTTTCCAGTCCCCGGTTGAAATAGTTCAGGGCAGAATCGTCCTTATAGCCCTTGCCCTGGTAGGTCATGCAGGCGGCCCGTCTGTCCATGACCATCTCCACCAGATACTTCCGGGGCATGGGAATGGATTCATATTGTTTGCTCTGCCGGTTCATGTCCGTCCAGTATTCATAGTGGTGCCGGTTGCGGCCCTTGTGGTGCATCCAGGCCTCGCTGTAGCCCTTATCCTCCCGCTCGGCGGCATTGGGGCTGCGGTTTCCCTGGTAGTATTTCGCTCCCGACCTAAATTCCGTGAGAGAATACTTTGACAGATCGTGGGTCAGTCCCTGCCAGTACAGTCCCACCCGGAAACAGCCGCAGAGGACCAGCCATTTGTGGTGGGTGATGGTTTTGAAATGCTGCCATGCCTTCATGGTGGCACCTCCTGAATGGTTTTGTTTATTATAGTATGTTTCCAGGGGGATTGCAAGGAAAAGAAATTTTGTAAGATTTTGTAATTTTCCTATTGACATTTCAGGTTTAATGCGTTAAACTTCGTTTATAAGGTTTAATGCATTAAACTACCGGAGGTAATGATTATGGAAACACCCAAGATTTTTGAGAGTGAGTACCGCTTCTGCCTGCTTCTGTGGGACAACGAGCCAGTGAACTCAACAAAGCTGGTGCAGTTGGCCAAGGAAAGCCTGGGCTGGTCCAAGGCCACCACCTACACCGTTATCCGCCGCTTAAGCGAACGGGGCGTAGTAAAAAACGAGAATACCATTGTCACAACACTTATTTCTAAGGAAGAAGCCCAGAAGTCCCGTCTGGAGGAAATGGTGGAGGAGACCTTTGAAGGCTCCATGCCCGCTTTCATCGCCGCCTTCTCCAAAAGCAAGAAGCTGACGAAGAATGAAGTGGAACAGCTGAAGGCCCTGATCGACAGCTACGAAGAATAACTGATTCCCCTCCATACCTATTGTAGGGCGGGGTCATGACCCCGCCAACCAAGTTTCATATTTTCTCCTTGTTAAAATCGATGCGTCGGACCGAGCCTTTTCTCACAGTTTTTCGCGCTCCCTTTCCGACAGTGCGTCGGCGGGGTCATGACCCCGCCCTACAGTTATCATGATTTTCCTGCCAAAGGAGGTAATCCCCATGTCTGAACTGTTTCAAAACATACTGACCGCCAGTTTTCATGGCAGCATCGTCATTCTGGCGGTGCTGGTCCTGCGGCTGGTGCTGAAAAAGACCCCAAAGAAATTTCTGTGCCTGCTGTGGCTGTTGGCCGGTGTCCGCCTGCTGATGCCCTTTGAGATCCAGAGCACCATGAGTCTCCAGCCGGAGCCGAAGCCCGTGGCCGAGGTACGGCAGGAGATGGCGGAACTTGTATCCCCCGGCCCGGAGCTGATCGAGATTCCCGACCAGAACGAGGCAGTTACCCATACCCATATCCCCGCCGTTCCCGAAAATGCCCCCATGCCGGAGGATGTGGAAGTAATCACCGACCCCGCTGTCATCACCGAAGAGTCCCACACCGTTACGGATTTCGCGTCCATTGCCGCCTGGATCTGGCTGAGCGTGGCAAGCCTGTTTCTGGTGTATACCATTGCTTCCTATGTGCATCTGAAGCTGCTGGTTCGGGAGTCCGTGAAGATCCCCGGCGGCTGGGAGTGCGACCGGATCGAGACTGCCTTTATCTTAGGCTTTATCCGTCCCAATATCTATATCCCCATGGGCCTGTCCAAAGTCGTCCGCAAGCATATTCTGGCCCACGAACGGACCCATCTGGAAAAAGGCGACCACTGGTTCAAGATGATTGGTTTTCTCGCCCTGGCCCTCCACTGGTTCAATCCGCTGGTGTGGGTTGCTTACATCCTACTTTGCAAGGATATCGAAATGTCCTGCGATGAACGGGTGGTCCAATTCATGGAGCTGCAGGAGCGGAAGGAATATTCCGCCGCCCTGCTCAACTGCTCCACCAACCGCGCCCACTTCGCCGCCTGCCCTGTGGCCTTCGGGGAGGTCAGCGTGAAGGAACGCATCAAGTCCGTGCTGAAATATAAGAAGCCCGGCTTCTGGATCTCTCTGGCGGGGGTCATTGCCATCGTGTTCGTGGCAGTGTGTCTGGTGACTTCCCCTGTGGGGGAGGCCCCAGCCATGGCCGGGATTACACCTACTGAGACCGCGTCCACCGAAGCCGCCACAGAACCCACAGTGCAGTCCACCTTCGCCGCCGGACTGACCCAGACAGAAATTGTACAAATCTGCACAGACACCATCAACGATCTGAAAGCCCGGGAAAGCTATTCCTTCAATATTACAAACAATTCCATCTACCCGGAACGGGAGACCGATCGCGGCCACACCACAGTAACTGCCATCCGCCGGTATGGAAACGACTATCTAGCACTGATGCAGGAACGGCTGGACAATGGCGAGCCCACCTATACCGGCAGCCAGCTGTATTTCGGAGACATGTACGGCATGCACTACGGCGATTACTGGGTCAATGAAGGGGCCCGACGGGAATACGATGTCAACAGCTGGCTGAACCAGTATACCCCCGAGGGTAAGACCGTCACCTTCCCCGAAGGTACCGGTGTGGTCAGCGACGACAGCGTTTCTTTCGCCGCCCAGTGGACCCGCGAACAGGACTTGGGGTATCAGTATGATGCCATCATCACCTTTACCTTCCACAATGACGGCTCCCTGGCCCGAATTTTCTCTCAGTACACAACCACAATTGAAGGCTACGAGCCTGAGGAAGAACAGTATTATACCGCCGACCTGGCCCTGATCGACGAAGATCCCGCCGACACCTATTCCATCATCGCCGACCACGCAGGCTCCTGCATCTCTCTGGAACAGCTGGAAGTGCTGCGTAAGGAGGCCCGAAAGGTCACAGAGATCCCCAGCAACAAGACGGAATACGATAAGGACTTCATGCTTGGCTCCGGGCAGATGCGCTGGTACTTCTTTGACGAAGCCTGGCAGTTTGGCTATGGTGCGGAAAACGCCACCGCCACAGGAACAACTCTTTTCTACTGCGAATCCGATGATGACCACAAATCCCTGACCGCCGGGGAAGGCTTTTGGATCGAACAGCTGGTAGACGGAAAATGGACGGTTCTGGAACCGGCCACCCCTGTCACCAACGCCCCGAGGAAGCCATCCAGGTTTCCTGGACCAGCCGGGACACGGTAAAGCTGGACTGGACCGACAGCTATGGTACCCTGCCCCAGGGCTTCTACCGGGTGGGCCGCTACCACACCGCCACCATGCCCGATGGCCGCAGCGAGACCATCCACGCCTACGCCAAATTCCGCGTCTATAACCCCAACCAGGACGCCCTTCTCGCCAAATGCCGGGGGGCCATCGACAACCTGCTAAACGCCGACAGCTACCACCTGTACAGCTTCGACTGGATGACAGAAAGTGTCCACGATGATAAGGCGTACTACCTGAGCAGCGAGGTCTGGAAGCACGGCCCGGACTATCTGGAAGTCACCAGTTACCCCAGCCGTCAGGACCTGTCCGTCATGACCAGCATCCGGGGCAGCATGTGGCGGGACGGAAAGTACTACGGACTGGACTGGGAATCTACCCCCGCCCACTCCCCTGTCTCCGACTGGAACGGCTCTGTGGACGGCTACATGGATGATTCCAATTTCAGCATGTGGTCCTGGGACTTTGAATGGTACGACGCCAAGGTGGAAGAGGTCCGGGAAGAGGGCAACACCATCCGCATCATCGAGACCTATGACTTTAATGATCAATATGAAGCCACGGAGATCACCCTGACCTTTGACAGCAGCGGCAATCTCAAGGGCATGACCAACGCCTTCCTCCCCACCCGGAACTGTGCCCAGTCTGAAAAGGTCATCGAGGAAGAGCTGGTGGTCTTCGACACGGCCACCGCAGAAATTGGCGCACTGATCGAAGCACAGGATATCGATTCCCCCATACCCTTCTCCTATGAAGAAGATGTTAAGGCCAACCCCAACGTCCAGACTACCGGCTTCAAAAACACCACAGTCAAAGCCATCACCACCCCCGCCGAGGCCATCGCCCGGGCGGATAAAGAATCCACCATGGAACCGCTGATGGAGTTCCAGACCGGCTACTGCCAGTATAAGACCTACCACGACGACACCGCGGGAATGTGGAAGGTGGAACTATTCTGGTGGCAGCACGACACCATGCAGACCGTCTACATGACCGACGACGGCATCACAAAAATGCTGGTCAGTGTGGAATAAGAGGAAAAGAGAAAAGGAGCCTGTTCCCATGCGGGGCAGGCTCCACAGCATGTCGAAAAACCATGTCATTGCGAGCCAGTGCGCACACTGGCGTGGCAATCCCCCCGGATTTCAGAACATTTTCTTCCTGAAATCGAGGGTTCTTACTTCTTTTTAGGAGATCGCCACACCAGTCTGAGGACTGGTTCGCGATGACATCTAATTTTTGAGACTTTTTTGACAGTCTGAAGGAGCCTGCCCCAAGGGGCAGGCTCCTTATGTATTCATTTACTGCAACCGTTACGAATCGAGCTTCCCACCCAATGGTGTTGGTCAATCACACAGGTTCGTAACGCATTGTCAGCGGCGACTCGCCGCTCAGGCCTTTTCCAGAGCCAGGGTACGGGTGGTCAGGTCGCAGACCTCGGAGGGACCGTAGTACTGGATGGCACCGGGATAGGTGAAGCAGGTCTCGACAGCCCACTCAGCTCTGTGCTCAGCGAAGAACTTGAAGGGTGCGCCTTCCAGCTCCACCAGAGCCTTGCGGATAACGGGCTTGTCAGCACCATGACGGCGCTCGATGTTCATCATCTTGGTGATGGGCATACCGCCGGCAACCCATTCCTCAGCAGGCTTGGACAGGTTGGAGACCTTGGACAGGTAACCGGTGTAGCCGTACTGGATCAGCATGAAGGCGTTGTAGCCCAGAGAGTAGCAGTAGTCAGCATCGAAGTTGGAGGGGAATGCGCAGCGGCCTTCGTAGCCCAGGAAGTGATGCAGGGCGGAGAACTTGCCGTTGTAGGTACCGGCAGCCTTACGGGCAGCCAGGTTGTCCTTGACCAGAGCGGAGAACAGCTTCTCGGACTCGATCAGAGAGACCTGCACGTTACCGTGAGGATCGCGCTCCAGGAACAGCTGCTGCTGGATGCCCTGGGGCAGGAATGCGAAGACGTCCATGGAAGCCTTGGTCAGACCGGCCTCGATGAAAGCGTACTTTTCAGCCCAGGTGGGCAGGGCGTTGAAGGCATCAGCCTTAGCACCGGCCAACAGCTCGTTGATCTCAGCGATCAGAACGGAGAACTCGGGAACGAACTCGACGATGCCCTCGGGGATGATGGCAACACCGAAGTTCATGCCCTTTGCAGCACGGGCGGCCACGGAGTCAGCGATGTAGTCGGTGATCTCAGCCAGGGACATCTTCTTGGCGGCGACTTCTTCACCGATCAGGCAGATGTTGGGCTGGGTCTCCAGAGCGCACTCCAGAGCGACATGGGAAGCGGAGCGGCCCATGACCTTGATGAAGTGCCAGTACTTCTTGGCGGAGTTGGCATCACGCTGGATGTTGCCGATGATCTCGGAGTAGGTCTTGGTGGCGGTGTCGAAGCCGAAGGAGCACTCGATGTCCTCGTTCTTCAGGTCGCCGTCGATGGTCTTGG
>JAFVPA010000034.1 GCA_017505505.1 Oscillospiraceae bacterium | reverse complement strand
GTGGAGAAGTGCTTGATGGTGCGGACCATCTGAGAAACGTAGGAGTTCTCGTTGTCGTACCAGGAAACGACCTGAACCTGAGTCATGCCGCCGGGCAGCTTGTTGACCATGGTCTGGGTAGCATCGAACAGGGAACCGAAGGTCATGCCGATGATGTCGGAGGAAACGATCTCGTCCTCGGTGTAGCCGTAGGACTCGGTGGTAGCAGCCTTCATGGCAGCGTTGATCTCTTCCTTGGTGACTTCCTTAGCAACAACAGCGTTCAGGATGGTGGTGGAACCGGTGGGGGTGGGGATTCTCTGAGCAGCGCCGATCAGCTTGCCGTTCAGCTCGGGGATAACCAGGCCGATAGCCTTGGCAGCACCGGTGGAGTTGGGAACGATGTTGATCGCACCAGCTCTGGAGCGGCGCAGGTCGCCCTTTCTCTGGGGACCGTCCAGGATCATCTGGTCGCCGGTGTAAGCGTGGATGGTGCACATAATGCCGGACTCGATGGGAGCCAGGTCGTTCAGAGCCTTAGCCATGGGAGCCAGGCAGTTGGTGGTGCAGGAAGCAGCGGAGATGATGTGGTCATCCTTGGTCAGGGTCTCGTGGTTGACGTTGTAAACGATGGTGGGCAGGTCATTGCCAGCGGGAGCGGAGATAACGACCTTCTTAGCGCCGGCATCGATGTGAGCCTGTGCCTTAGCCTTGGAAGTGTAGAAGCCGGTGCACTCCAGAACAACGTCGACACCCAGCTCGCCCCAGGGCAGCTCAGCAGCGTTAGCCTTAGCGTAGATGGTGATCTTCTTGCCGTCGACAACGATGTTGTCTTCGCCAGCCTCGACAGTGTGGGTGCCGAAGGGAGCAGCGTAAGCGCCCTGAGTGGAGTCGTACTTCAGCAGGTGAGCCAGCATCTTGGGAGAGGTCAGGTCATTGATAGCGACAACCTCAAAACCCTCTGCGCCGAACATCTGACGGAATGCCAGACGGCCGATACGACCGAAACCGTTAATAGCAACTTTTACAGACATAAGATGATCCTCCATTTAATTTTTTATAGTTTTAGTATGGTTGTGTTTGATGTTTTGCCGGGAACAAAGAGTTGCCAGGAAGTTCCGGATTGTTACCCAGAACCTCTTGCTCCGGCTCCCCTTTGTTGTTATTATTATAGTTCTTCACAAAAGGAAAGGCCATAAACAAACTTTTCCAGAATATACACTATCTTGTTTTCTTAATTTTATCTGTTGTCAATAATACATAGTTTTCCTATGTATCCAATGTGTCTTTTACTTTTTGGGCTGGTACCGCATATCGCTGACCGAATACACCGTAACGAATGCTTTCGGGTCGATCTTTCGGACATAGTCCATGAGCCTCTTATACTCATTTTTGTCCACGATGGTGACCATTTCCATACGCGGTGTCCGGTCATAAGCACCGATGATCTCGTTTAGCGTTGCTCCACTGTGCAGTTCGTGCAGGACATAATCCACGATTGACTCCAAATTGCTGGAAATGACACATACTCTGCGCTTAATGTTAATGCCGAAGATAAAATGATCTACCACCATGCCGCCGAAATAAGTGCCAAGCAAGCTCAGTACCACAGTCTTGGAATCATAACACAGTGCAGAAGAAAGAGCCACTACAATACCGGAGGTGGACATTGCTTTACCTAAATCTATCTTCAGGTACTTATTCATGATCTTCGCCACGATGTCCAGGCCACCGGAGGATGCGTTTCTGGAAAACAGAATGGCAAGTCCTATGCCCACAACCAATATGTAGCAGATCACATCCAGAAGCGGGTCCTGGGTAATAGACTGGAAGTTAGGAAATATCTTCTCAAATACACCCATAACCAAAGGCATCAGAATGGAACAGTATACGGTCTTGGCACCAAACTCCGGACCGATGAGGAGAAAGCCGATGATCAAAAGGCCCACATTCATAATCAGCGTGATTGTGGATACCGATAGCGGAATGAAGTTGCTAAGTACCATGGCAAGAGCTGCGCCACTGCCTACGGATACATGGCTTGGCAGCATAAAAAAGAATACAGCGATTGCAACGATGATCGTGCCTACCGTAATTATCGCAAATTCCTCAATTGTTTTGCGGATTTTCATGGAATGCCTCTCGATGATTATTTCTTATTCATGCCCTGCTTTGCAAAGTTCCAGCTGCTTGCGCACATATCTTCCACGGTATGGGTAGCTTCCCATCCCAGAAGATTCTTTGCCTTGGTAGCATCTGCCCAGAAAGCAGGCAGGTCACCGTCACGGCGGGGGCCGATGATATAGGGCAGCTCGATGTTGTTGACCTTTTGGAAAGCGTTCACCAGCTCCAGAACAGAGATACCGTTGCCGGTACCCAGGTTGATTGCTTCCACACCCTCATGCTCTGCGGCGTATTCCAGAGCCTTCAGGTGACCAACAGCCAGGTCAACCACATGGAGATAGTCACGCTGACAGGTGCCGTCGGGGGTATCATAGTCACCGCCGAAGATGGTCAGCTTCTCCAGCTGCCCTGCTGCCACACGGCCAATGTAAGGCATCAGGTTATTGGGGATACCATTGGGATCATCGCCCAGCAGACCGGATTCATGGGCACCGATGGGGTTGAAGTAGCGAAGCAGCACAGCGCAGAAATCAGGATGGGCTGTACAATAGTCCGTCAAGATCCGCTCGATCATCACCTTGGTCCAGCCATAGGGAGAAGAAGACTGAATGGCAGGCATTTCCTCCTTATAGGGATGGGGGTTATTGGGGCCATAAACAGTTGCGGAAGAAGAAAATACCAGCTTTTTGCAGTCTGCCTGCTCCATGACTTCCAGAAGGGTCAGGGTGCTGTCCAGATTGTTGCGGTAATACTTCAGAGGTTCCCGAACGCTCTCGCCCACAGCCTTGAAACCAGCAAAGTGGATCACAGCATCAATTTTGTGATCTCGGAACACCTGCTGCAGTTTCCCTTTGTCTGCACAGTCGATTTCATAGAACACAGGCATTTGGCCACAGATCTGGCCAATACGGTTTGTCACATCCAGGTGAGCATTGCTCAGGTCATCCACGATGATGGGGTGGTGTCCTGCCTTCATCAGTTCCACTACGGTATGGCTGCCGATGAAACCTGCCCCACCAGTCACAAGAATATTCATCTATTATACCTCCCTGTTCACATAGCGGATGAAGCGGTCAAATGCAGCCGTACCATCCTCATTTCTCTTATATACACCTGCGTGCTCCAGTACCTTGGCAAACACCTTGCCTACTTCCAGCTTCAGAATGCATGCTGTATTGTCCGTGGTAAACTTATGACCCCTCTTAAGCTGCTCGACCCATTCGGCATGCTTTTCCAAATCACCGGTAATAGGCTTATCCATCAGAATCGCTTCTTCCAGCTGAGCCAACTCCCCTTTCAAACGGGAGGGCAGGACGGCCAGGCCCATCACTTCGATCAGACCGATATTCTCTTTCTTGATGTGATGCAGCTCTGCGTGGGGATGATACACACCCAGAGGATGCTCCTCCGTGGTGATGTTGTTACGCAGCACCAGATCCATCTCATAGTCCTCACCTCTGCGGCGGGCAATGGGTGTAATGGTATTATGAGGTTCTCCCTTGGTTTCCGCGAAGATGAACGCATCCGCGTCAGAATAGCCCCGCCAGGACTGCAGGATTCGGTCAGCCAGATCTGCAATCCGCTGTTTATCAGAGCAAGTAAGACGGATAACACTCATGGGCCACTTTACGACACCTGCTTTCACATCCTCAAAGCCCCGGAACTCGATCTTCCGTTCCACAGGAGATTTCTCCATGGGGAAGGAGTAACAGCCGCCCTGGAAGTGTTCATGGCTCAGGATGCTGCCGCCAACGATAGGCAGATCTGCGTTGCTTCCGATGAAATAATGCGGGAAGATGGTAACGAAGTCCAACAGCTTTTCAAAGGCTGCCTTGTCGATCTTCATGGGCGTATGCTCGGCATTGAATGCGATGCAGTGCTCATTGTAATAGACATAGGG
>JAFVPA010000033.1 GCA_017505505.1 Oscillospiraceae bacterium | reverse complement strand
CCCGCTGAGGCTGTTGAGAAGGAGCTGGCTGTTCAGGTCGCTCTGATGGACAACGACCCCAAGATGGCTTCCAAGCCCGCTCAGGTCAAGGAAAAGATCGCTCAGGGCAAGATGGCTGCCTTCTTCAAGGAGAACTGCCTGCTGCAGCAGGAGTTCGTTCGCTCCGACCTGTTCAAGGGCGACGTGGCCGGCTACATCGCCGACGCTGCCAAGAAGCTGGGCGGCAAGATCACCTTCGTCGACGCTATCCACTACACCAAGGGTGAAGGCATCGAGAAGAAGGTCGACGACTTCGCTGCTGAGGTCGCCGCACAGATCGCCGGCGCTGCCAAGTAATTTCTCTCGAAATTTCACAGAGGACTCCAATCGAAAGATTGGAGTCCTTTTTTGCCTTTATGGCTGAGCAATTATCGTATATTACGTTAGCCTCTGTAGGGCGGGGGCCTGCCCCCGCCGGGCACCAATTTTACTGAGCGTGATAATATTGGCAACAATCTACCCAATTCATATTGGTTTTTTGCCACTCATTGACTGCAACTGCCCGGCAGAGGCAGGCCTCCGCCCTACAGTATTTATACAAAGACAAACTACAATTTACCGCCCCATCAAAGTATGCTATAATAAAAAATATTTTTGTGTCTGCTGTCATATTTTCTTCCGTTTGTCTACTGGATAGGTGAAAGACATATACAAAGGAGCTGATATCCATGGATGACAAAGCGATTTTGGACCTGTACTGGGCCCGGTCGGAGGAGGCCATCTCCGAGACCGATGCCAAATATGGGGCCTACTGCTTCTGCATCGCCAACAACATTTTAAACAACCGGGAAGATTCCGAGGAAAGCGTTTCCGACACCTATCTTGCCGCCTGGAACTCCATGCCCCCGAAGCGGCCAGCCATTTTATCCGCCTTCCTGGGCAAAATGACCCGCTACATCTCCCTGGACCACTGGAAAAAGCGCTCCCGCCTGAAGCGTGGCGGCGGTGAAGTGCCCCTGTGCCTGGAAGAATTGCAGGACTGCGTCAGCGGCCGGGAAAGCACGGAGGATGCCGTCATTCATAAGGAAACGCTGGCTGCCGTCAACCGCTTTCTGGATGGTCTTCCGGAGTTGGAGCGGAAGGTCTTCCTGTGCCGCTACTGGTACTTGGAGGCCGTCAAGGACATTGCCGCGCGCTTTGGGCTGACCCCCAACAAATCCGCCGTTATGCTGTCCCGCACCCGAAAGAAACTGAACGCACATCTTGCAAAGGAGGGCCTAACATGACTTCCATGGAACTTCTGGAGCTGCTGGGCTCTGTCCGGGACACTTACGTTGCCGATGCCCAGACCCCCGTACAAAGACGCATCTCTCCGAAACGCATCCTGCTGGTGGCTGCCATTGCGGCCCTGGCCCTGTTACTGGTGGGCTGCACCGTGGCCTATGTAAACGGCTGGTTCACGGATTTCTTCGCCGCAAGAAGTGCGGACCCCTTATCCCCGGAGCAGGTGGAATTCATCCAGGAACATGAGCAGATCATCCAGGAAACCCAGGTCAAGGGAGAATGGAGCATTGAAATGAAGTCCGCCATTCGCGCCGGTGCCAAAGCCTATGTGATCTTCGGTGTCACCGCCCCCGAGGACGTTGACCTGGAAACAGCCAATCTGAAAAGCCCCGGAGACTCCGACGCGATCTTTCCCGGAAACGCCCCCAGCATGGTACGGGATCCAAAAAGCCGCACCATGTTTGCCACCTCTATCGGCATCGACGCCGGTCTTGGCAACGGCTCCCCGGAACACAACATCATCTGGAACGACGGAACAAAATGGGAGCAGGACAACGACGGACTTCCCAATACCCTGGATTATGTATTCTCCATCGGCATCGACAAATTCGATCCCAACAAGGAAATCCCGCTGGAGGACCCTTTTTCCAGCGATATCACGTTCCACTTTGTATTTGAAAACTTCATCCACACCTGGGAGGATGCGGCAAAGCGTGCAGAAATCGATGCCAAATACGCCGGGCAGGACTATATGATCGATGGTGAGGAAATGGAAGGCCTGTACAAGTCCGAAACGCTGGTGGAGGAAACCTGGGAATTCACCATCACCTTTGACGAAGCGAAGGCCGATAACAGCAGTGTGGAACTGATCACAAAAGAACCCGTTGTGACCTGGGGCATCAAATGGTGGGCTCTGGAAAAAGTAAACGGCATGACTGTTCAGATTGGCAGCGGCATCGATGCCATCAAGATTATCTCCTTCGTTCTCACCCCCTTCGGAGCCACTGTCCAATACGATTTGGAAGAACCTGCCTACGGCGCTGAAATTGAATACCAGAATTTCCGAGGCTACACCGACCGCTATGTTTACGCCGTCATGAAGGACGGCAGCCAGGTGGCTCTCCATACCGACGGCACCGGCGATAAGCTCACCGCCGAGACACCCATCGTCCTTTCCGAAGTGGACCACATCCTCCTGGGTGACGGTGTCAAGATCCCCATGCCGGGATAAAACTACCCTTATACAGAGCCTGTAGGGCGGAGGCCTGCCTCCGCCGGGCAATATCGACACTTGAGCATAAAACTGAACGCTCATGCATCGAAATTGCCCGGCGGGGACAGGTCCCCGCCCTACACTTGCATTTTTGTTGAATATGGAAACTAATCCGATGCCTCTCCCGGGTTAGCCTTGACTACCTTATTATAATAAGGTAAACTAGAAGAAAAAAACATCACAGGAGGTAATCCCATGGCACCCAAAGTTTATTTCACCGATTTCTGCACCGGAACATCCGAGACCCTGCCCCAGAAGCTGGCCCGGCTCATTATGACCGCCGGCATCGACCAGATCGATTTCCAGAATAAGTTCGTGGCCATCAAGATCCACTTCGGCGAGCTGGGCAATATGGCCCACCTGCGCAGCGGCTATGCCCGGGTGCTGGTAGATATCATCAAGGACCTGGGCGGCAAGCCCTTCCTCACCGATGCCAATACCCTGTACCGTGGCTCCCGTAAAAATGCTCTGGACCACATTGAAACCGCTTACCTCAACGGCTTCACCCCCTACTCCACCGGTGCCCATGTTCTCATCGCCGACGGTCTGAAGGGCACTGACGAAGTGGCTGTCCCCGTGGTGGGCGGCGAATATGTCCAGGAGGCCCTCATCGGCCGGGCCATTATGGATGCGGACATCGTCATCTCCCTGAACCACTTCAAGGGCCATGAGGAAGCCGGTTTCGGCGGCGCTCTGAAAAACCTGGGCATGGGTTCCGGCTCCCGGGCCGGCAAGAAGCACATGCATGACGACTGCCGCCCTGTGGTGGATGCGGAAAAGTGCGTCGCCTGCGGTGCCTGCGCCGATATCTGCGCCCACGGCGCTCCCACCCTCACTGAAGAGGGTGTCATGCGTGTTGACTGGGACAAGTGCTACGGCTGCGGCCGCTGCCTGGATGTGTGCCCCGTGAAGGCCCTCGCCGCCGATGACCATGATGCCGCCCTGTACTTAAACTACAAGATCGCCGAATACGCCAAGGCCGTTGTGGATGGCCGTCCCCACTTCCACATCTCCCTGGTCCGGGATGTAAGCCCCTACTGTGACTGCCACGCGGAAAACGATATCCCCATCGTCCCCGATGTGGGCATGTTCGCCTCCTTCGACCCTGTGGCCCTGGACCTGGCCTGCGCCGAGGCCGTCAATGCCCAGCCTGTGATGCCCAAGTCCAAGCTGGCCAAGGCCAACCGCCCCGATCTGGACAATCTGACCGGCGGCTTCCCCCACACCAGCTGGCGCAGCCAGATCGAGCACGCCAAGAAAATCGGTCTGGGCGAGGACTGCTATGAGCTTGTGACCATCTGATCCCACGCACACCTTTGTAGGGCGGAGGCTTGCCTCCGCCCTACAATTTTTCTGTCTGGCATATGAATTTTATTATTTGTTTCGCATAAAATATTCTTTTTCCATCAAAATACATTGACAACAGCGAAATTTGCGATATAGTAGTACCATGTCAAAATTTGACGCTTTACCTCATTAAACTATAGAAACGGGGGAGGATAATGTCCAAAGAACTCATCAGACTCCAGGATCTTACCATGGAGTTCGACGGGGAGCGTATTCTCGACGGCATCAATCTTTACTTCAATGACCATGAATTCCTCACACTGCTGGGCCCCTCCGGCTGCGGCAAGTCCACCACCTTGCGGATCATCGGCGGCTTCTTAACGCCCACCTCCGGTACTGTGACCTTCGACGGCAAAGTCATCAATGATGTGCCGCCCTACAAGCGTCAGGTCAATACCGTGTTCCAGCGTTACGCCCTGTTCCCCCATCTGGATGTGTATGACAACATCGCCTTCGGCCTGAAGGTAGCGAAGCTGCCTAAGGACGAGATCGACCGCCGGGTCAACGAGATGCTGGAGATCGTCAGCCTGAAGGGCTACGAGAACCGCCGCATCGACAACCTGTCCGGCGGCCAGCAGCAGCGTGTTGCCATCGCCCGTGCACTGGTGAACCAGCCGAAAGTCCTGCTTCTGGACGAGCCTCTGGCCGCTCTGGACTTGCGTCTGCGCAAGGATATGCAGAACGAACTGAAGCGCATCCAGCAGGCCACCGGCATCACCTTCATCTATGTCACCCACGACCAGGAAGAGGCCCTCTCTATGTCCGATACCGTGGTGGTCATGGATAAGGGCCGCATCCAGCAGATCGGCAGGCCTGAGGATATCTATAACGAGCCGAAGAACGCATTTGTTGCGGATTTCATCGGCGAGAGTAACATTCTGGACGGTGTTATGCTGTCCGACTACAAGGTCAAGTTCTTTGGCCGGGTCTTCGACTGCGTGGACAAGGGCTTTGAGCCCAACGAGCCCGTGGACGTGGTCATCCGCCCCGAAGACATTGACATCGTCCCCCTGGGCGAAGGCCATCTGACCGGCAAGGTCACCTCCGTCACCTTCAAAGGACTGAATTACGACATCATCGTGGACTTCCGGGGCTTCAAGTGGCTGATCCAGACCACCGACTTCCATGCGGTGGATTCTGTCATCGACATCCGCCTGACCCCTGAGGATATCCACATCATGCACAAGAGCGAGTATTCCGGACTCTTTGGCGACTACAGCTCTTACTCCGCCGAGTACGATGAGCTGACGGAGGATGCCGAAGATGAAGAAGAATAATTCCATCCTGCTCAGTACCCCCTACATCATCTGGATGGTGGTTTTCACCCTGATCCCCCTGTGCGTGGTGGGCTATTATGCCCTGACCGATCCCGCCACGGGAGAATTCACCCTGAACAACATCCGGAATCTGAATATGTATTGGGGCGTGCTGTGGGAGTCCATTCTCTACTCCCTCATTTCCGCCTTTATCTGTCTGCTTCTGGGCTACCCGGTGGCTTACTACATTGCCCACTGCAGCCTAACCACCCAGAAGATCCTGTACATGCTGGTGATGCTGCCCATGTGCATGAGCTTTTTGCTCCGCACCCTGGCCTGGGTGGGCCTGCTGCAGGATACCGGCATTCTCAACGACATTCTGGAGTTCGTAGGCATCGGCCGCAAGCAGCTGATCCGCACCCCCGGGGCCGTGATCCTGGGCATGGTCTATAACTACCTGCCCTACATGATCCTGCCCCTGTACTCCACCATCGTCAAGATCAACCCCCGGCTCATCGAAGCCGCCGAGGACCTGGGCTGCAACAGCATTCAGGTCTTCCAGAAGGTGGTCCTGCCCCTGTCCGTTCCCGGCATTCTCTCCGGCATCACCATGGTCTTCGTCCCCGCCGTGTCCACCTTCTACATTTCCCAGAAGCTGGGCGGCACCGACACAGTGCTCATCGGTGACGTCATCGAGCGCCAGTTCAAGCAGGGCAACAACCCCAATCTGGGTGCGGCATTGAGCCTGGTGCTGATGATCCTGGTGTTCGTGTGCACCGGCATCATGAACCGCTTCGGCGCTGACGAGGAAGGCGGTGTCATCGCATGAAGAAGACAAACCGTTTCCTCACCATTCTGATGTTCATCTTCCTGTACATCCCCATGATCGTACTGGTGGTGGCCTCCTTCAATACCGGCAAGGATATCACCAATTTTGAGGGTTTCACCCTGCACCGGTATGTGGAGCTGTTCCAGGATGAGCATCTTTTACAGCTGCTGCGCAATTCCATCGTGATCTCCGTGCTGTCCACGGCCGTTGCCACTACCTTCGGCACCGTGGCCGCCATCGGCATCCACAACCTAAAGCCCAAAATGCGCAAGGTGGTCATGAGCCTGACCAACATCCCCATGACCAACCCGGATATCGTCACCGGTGTCAGCCTGTCCCTGCTCTTCGTCTTCGTAGGAAGCAAGCTGCTGGGCCAGCGGGATGCCCTGACCTTCTGGACACTGCTGATCGCCCACATCACCTTCAACCTGCCCTATGTCATCCTGAATGTGATGCCGAAATTGCAGCAGATGGACAACTCCCTGACCAACGCCGCCATGGACCTGGGCTGCACGCCCCTGCAGGCCTTCTTCAAAGTAACGCTTCACGAGATCATGCCCGGCATCATCTCCGGTGCCATCATGGCCTTCACCATGAGTCTGGATGATTTCGTCATCAGCTATTTCGTCAGCGGCCTGGACTTCGTGACCCTGCCCGTTGAGATCTACTCCTACACCAAGAAGCCCATCCAGCCCAAGATCTACGCCATGTTCACCCTGCTGTTTGGACTGATTTTCATTCTGATGCTGACCATGAACCTGGTGCAGATCCGAAACGACCGGACCAAGGGTGCCCGCCGTTCCAAGGTAGAGAGCAAGGCCATACGCAGCTTCAAGCGGGCCTGCGCCGGTGTGTGTGCATTCCTGCTTCTGTTGGGCTTCGGCTATCTCTTTATCGCCCCCCATACCCAGGAAACTGTGACCCTGAACGTCTACAACTGGGGCCAGTATATCGCCGACGGCAGCGACGACTCCATAGAGATCATCGCGGAGTTCGAAAAGCGCTACCCCAACATCAAGGTCAACTACTCCACCTATGACTCCAACGAGATTATGTACTCGAAACTTGCTAACGGCGGCATCACCGTGGATGTGATCATCCCCTCCGACTACATGATCGCCCGGCTCATTGAAGAGGATATGCTCCTGGAGATCGATTACGACAACATTCCCAACTACCGCTATATCGACGAGAGCTTCAAGAATACCGCCTACGACCCGGAGAACAAATACTCCGTCCCCTATACCTGGGGTACCGTGGGCATCCTGTACAACACCAAGTATGTTGACGAAGCCGATGTCACCGGCTGGGAGCTGTTGTGGAACGAAAAGTACGCCGGTAAGATCCTGATGTTCGGCAACTCCCGGGACGCCTTCGGTATCGCCCAGTACCTGCTGGGCTACGATGTGAACACCCTGGATACCAACGAGCTGGACATCTGCGCCCGTAAGCTGAAGGAGCAGAAGCCTGTCCTGCAGCAGTACGTCATGGACGAGATCTTCGCCACCATGCAGAACGAGGAGGCCTGGATCGCCCCCTACTATGCCGGCGACTGTCTGACCATGATGGACGAGAACGAAAATCTGGCCTTCTACCTGCCGGAGGATCAGGGCTTCAACCTGTTCATCGATGCCATGTGCATCCCCGCCTGTGCCAAGGAGAAGGAAGCCGCGGAAACCTTCATCAATTTCCTGTGCGACCCCGAGATTGCCGGCGCCAATATGGACTGGATCTGCTACTCCACCCCCATCTCCGCCGCCAAGGAATACATGGACCCCGACGCGGTGTCCAGTGAAGTTTCCTATCCCAGCGACGAGATCCTGGCCAACGGCTCCAGCTACGCCTACCTGCCGGAGAACATCTCCCGGTACGTGGAAAGCCTGTTTATGGAAGTCCGGAACGGATAACGCAACAAAGACCGAACCCAAACGCGTTCGGTCTTTTTCCTGTCTGTGTCTAAAAACGTAAATTATCGGTTATCTGCCGAATTCTTTACGCCATTGTAGGGCGGGGTCATGACCCCGCCCTACAGTAGCTGGTACGTTAAACTACACTTTACAATCACAGATAAAAACATCCACCCCAAAGGGTGGATGTTCGTCTTTTATTCCCGGTAGGGCTGAACATAGCGTTCGTGGGACAGGCTTTGCGGTCGGGCGTGGGCACCGGAGACCAGGCCCAGCATAGCAAAAATGGTAACGACGGAGGATGCGCCGTAGCTGATCAGCGGCAGCGTCAGGCCGATAACGGGCATAACACCGATGCACATGCCGGTATTGATCATCAGCTGGAACATCAGAGCGGAGCCTGCGCCGAAGCACACGACGCGCCGCATATAATCCTGGCACTTCACACCCACATAGAAGCAGCGGGCAATGATGGCAAATTCCAGGATCATGATGGCAACGCAGCCAAAGAAGCCCAGCTCCTCGCCCATGGAGGAGAAGATGTAGTCCGTATGCTGGGCATAGAGCTGGCCTGCCTGGGTACGGTTGCCGTTGAACAGGCCCTGGCCCGTCAGGCCGCCGCCGGTAAGGGACTTCAGGTTCATCATGGAGTGGTAGCGCTCGTTGATACCCTGAGGGTCAATGGTCTCATCAAACAGGATCAATATTCGGTTTTGCTGGTATTCACCCAGGAACTGCCAAAGGATCGGGAACGCCGCCGCGATCAGGCCAATAGCCATGGCAAACCACCAGATACTGACACCGCCGGCAAAGGTCATGCCGATGAAAATAAACACGAAAATCAGGGAAACGCCCATGTCAGAGGACAGAGCCAGGTTCAGACCTACCAGGACCAGCAGATGAATGCCCATGTGGATGACGGACACCGGATGGGAAATACGGTTTTGGTGGGAGGACATGACCGAAGCCATGATGATGATGTACGTGATCTTGCAGATCTCGGCCGGCTGGATGTTGAAGGGAATGCCGGGGATGTTCAGCCAGCTTCGGTTACCGGAGCCGTGGTCATCGCCAAAGGGGATCAGCAGCAGAAGCAGGAAACAGTTGAAGGCCACCAGCAGCGCCCGGTGCTCCGAAAGCACCTCCAGATCCATGGAAGAGATCACAACATAGGCCACCACGCCCATAAGGATCGCCACGGTCTGCAGTGCGATATAACGGAAGTTTCCTTCAAACTTTGCCGCTGAGGTGGTGCTGGCAATGGCCACCAGGCCGAAGCCCGCCACGATCAGACACAGGATCAGCAAAACCATGTCGCCCTTTTTCCGGAAATCTTTCAATTCTTCTATAAAACGGCGCACTTTCCCGCCTCCTCTTTTGAATTCTTCCGTAAATTATACCATTGATGCGCACAAAAGTAAATAGCGCAAATGTAAACACCTTTTTAAGGATCAGAGGCTTTGCGTAAATTATCGGTTATCTGCCGAATTCTATACGCCGTTGTAGGGCGGGGTCATGACCCCGCCGACGCACTTTCGATACCGCATGGTATCATTTTTTTGCAAAACAGCAGGATATTACGCCTATTTTCACCTAGCAATTCTCGTCACCGGTTCGGCGGGGTCATGACCCCGCCCTACAGTAGCTGGTACGTTAAACTACAATTTGCCCCAAGAAAATCCCCCTTTCACCCCTTGACGCTTTTTGTGTTTTGGGGT
>JAFVPA010000032.1 GCA_017505505.1 Oscillospiraceae bacterium | reverse complement strand
GTGCCGCCGTAGATGTCGGTAGCTTCAGCTTCGATGCCGAATACGTCCTTGGCGTCCTCTTCGTTGGAGATGCAGACGTCGATGTACTTAGCCAGCTCGGTCATAGCCTCGTTGGCCTGAGCGCGGGTCCACAGCTTGCCGCGGTAGTTCAGGTCGCAGGAGATCTTGATGCCCTTGGCCTTGGCAGCCTGGCAAGCCTGCTTGCAGATCTCAACAACGTTGGGGCCCAGTGCGGGGGTGATGCCGGTGAAGTGGAACCAGTCAGCGCCTTCGAAGATCTTGTCCCAATCGAAGTCCTCGGGCTTAGCCAGCTGGATAGCGGAGTAAGCACGGTCATAGATGCAGACGGAGCCACGCTGAGAAGCGCCCTTCTCGTTGTAGTAGATACCGACGCGCTCGCCGCCGCGAACGATCAGAGAGGTGTCGACGCCGTAACGACGCAGGGAGTTGACTGCAGCCTGGCCGATAGCGTGGGCGGGCAGCTTGGTGACGAAAGCTGCGTCCATGCCATAGTTAGCCAGAGAGACGGAGACGTTAGCCTCGCCGCCGCCGAAGGTGAACTCGACGTTGGAAGCCTGAACGAAGCGCTCGTAGTTGAAGGGCTGCAGACGCAGCATCAGTTCGCCGAAGGTAACAATTCTTGCCATGGTAATCAGAATCCTTTCAAATATATTTTATTGTAACAAAACTGGGGATTACATAAATGGAAATTGAAAATGGAAAGTTGAAAATCGAAAATCAGGGAATTGCCTGCGGCAATGGATTTAAATCCATCCACGAAGTGGATTCCTTAACTATTCATTATTCACTCTTCATTTTTCTCTGCTTTCACACAGCGTGTGAAAGCTTATTCGCCCTTAGCAGCCTTGCGGGCGTCGATGCACAGCTGGGTGATCTTGTCCCAGTTACCGGCGACGACATCAGCCTTGGGGCAGACCCAGGAACCGCCGACAGCGTGGATGAAGGGGGTGTCGATGAATTCCTTGATGTTGTCATTGTTGACACCACCGGTGGGCAGGAACTTCAGGCCGACAAAGGGACCAGCCAGGTTCTTCAGAGCCTTCAGGCCGCCGTAAACGTTGGCGGGGAAGAACTTGACCATCTTCAGGCCATGCTTCAGAGCGCCCATGATCTCGGTGGGAGTGACGCAGCCGGGAGCGACAGCGATGCCGTGCTCGACGCAGTAGCCAACGATCTCATCGGAGAAGCCGGGGGAAACGATGAACTTAGCACCCATTTCGATAGCCAGCTTGCACTGATCCAGGTTGACGATGGTGCCGGCGCCGACCAGAACGTCGGGGCAAGCCTCAGCAACAGCCTTGATGCACTCGGGAGCGCAGGCGGTACGGAAGGTGATTTCCATGGTGTCGACGCCGCCGGCAGCCATAGCCTTAGCCAGAGGAACAGCGTCCTCGACCTTGTCCAGAACAACAACGGGAACAACGACGGAATTTGCGAGTCTTTCCATTACAGTCATAGTGATTGCCTCCTAAAATTCTTGCCTTTTCGGTCTGCATAGGCAGACCATTGATAATTAAATAATACCGAAATTTTACACAAAAATCAATTATAATCCGCTCTGCACAAGCAATTTTAGCGTTTTGTACAAAATAGAACTGTTTTCTTTTACATGCAGAACACTTGACAAAGAGCGAAAAAAGTGGTAGCGCACATACTAAAGAGAAGGGAGAGGACTTACAGAGCCCTCTCCCTGGTAAAACAGTGGTTTATTTCTTGGGAACTTTGATCTTGTTCAGCTTGGCATTCAGGTCAAGCAGATCCTTTTCGGTCAGGGTGACACCCACCATACCCACCATACCGGAGGCCCGGAGAATGGTGAAGGAGCCCACCATCTGCAGCATATCGGGGGTCAGGGAGAAGGTACCGCCTTCCTTCTTTTCTCCTTTAGGCTTCTTCATCTGCTTCATCAGCTTCAGGAAGAACTGACCCATGATGATCTTGCCCCGAAGGGTCTTCATGATGTCGCCGATCTTGTCATTGATAGAGAAATAGCCCTCGGGCATTGTGATATCGAACCAGTTGATGATGGCGTTCTTTTCCTGCAGGCGGTAGTCAGGGTTAAAGGTGTCTACCTTGCGCAGGCTGCTCTCATCCCGGCACGCTCCGGCCACGGCTTCCAATTTTGTCTCACCCACGTTGGGAACATCAAAATAGAAGAAATGGTCCGCAGCTTCTTTTACACCGATGCTTTCACCGTTAACGAACATCTCTACACTGGGCAGATTGGAGTAGACGGTGACCTTGGTCACGTCCTCAACCCGGTCTACATACCGCTTGCCGCAGATATGGACAAAGGGCTCGTCAGACAGCCAGGCTTTATAGGCATAGAATGCATCCTTCTTATATTTACGGTCGATGGTAATAAGCCCTTTGTGGTTCTGACCCATTTCGCCACCCTCGCTTCGGGCGTCGGCACCGAAGTCAAACATGTTCCAGCAATGAGTGGCCCAGATGTAGGGACGGGTGAAGAGCTGCTTGATCAGTTCCTCATGATAGTAGGCCTGGTATTCCTCGGTGTAGTCACCCTGCTGGGGATCGGAATTGTGCCAGTTCAGGGCCTCTGCGCCATACTCGGAGATACCCACGGCACGGTTGGGGTACTTCTCATGGAACTTGTCGAACCAGGGACCGTTCATGTCGGTCTCGCCGCCGTACCAGCCAAAATAGTGGTTGTAGCTGACCACGTCAGACAGATGGACGATCTCCTCGTCCATGCCGCACATGGAAACCACAGCCATGGTGGTGGGGCGGGTAGTATCCAGCTTATGGCACAGGTCATTCAGCAGACGGTGGTTCTCCAGCAGATCGGGATCCTTGGCACCGCCGATGGTGATCTCATTGGACAGGCCCCAGACCACGATGGAGGCGTGGTTATAGTTCTGGACGATCAGCTCTGTCATCTGGGACAGGGTATTCTCCCGTCCACCGGGCATATGGTTGGAGATATAGGGGATCTCCGCCCAAATCACAAGGCCCTTCTCATCGCACAGGTCGTAGAAATACTGGTCGTGCTGGTAATGGGCCAGGCGGATGGTGGTGCAGCCCATCTCCATAATCAGGGCGATGTCCTCTTCATGGTGCTCAGGCAGCAGGGCATTGCCCAATTGCCAGCGGTCCTGGTGCCGGGCCACACCACGGAGGGGATATTCTTCGCCGTTCAGGATAAAGCCCCGCTGGGGATCGATTACATAGGAGCGGCAGCCGAAGCGGGTAGAAACTGTATCCAGCACGGTTTCTCCATCCATCAGTTCCGCGGTCATGGAATACAGGTAGGGATCCTTCCGGCCATTCCACAGATGGGCATTCTGGATGCGGAAATTGGCCTTGGCGCCGCCTTCAAAGGTGCCGATGACCTTACCATCCTTGTTTTTTAAAGAATACCGGATGCTCTGGCCCTCCTGCCGGTTGGTCAGGAAGACTTCAACAGCTACCTTTGCATCCTTGTCCTCCATAACGGGAGTGACCTTGAGACCGGGGGTGCCGTAGTAGTCCAGATCGAAATGGGATTCAGGGACACAGATCAGGTTTACATTCCGGTACAGTCCGCCATAGAAGGTAAAGTCTGCCACCTGAGGATAGACCTTATCGTTGGGCGCATTGTCCACCGTGATGACCAGCAGGTTTTCTTCTTCCAGGGTACCGGTCAGATCCACACGCCAGGTGGAAAATCCGCCGTCATGATGACGCAGATGCTTGCCGTTCAGGTAAACGTCAGCAGAAGACGCTGCGCCCCGGATCTCCAGATAGTGATGGGCGGAAACGGGAAGTTCTTCTTTACGGAAAGACTTAACATAGGCGCAGGTGCCGCGGAAGTAATCATTACCGCCGTCCTGGCCGTCAATGGCGTTCCAGGTGTGGGGCAAGGTAACGGTTTCACATTCAGCGGGAAGTGCAGCAGGAGCTTCCTTGATATCCTTAAGGAACGACCAGCTGCTGTTGAAGTTTAAAATAGTACGCATAAATTACCTCCTGATAGTTTTCTTTATCTTATCACAGGAATAGGGGCCGTGTATAGAGGAAAATGAACAAAATTCGTTAACGCAACAGAGGTAACGAAGCCGGGAGGAATGGGATATACTATAGGCGGCACTTTGCCCTTGAGGGGCACTGCAAAACAACGGACGGAAGGCCTTCCCCCTGCAAAGGGGGTGGTGAGATGGTTACATATGAAATGCTGTTTGCCTACAGCATGGTCATTCTTGCAGTCATCGCACTTGTCCTCGATCAGACGAATCGAAACAAGTAACGTAATTTCTTAAATAAAAAGAAATTACCCCGTCCCACTGCCCGCAAAGCTATGGACGGAGTAATTTCGTAAATACATTGGGGGAAGGGAAACCGTTTTGCGGTGTCCTTCTTGTATACATGTTAACACAACCATACAGCAATTGCAAGCATAAAAACGGCTGCCTGAATTGTTCAGACAGCCGTTTAATGCAGAAATTACTTTTCCAGCAGCTTTTCCAGTGCAGCCAGCTTCAGGCTGATGCACAGCACTTCCATGGCCTTTTCCAGATCCTCTACAGGGGGCAGGCTGGGGGCCAGACGCAGGTGGTTATCGTTGGGGTTATAGCTGTTGGGATAAGCGGCACCGGCAGTGGTCAGGACGACACCAGCCTGACGGCACAGGCTCCAGGTACGCTTGGCGATGCCGTTCATGGTATACAGGGAGACAAAGTAACCGCCGCTGGGATCAGTCCAGTGGGCGATATCCAGACCCTTGATCTCCTTATCCAGCCACTTGGCCAGGACCTGGAACTTGGGAGCCAGGACGGTGGCATGGCGCTTCATGACTTCCAGAGTATGGGCCTTGTTCTTCAGATACTTGACGTGACGCAGCTGGTTGACCTTATCGTAGGAGATCATCTGGACGCCAAAGACACCGGTGAAGTACTGGATGATGGCCTCGCTGGCCGCCATGCAGGAGGTACCGCCGCCTGCAAAGGTGATCTTGGAAGTGGAGGCAAACTCGTAGACCATGTTGGGATTACCGGCCTCTGCACACAGGGAGATGATGTCAGGGAAGGGAACATAGTCACCCTTAAACTCATGGATGCAGTAAGCGTTGTCCCAGATGATGGCGAAGTCGGGAGCAGCAGGCTTCAGATGGGCGATCCGCTGGATGGTCTCCTCGGAGAAGATGATGCCATCAGGATTGGAATACTTGGGGACGACCCACATCATCTTGACCTGAGGATCCTTGACGTACTCTTCCACCATATCCATATCGGGGCCGGTGGGAGTCATGGGGATGTAGATCAGTTCTGCACCGTAGAACTCACCAATCTGGAAATGACGGTCATAGCCGGGAGCGGGGCAGAGGAACTTGACCTTCTCTTCCTTGCACCAGGGCCGGGGAGAACCCAGCAGGCCATGGGTATAAGCACGGGAGACGATGTCACACATCATGTTCAGAGAGGCGGCACCGCCAACGAAAATCTGTTCCGGCTTGCAGCCCAGAACATCCGCCCAGTAAGCACGGGCAGAGGGCAGGCCGGCCAGCTCACCGTAGTTACGGGAGTCGATATCGCCGTCGAAGCAATCCTCTACAGTGGTCAGGCTGGTGAGGATATCACTGACCAGATCCAGCTGTGCCTTGGCAGGCTTACCACGAGCCATGTTCAGGTCCAGGCCCTGGGCCTTTACGCGGTCATATTCAGACTTTACCAGAGCGTATTCCTTCTCCAGTTCCTCGGTGGTCATGCAAGAATAGGGGGTCACAACAATCATCCTTTCGGGGTAATTCCAAAATATAATGGGCCTATTATATGCGTTGAAGCAAAAAAATGCAATATCGAATTGGCAAAAAATTCATTTTTGGGGTGCGAAAACGATTTCTTGGAGGAATGCACAAATCTTCCTGTAAAAGACAAATGCTTTTGTGTCAGAATCACACCTTGTTTTTGCTCTGTTTTTTGACTAGAATGGGTGCATAAAATGGAAATAGTATGGAATAAATTCCATAACGCGGTATTATATTATGCCGCCGTATTTTGAAAGGACGTGTCGCTATGAGCGAGATTTTGAATGTCCCTGAGATTTTTGGCAGTGATGTCTTCAATGAAGCCACCATGAAACAGCGCTTGCCGGAAAACACTTACAATGCCTGGAAGCGTTGCGTTACCACAGGTTCTCAGCTTCCTTTGGACGTGGCTAACGAGATTGCCGAAGCTATGAAGCTTTGGGCCACAGAGAAGGGCGCCACGCACTATACCCATTGGTTCCAGCCTATGACGGGCATCACTGCTGAAAAGCATGATTCCTTCATTGCGCCGACAGGAGATGGCCGGGTAATCATGGAGTTTGGCGGCAAGGAGCTTGTCAAGGGTGAATCCGATGGCTCCTCTTTCCCCAACGGCGGTTTGCGGGCCACCTTTGAAGCCCGCGGCTATACAGCCTGGGACCCCACCTCCGCGGCTTTCGTGAAAGATGGCAGTTTGTACATCCCCACCTGCTTCTTCTCCTATACCGGTGAGTCTCTGGACAAGAAAACTCCGCTGCTGCGCTCCATGGATGAGGTCAGCCGGGAAGCAGTCCGGATCCTGCGGCTGTTTGGAGATACTGCCACCAAACGTGTCATTGCTTCCGTTGGCGCGGAGCAGGAGTACTTCCTGCTGCCCAAGGACCTGTATGCCCAGCGGGAGGATCTGCGTCTGACAGGCCGGACCCTCTTCGGTGCCCAGCCTCCCAAGGGTCAGGAGTTGGATGACCACTATTTCGGCACGATCCGGACCCGTGTCTCTTCCTTCATGAAAGACCTGGATGAACAGCTTTGGCGTCTGGGCATCCTCAGCAAGACCAAGCATAACGAGGGTGCACCTTGTCAGCATGAGCTGGCTCCCATCTATACCGATGCCAATACCGCCTGTGACGACAACCAGCTGATCATGGAGATCATGAAGAAGTGCGCCGCCAAGCACAATCTGGTGTGCCTGCTCCATGAAAAGCCCTTTGCCGGTGTCAATGGTTCCGGCAAACACAACAACTGGTCTCTGGCTACCGACAGCGGCAAGAACCTGTTCTCTCCCGGCAAGACCCCCAGCCAGAACGCCCAGTTCCTGATTTTCCTGGCCGCTTTCCTGGCCGGTGTGGACGAATATCAGGATTTCCTGCGCTGCACCGTGGCTTCTGCCGGTAATGACCACCGTCTGGGCGGCGGCGAAGCCCCTCCCGCCATTATTTCCGTCTTCCTGGGGGATGAGCTGAACGCCATCATCAAGTCCATCATTGACGGTACCAAATACCGGGAGCAGAAGAAGACGATGCTACGTATCGGCGTGGACGTTCTGCCCGCCATCCCCAAGGATACCACCGACCGCAACCGCACCAGCCCTCTGGCCTTCACCGGCAATAAATTTGAGTTCCGCATGCTGGGCTCTTCCCAGTCTGTGGCGGAACCCAACATCGCCCTGAATACCATCATGGCGGAGGAACTGAGCCGCTTTGCCGATGCTCTGGAAAAGGCAGAGGACTTCGACAAAACCCTCCATGACCTGGTCTGTGAAGCCTTCACCCGTCATCAGCGCATCCTGTTCGATGGCAATGGCTATTCCGACGAATGGAAGGAAGAGGCCGTTTGTCGTGGGCTTAGCAACTACCCTTCTACCGCAGAGTGTCTGCCCAGTCTGATTCAGGAGAAGAATATTGACCTGGTGGTGCGCCACGGTATCTATACGGAAAACGAATTCCGGGCCCGGTATGCCATCCATCTGGAAGCCTACAATAAGATTGTAAACATCGAAGCACGGACCATGGTGGACATGGCAATGCACCAGATTCTGCCCACAGCTCTGCGGTATACCAAGAATCTGTGTGATACGCTCAATGTTAAGAAGAACCTGGGTGTATCCTGCCACGCGGAAACGGTCCTGATTCGGCAGCTGTCCCAGAATACAGATTCTCTGTACGATGCCATCGATACTCTGCGCCATGGCCTGGAAAGTGTTCCCAAGGAGGCAGAGGCAGCGGCCCGGTATTATCACGATACCATCGTCCCCGGCATGAATGCCATCCGCTCCGCAGCGGATATGCTGGAAACTCTGACAGATAAGTCCTATTGGCCCTATCCTACATATTCAGATCTGCTCTATTATTGATACAGAAAAAGAGACTGCATTTGCAGTCTCTTTTTTCGGCGCAAATCATTACTTGCGCATCCGCGGATCTCTTGATACAATAGAGATATCTTTAAGTTTTAGAGAGGGAAATGTATGGATCTGAACTGTTTTTCTGTAGAAAAGCTCTCTGAGCACCTGTATCGCATTGTAGATGCACTGGATGTAGCCTGTTATCTGGTGGTGGGGCAGGAGGGTGCCTGTTTGCTGGATACCTGCACCGGTGTTGGAAACCTGAGATCCTGCGTGCAGTCTATCACAGAGTTACCGCTGACAGTTGTTTTGAGCCACGCCCATATGGATCACTGCGGTGGGGCCGATTGGTTTGAACAGGTCTGGATGAACCACAGCGAATTGCCTATCTTGAAGATCCACAGAGATATCTCCTACCGCTGCGGCTTCTTCAACAACCACCTTGGGCTGGAACTGAAGGAAGCAGATTTCCTCCCGGTGCCCGAAACCGGATATCTGGATATCCCCGAAGATATGACGTTGGATCTGGGCGGTGTTACGGTAAAGCTGCTTCGGGCTGTGGGACATACGCCTGGTATGATCTGTCCCTTCGTCCCGGAAGACCGTGCACTGGTTATTGGGGATGCCTGTGATGACAATGTCCTTTTGTTTGATGGCTTTTCGTCCTCCGTCCGCGTATACCGGGAGAATTTACAGAAATTGAAAGCATTGGATGCGCAGTATGATCACATTTATGGCAACCACGGCGAGTTTGTATTCCCGAAAGAATTGATCGATAATGTTCTGGTGTGTTGTGACTTGATCCTGCGTCATGAGGATGCGCACATTCCCATCGAAATGCTGGGTGCGAAGATGTACTCCTGCTTCCCCATAGGTAAAGACACCCTCCGCCTGGATGGAAAACCGGGCAATGTATTATACTCTGATGAAAAAGTAAACTAAACGAAAATATCCGCTGACCGAAGTCAGCGGATATTTTATGTAGTGCGGAGATTACAGGACAAACTGGCAGACGCAGAAGGCAATGTAGATGCCCAGCAGCAGGAAGCCCTGCCAACGCTGAAGCTTCTTGGAAGCCAGAGTGGGGAAAATCATCAGAGCCATAACGCCCAGCATCACGGGGATCTCAAAGACCAGGGACATGTTCAGGCCGGTGTCCAGCAGAGTGTTCTCGCAGGGAACATCGAAGGGAGCCAGGGAAACAGCAACACCGGAGACCAGCACCAGGTTGAAGACGTTGGCGCCGATGACGTTGCCAACACCCAAG
The DNA here is from genome assembly GCA_017505505.1 of Oscillospiraceae bacterium. The sequence continues at coordinate 20,683 of JAFVPA010000032.1, read as the reverse complement.
GAAGCGTGGCCGCTGCGCAGAGAGGTGATAGTGGTGACCAGCTCGGGCAGGGAGGTACCCAGAGCGACGAAAAGCAGAGCGACGACAGTCTCGGGAACGCCCAGTCCGATAGCGATAATCTGGCCATGCTCAACCAGCAGGTCAGCGCCAACAGCGATGACAGCGGCACCGACGACCAGCAGAACCAGCTCCATGACCAGAGTCCGCTGCTTGCCCTCTTCCTCTTCTTCCTCTTCGGCGGCATCGGGGTTCTTCAGGCCGTTGCGGACGGTCAGGACGGTATAGACCACAAAGATGGACAGCATGACGAAGCCCATCCAGCGGGGGAAGGTGCCCAGAACATAGGAAGCCAGGCAGTACAGACCTGCGGAGGCAAAGAAGAAAATAGCGGGGGTCTTCATGGACTTGGTGTTCACGGGACCGGGGTTGCAGACGATGGAGATAGCGGCGATCAGTGCAGTGTTGCAGATGATGGAGCCGATGGCGTTGCCGTAGGCCATAGCGCCGGAACCCTGCAGGGCACCGGTGGTGGAGACCATGACTTCAGGCAGGGTAGTGCCGATGGAAACGACGGTTGCGCCGACAACGATGTCGGGCAGGTTGAAGCGCTTGGCGATGCCGGTAGCGCCGTCAACGAACCAGTCGCCGCCCTTGATCAGCAGAACCAGACCAACGGCGAAAAGCAGGACAGACATGAGCATTTTGGGGATTCTCCTTCACAATTTTTTTATTTTACTGGCGGATACTCCGCCAAAAAATACAAAGAAGACACAAGAAAAAACCCGCACAATTCCAGCGGAACTGTCAGGTCTCAAAAGAGATCGCATGAGCCGACGGAGAGTGTGCCATGAGTCTCGCAAATTAAAGCAAGCCAGGCGTAAAGCCGGGGTTGTTGACTTGCTGCGCAGAAATACACGCTTGCTACTCCCTCATCGGACCTTTGCTAAATCTTAAATATAACTTTACTAAAACTTTAATAAATCTTAAGCATAATTTAACACGATTCCACAGGAAAGTCAAGGCTTCCTGAAAAGAAAATAGAACAGCAGGACAGATCAGAAAAACGACAGGCTTTCCGGATCTCTGTGTGATAGTATCTTTCCGGGAGGGATACCAATGAAACTGATTTGGAAGGATGTACTGACTGCTGCATTCCTGGGTCTCATTTTGCCTGGGATCCTGCTGAATGCTGCGGTAAGTGTCTTGGAAGGGCCGGTCTGGGCGGCAGAGGCGGTGGAGACGGAACCGGTGGAAACCGGGAAGGAAGATATCAGACAGCCGATGCGTTTGCGCTATCCTGGGGGAATTGTGGCGGAGGAGGACATGGACAGATATCTGACAGGTGTTCTGCTGGCAGAGATGCCGGCCTCCTTTGAGCCGGAGGCTCTGAAAGCACAAAGCGTGGCGGCCAGGACTTATACACAAAGATCGATAGAGACCGGAGGAAAGCATGGAGATGGCAGTGTTTGTACACAGTCCGGCTGTTGTCAGGCCTATCTGACGGAGGAAGCGTACCTGGCCCGGGGTGGTATCCGGGAGAACGTTGAGAAGGTGAGCATGGCGGTCGCTGCAACCTCCGGGCAGGTCCTTACGTTTGAGGACACACTGATTGAGGCAACGTATTTTTCATGCTCCGGGGGGTATACCGAGGATGCGGTGGCGGTCTGGGGAACGGAGATACCGTATTTGCAGTCCCGTCCCAGTTTGGGAGAGGAGCAGTCACCCGCTTATGTGGGCACTGTTTGTTATACGCCCCGGGAATTTCAGAATGCACTGGGGGTCATGCTGGAGGGTCCACCGGAGCATTGGTTTGGGGCTGTAACCTATACGGAGGGAGGGGGCGTGGAACGGATGGATATTGGCGGCCTACCCTATACAGGTACGCAGCTTCGAAGCCTGCTGGCACTTCGGTCTACTGCCTTTACAGTTTCCGCTTCTGAAGAAGGCATCTATATCACCACCCGAGGATATGGTCACCGCGTTGGCTTGAGCCAGTATGGGGCCAACGCCATGGCACTGCAGGGCAGCAGTTACGGGGAGATCCTGGCCTATTATTATCCGGGTACGGTGCTTACAACCATAGAGCAGCGGGAAATGGCTTGACAAGGAAATCTCTATGTGCTATAGTACAAATACTTAGCAATACTAAATACATAGCAAAGAGGTGAAGGGATGGAAGACCGATTCTCCCAACAATTAAAAAAGGGCGTGTTGGAAATGCTTGTGCTGAAGCTGGTCTGCGCAAGGCCAACCTATGGTTATGAGCTTCTGACCATGCTGAAGAACCGCTCGGAAGGGCGTTTTGTATTGAAGGAGGGAACACTGTATCCCATCTTATACCGTCTGGAAGACGATGGTCTGATCATTGCAAAGTGGAGCCAGGGGGAGGGGCGGACGGCACCGAAAAAAATCTACGAGGCAACAGATAAGGGCCGCGAGGAAAACAGCCGCCGTCAGCAGATCTGGCAGGATTTTGAAAAAACCGTCAACAGTTTCCTGGAGGGAGAGATACAAATATGACCGATGCGGAAAAGAAAATGAAGAAATACACCAACTCTGTGGAACGCAAGCTGAATCTGCCGAAAGCTGTTAAGGCCCGGGTTATGAGTGATTTTATCAGTTCTATCCAGGCACGCCGGGAATCCGGAATGACAGATGAGGAGATCTATGCAGAACTGGGTGCGCCCTCAAAGGCGGCGGCAGACCTGAATGAACAAATGAAAGAATATGCTTACCGGAAAAGTCCATGGCGCTTCCTGTTCGCTGCGATTGCAGCCTATGGCGCGGCAGAAATTCTGTCCGGACTGTTTGCATGGATCTATACCCTGTTTTTGCAGGGAGGATTTTCACTGTTCAGCGAAGCGGCCAGCATTGGTATCATCGGCGGAGCGGATGGTCCCACAGCCATTTTTGTAACGACACCAGGCTGGATGCATTACATCAATCCGGTCCTGTTTCTGATGATTGGAATCTGGGGCTTCCTGCGTCTGAGAAAGTGCAAAAGGAAATAATACAAACAGCAGCAGTATGTTCCGGGAGGCGGTACTGCTGCTGTTCTTTTTCTTGCTTCGTAACATATAATTTACAGATTACCGGCAGTGTGATGTTGCATATCGTCCAATAATCTGTTATTATGTAGAAAAGAATTTGTACAATTCGCTCTGGGAGGTGTGTCTATGGATATGACCATTGACGGAAAGAAGGTTTTTGCGCAGCCGGGACAACGCTTGCTGGATCTTGTTAAGGTATTGGAGCTGGATGGACAGAGCCTTTCTGACAAGCCTGTTGCGGCCAAGATCGCAGGTGAGGTTTTTACCTTGAATTATATACCTGTCCGGGAAAAGGATGCATCCCCGGAACGCGCTTCCATCCGCCGGGCCATGGCAGCCTCCGGCGGGGAGGTTCGGCTGCTGCGGTACGCCGACCCGGCCGGCAAAGAATGCTATATCCGCACAGCCCAGTTTGCCCTGTTCCTGGCACTTCGGCAGCTCTGGCCACAGGCCCGGGCCAAGATGAACTGCACCTTAGGCTCCAGTGTTTATATTGAGGTCGTGGGGGCAAATGGGTTTTCTGCCTCCCGCCTGAAATCCCGTTTGCGCGAACTGGTTGCACAGGAGATCCCCTTGGTCCGCCGCAGGGTGCCGTTGCAAACTGCCATTGACCGCTATGTCCGGGACGGACAGCAGGATAAGGCAAGACTTTTGGCCTGGCGTACAGAAGAATATTTTGATGAGTATGCCTATGAGGATTTTGCGGACTATTATTATGGAGAAATGATGCCCTCCACTGCCTATCTGACGGTATGGGATATCCTTCCTGCGGATGGAGGCTTTGTATTCGTATATCCGGATGATCAGAACCCGGAAGTCTGTGCAAAGGTTCCTTCCATGCCCAATTTCTTCAGTGTCTTCAATGAGGGTGAGCGCTGGTGTACCCTGATGGAATGCGAGACGGTGGCGGATCTGAATGACCTGACTACCTCCGGCCGTATCCGGGAGCTGATCCGGGTCAATGAGGCCCTCCATGAAAAACGGTATTCCCAGGTCGCGGATATGATCTGTGAACGGGGTGCGAAAGCGGTTATGCTGGCAGGTCCCAGTTCCTCCGGAAAGACCACCTCCGCCAACCGGCTGGCTACCCAGCTTCGAGTCCATGGCAAAAAGCCTATTTTGATGAGCCTGGATGATTACTACATCGACAGGGATAAGATCGCGCCCGGTCCGGACGGCAAGCTGGATCTGGAACATATCAATACCATCGATGTGGACCTGTTCCGGGAGGATATGGAAAAGCTGCTGGCGGGGCAGGAGGTAGAGCTTCCCAGCTTCAATTTCCTGAAAGGCCGCCGGGAGTGGCTGGGACACAAGCTCCGACTGCACCCGGATTCCGTCATCATCGTAGAGGGCCTGCATGGGCTTAACCCCGGTATGGTGCCGGAAAGTGTGGCGAAGCATCTGATCTTCCGCCTTTATGTCAGCCCGCTGCTGCCGCTGAATCTGGATGACCACAACCGGATCCCCACCAGCTATCTTCGGCTGCTGCGCAGGATCGTCCGGGATTATGAGACCCGAGGTTCCTCCGTCCAGCGGACGCTGGATATGTGGGCCAGTGTCCAGCGGGGTGAGAAGCGGTGGATCTTCCCCTATCAGGAAAATGCGGATGTGATCTTTAATTCTTCCACGCTGTATGAACTGGCAGTTCTGAAAAAGCATATCTTCCCTCTGCTAACAGCGGTTCAGCCGGAGGAGGAATGCTATGAGGAAGTCCGCAATATCGTTAAAGTACTGAACTACGTACAGGAGGCCGAGGTGGATGATGAGATCCCGCCCACCAGTCTGGTCCGGGAGTTCATTGGCGGAAATACCTTCTACCGGAAATAAAAAAGAGGTGACAGCGGAAGTGCTGTCACCTCTTTTAAACTGTTTTACATAGTAGGCGCGGGAGCGGGATAGCCCAGGACCAGGGACACTACCACACAGATCACGATGCAGATAAAGGCCGTTACCATCCACAGGCTCCGTCTGCGGGCGAACTCTCCGGTCAGATACAGCCAGCCAACGCATAAAAGGGAGCCAAAAATGGCGATAATGGCGGTGATGACCTTCAGCACGGCCCAGCCAAAGCTGGCGCATACCAGATACAGGAGAAAGACCAGTGCATCCAGCAGAATGATCTTGGTCATATTCTTTTCCATTTCGCGATAACGGTTACGACTACGTCTTGCCACTTCTCATCCCTCCAGGATTTTTCTCGTAATGCTATCTTAACACACCCGATCGAAAATTGCAATATTTTCTGTGAGAAAGGTCAAAATTTTCCCAAACCCTTGCACCGCAATAAAAAGAATGGTATAATGCTCCCAAATATGTTTCAAATTTGGAAAAGGAAACTGTTATGGGAGAACCGCAATACCGTTTGGAGGGCATCGTCCGTACCCGGTCGGAGACCATGGAGGATTTTGAAGGCCCTCTGGACGTTATTTTTGAACTGCTGAGCAAAAATAAAATCGAGATCCAGGACGTATCCATCACCGCCATTCTGGAGCAGTATCTGGCTTACCTGGAAGAAATGAAGCGACTGGATATGGAGATCGCCAGTGAATTCATCACCATGGCATCCCACCTGATGCTCATTAAAACCAAAATGCTCCTGTCCGCTGCGGAACAGGCTGAGGCGGAAAGCGAACTGGACCTGCTGCGCCAGTCTTTGGTGGAGCGCAAGCGCAAGGAAGCCATGGAGCAGATCCGTACAGCCGTTGCTGCTTTGGAACCCCGCAATGAGATCGGACGGTGCCTGTTTACCAAGGACCCGGAGCCTTTGCGAAGGGAACAGGGCTACCGGTATAAGCACGATGTGATCGACCTGCTGCGGGCACTGGATTCCATCACAGAGCGCAACGCCCGGCAGCTCCCGCCGCCTACCACCAACTTTATGGGCATCGTTGGCAAAGAGCCTTACCCCATCGGACGAAAGACCGGCGAAGTCCTGCGGCAGCTGGTGCTGCGTGGGGTGGAGCGTTTGAAGAACCTGTTCAAAGGAAACAGAAGCCGCTCTGAGATCGTGGCGACCTTCCTGGCAGTGTTGGATCTGTGCAAGACCAATTCCGTCACCCTGGAGGATGATATCAACGGCGATAACCCCAATGTCCGTTTGCTGGACGAAGCAGAGCGAAAGGAGATGACCGAACATGGAATTTGAACAGCTGCAGCGGGCCATTGAGGCCATCCTCTTTGCGGCCGGAGAGCGTATCGATATTCAGCGCCTGTCCTTTGCACTGGAAACTGACCCCTCGGAGATCGAGCAGGCGGCGGATGCCCTTGCTGATAAATATGCCTTTGAGCGCCGGGGTATTCGCATTTTGAAGCTGGAAAAGGGCTATCAGATGGCCTCCTCCGGTGAGATGGCGGATTATGTCACCAAAGCTCTGGAAACCCGGAAGCCGCCCAAGCTGTCCTCTTCCCAGCTGGAGACCTTGACCATCATCGCCTACTACCAGCCTGCCACGAAGGCCATGGTGGAGCAGATCCGGGGCGTGGACAGTGCCTATTCTGTGGCGGCGCTGCTGAATAAGAAGCTGATCGAAGAGGCGGGACGTCTGAATGTTCCCGGCCGTCCCATCCAGTATAAGACTACCCCGGATTTCCTGCGGACATTCGGACTTGCTACTCTGGAAGAGCTTCCTCCCATTGAAAAAATTTCCTTCGGAGAACCCATCGAGATTCCGGAAGAACCGAAGCCGGAGGGACAGTAATGGGCTGGCTGATCACCGGCGGTATCCTACTCCTTCTTGCGGTACTGCCCCTGGGTGTGAAAGTCGGCTATGATTCCGATGGTGTACGTTTACAGCTGGTTCTGGGACCAATCAGGCTGGCCTTGTTCCCCAGACCGAAGAAGCAGCCTAAGGAAAAAAAGAAGGATAATTCCAAACAGAAAAAAGAAGAATCACCAGCAGAGGAAACGCCCCTTCCCAAGCCGCCCCAGCCTCCGAAGGCAGAAACGCCGAAGGAGAAGAAACAAGGCGGCAGCCTGACGGACTTTCTTCCTCTTGTGAAAGTAGCGCTGGATTTCCTCGGTGATTTCCGCCGCAAGCTGCGGCTGGACGAGTTGTATCTGCGCCTGATTCTGGCTTCCCCGGATCCCTGTGATCTGGCAGTGAACTACGGCAAGACCTGGGCCGCAGTGGGGAACCTGATGCCGGTGTTGGAACGGCTGTTTGTGATAAAAAAACGGGACGTGGAAGTGGAGTGTGACTTTACCGCGTCCGAGACCCTTGTGGTTGCCCGGGTGGAGATCACCATTACCCTGGGCAGATTACTGGCCCTGTTGGCTGTGTACGGCTTCCGGGGCGTAAAAGAATTTTTGACAATACGGAATAAAAGAAAAGGCGGTGCTGTGAAATGAGCCAGAAACTTCCCAATATGCTGGAAACCACCATCCAGAAGCTGCGTGAAATGGTGGATGTGAATACTGTGGTGGGGACTCCCATCCAGACTCCCGACGGTGTGACCATTATCCCCGTCAGCAAGGTCAGCGTTGGCTTTGGCGGCGGCGGAAGTGACTTCGCCACCAAGAACAACGAGAATCCCTTTGGCGGCGGTGTCGGTGGCGGTGTAAAGGTGACCCCGGTCTGTTTTCTGGTGGTCAAGGACGGCAATGTCCGCATGATCTCTATCCCTGAGCCTGCCAATTCCACCACTGAGCGTGTTGTGGAAATGCTGCCGGATACGCTGGATAAGCTGACGGCCTATCTGGACGCGAAAAAGAATGCAAAATAAAGCTTTATGGAAAAATACCTTTGGCGTTTATTGACGGCCATATTTCTGCTGCTTGCCGCAGTGGTTTTGGGTATGATGGCCGTTCTCTTCCAGGGTGTTAGTCTTATTATGGGCCTGTGCTTTTACACGGCAGTGGGCTGTGGGCTTTTGGGGATCACCAAGGGCCTGCTTGTGATCATAGACTATCACCGGGAGTATAAAGACGGGGAATAATCTCTGCCAAACCTGGGAATGCTGTTTCCGGGTGAGGAACAATGAAACGATTTATCGCCACAGCGGCGGCTGGAGTGCTGGCCGCCGCTGTGTTTTTTCCGATTTCCGCAGAGGCAATTTCGGCCCGGAAGGCCTATGTGCTGGATGCGGTCAGCGGCCGGGTGCTGTATGAGAAAAACGCCACCCAGCGCAGCCTGATCGCCAGCACCACGAAGATCATGACGGCGCTGATCGTCTGCGAGCAGTGCAACGTTCTGGACCGGATGCGTATCCCCAAAGAAGCCGTTGGTATCGAAGGATCTTCCATGTATTTGCGAGAAGGGGAGATCCTGACATTGCAGGAGCTTCTTTACGGCCTGATGCTGTCCTCCGGCAATGACGCCGCCGTGGCTCTGGCGATCTATTGCGGCGGTACGGTGGAGGGCTTTGCGGAACTGATGAATGATAAGGCCCGGATCTTGGGATTATCCGGTACGCATTTCGAAAATCCCAATGGATTGGACAGTCCCGGGCATTATTCCACAGCCAAAGATCTGGCGAAGCTGGCCGCTTATGCCATGGAAAATCCTGTCTTTGCCAAAACAGTGTCCACCAGGTCTTTGAAAATCGGGGAGCGGTATCTGACCAACCACAATAAGCTGCTGTGGTGGGTAGAGGGCGCGGACGGTGTGAAGACAGGCTTTACCAAAGCCGCTGGCCGCATCCTGGTCTCCAGCGCGGCCCGGAATGGCCGGCGTCTGGTAGCGGTGACCATCGATGATCCCAACGACTGGGAGGACCATGCGGCGCTACTGGAGGATGGATTCCGGCGTTACAGCGTCCGGCAGGTTGTCGAGGCGGGAGCTGTGGTCGGCACGGTGGATGTGATCGGAGGGGAGACCTGTACGGTGCAGGTTCTGGCGGCAGAGGATTTCCATTATGCACTGACAGAAGAGGAACATCCCCAGCTGGCTCTGCCCGGTCCCGGTTTTGTCTATGCCCCGGCGGTGGAAGGGGCGGAGGCAGGGTATGCGTATGTCCTGATAGAAGGGAAGGCTGTCGGAAAAATACCTGTGGTCTATGGAGCTACCATTGAGCAGACACAGGAGGAAGAAAAGTCCTTTTGGCAGAAGCTGCTGGATAAAGGAAAATAACAGGTTGATGACGATGAAAGAACGTTTACAGAAGATACTCTCCTCCCGGGGTGTTGCATCCCGGCGCAAGGCAGAGGAAATGATTCAAAATGGTTTGGTGACGGTGAACGGCCTGCCGGCAAAGCTGGGAGATACCGCCGACCCGGATGCTGACGAGATCCTGATAAACGGCCAGCCCCTGCCACGGCAGGAGGCCTACATATATATCCTCCTGCACAAGCCCCGGGGATATGTGACCACGCTTTCCGATGAAAAGGGCCGTCCAAATGCGGCCCAGTTGGTGGCGGACTGCGGTGTCCGGGTCTATCCCGTGGGTCGTCTGGATATGGACTCTGAGGGCTTGCTGCTGTTTACCAATGACGGGGCCTTTGCCAATGCCCTGATGCACCCAAAGCATGAGGTGAAGAAGACTTACGATGTTTGGGTCACAGGCTATGTTCCCGGCGCGGAGGTCCGCCTGTCCCGGCCAATTACCCTGGACGGCTATACCATCCGACCGCCGAAGGTGAAGCTGATCCGTGCGGAAGGAAAAAAAGCAAAATTCCAGGTCACCATTCACGAAGGCCGGAATCGACAGGTACGGCGGATGTGTGAAGCGGCAGGGATGTACTGTACCCGTCTGCGCCGGATCAAGGAGGGAAGCTTGTCCCTTGGAGACTTGCCCCTGGGAAAATGGCGGTATCTGACAGAGGAAGAGGTCAGCAAGCTAAAATAATGTGACACAGGGCGGCTTTCGTGCAGGGCTGCCCTGTTGTGCGTTTGAATTATTTCCTGCATTTTTAAAATGTTGTCTCTTGCAAAATTCGGCTGCATTTGATACTATGGACATTACAGTGAAAAAGAGGATCATCCCTGTCAGGAGGCTGCTATGAGCTACGACTTTTTAACGATATTACAGGAAAAAGAGCCCACCTTTTCAAAGGGCCAGAAACGCATCGCCCGCTATATCACCGAGGCCTATGACAAGGCGGCCTTTATGACTGCCAACCGTCTGGGCAAGACTGTAGGCGTATCCGAATCCACCGTTGTCCGTTTCGCTGTGGACCTGGGCTTTGATGGCTATCCCAGCATGCAGAAGGCCATGCGGGAGATGGTACTGAACCGTCTGACCTCCGTCCAGCGTATTGAAGTGGCAAACAACCGTTATGGCGACAATGATGTGGTCTCCATGGTGCTGCATTCCGATATGGAAAAGCTGCGCCAGACCAGTGAAACCGTCAGCCGTGAGGAATTTAAGTCTGCGGTAAATGCCATCATCAAGGCCAAGCGTGTCTATATCCTGGGTGTCCGGTCTGTTGCGCCTTTGGCGAACTTTTTGGGGTATTATCTGAACTATATGTTCAATAATGTCCATGTAATTTCCGGTTTCAGCGCGGGAGAGATGTTCGAAAAGATCGTTGGTGTGAACTCTGAGGATGTGGTCATTGCGTTCTCCTTCCCCCGATATTCCTCCTCCACTACCAAGGGTGCCATATACTGCCGCAGCGCCGGAGCCACGGTTATCGGCATCACCGACAGCAAGCTGTCTCCCCTGGGCGTGAATTCCGACCATGTTCTGCTGGCCAAGAGTGATATGGTCTCCCTGGTGGATTCCCTGGTGGCACCGCTGAGTCTTGTGAATGCCCTGATCGTGGCCATTGCCGCCAAGCGGGAGAAGGAGTTGGCCCAGACATTTACCAATCTGGAACGGATCTGGGATGAATACGATGTTTACGAAAAGCAGACGGAGAAATAAGTGTATCGGATATGAGATTTGATGGAATCATAATCGGCGGAGGCCCTGCCGGAATGTTCGCGGCCATCACGGCTGCCCGGCAGGGGCAAAAGGTCCTGCTTTTGGAAAGAAATGATCGCCTTGGCAAGAAATTGCTGATCACAGGCAAAGGCCGCTGCAACGTGACCAATGACTGCTCCGAGCAGGAAGTCCTGCAAAATACCCCCCGGAACGGCCGCTTCCTTTACAGCGCCATGACGGCCTTCCCGCCTGCCAAAACCATGGCATTTTTTGAGGAGCACGGCTGCGCCCTGAAGACGGAACGGGGTAACCGGGTCTTCCCGGTGACGGATAAGTCTCAGTCTGTTCTGGATTGTCTGCAAAGGGAACTTCGCCGCCTGAATGTGACGGTAAAAACAGCCCGGGTAAAGGCAATTCTCACTGAAGAGGGGAAAGCGGCTGGTGTTCAGACACAGAATGAGACGCTCCACAGCGATTGGGTTATCCTGGCCACCGGCGGCGCGTCCTATCCGGCTACCGGCTCTACCGGCGATGGGTATACCATGGCCCAGGCTTTGGGGCATACCATCATTCCGGCCCAGGGAAGTCTGGTACCCCTTGAGATCGCAGGAACGGACTGCCCCGATATGCAGGGCCTGTCCCTGCGCAACGTGGGCGTAAAGCTGCTGAACGCCAAGGGAAAGGTGCTCTATAAGGACTTTGGCGAATTGCTGTTTACCCATTTTGGTGTTTCCGGCCCTACTGTCCTGTCGGCCAGCTGCCACCTGAAAGGGGAGGGCTGCCGGCTGGTGCTGGATCTGAAGCCTGCGTTGGAAGAAAACAAGCTGGATGACCGTATCCAGCGGGATATGGAGCTGTACAAGAACCGTTCCATGGAGAATGCTCTGACGGATCTTTTGCCCCGGAGCATGATCCCGGTGGTTTTACGCCGCCTGGAGATCGACCCGGAGATGCAGGCCAATTCCCTGACCCGGCAGAAGCGGCGGGCCCTGGTTGAGCTGCTGAAGGGCTTCCGGCTGGATATCACGGGAAAGCGCCCCGTTTCAGAAGCTATCATCACCAGCGGCGGTGTGAAAACTTCTGAGATCGACCCAAAAACCATGGAATCCAGGAAGGTTTCTGGGCTGTATTTCGCGGGAGAGATCATCGATTGCGATGCCTATACCGGCGGCTTCAATTTACAGATCGCCTGGGCCACAGCCTATGCGGCGGGGATGGCAGTCTGTACACGCTGAAAATCACATATTGACAAATCTTTGATTTTGTACTAGAATAGCCGTTGGATAGTGCTTTAAGAGAGAACATTTTTTAGGAGGACTACTCTATGTTTGAGAAACTTGCAAAGTATGCAGCCAAGCAGCTGGAGCTGGATATTGACCAGATCACTCCTGATTCCACCTTTGAGAGCCTGGGCATTGATTCCCTGGATGTGGTCGAGATGATCATGGACCTGGAGAGCGAACTGGGCATTGAGCTGGATATGGAGGATCAGAAGATCGCTACCTTCCAGGAACTGGCCGACTTCGTTGAGTCCAAGCTGGCTTAAGTAAAACATAATACAAAACCTTGTAAAAGGCCGGCCGGCTTATAACAAGGTCGCACTAGTCGGGGAGATAGCGGTGCCCTGTACCTGCAATCCGCTACAGCAGGGATGAATTCCCACACCCGGACTTGTTTTGAATATCGTCTGCCCTCAGTAAGTGGTGTTGAGAGATCGGTCTTGCGCAACGGAATCCCGTGAACCAGGTCAGGTGGGGAACCAAGCAGCCTTAAGCGGATCTTTCCGTGTGCCGCGAGGTTGCCGTTTTTGAGCTTACTGCTGAGGTACCGGATGTTCGGCTCGTTCAAATGTGGGTGTGCGATCTTGTTATAAGTCGGCCGTTTTTTCAATTTACGAAGGAGGATGTGTATGTCGGCCTATCAAGCATTATATCGAAAGTACCGTCCTCAGACCTTTGATGACGTTTCCGGGCAGATGGCTGTGACGCAGACCCTGAAGACCCAGCTGATGTCCGGGCGCATGAGCCATGCGTATCTGTTCACAGGCTCCCGGGGTACGGGCAAGACCAGCTGTGCCAAGATTTTGGCGAAGGCGGTCAACTGTCTGAATCCCGATAACGGCAATCCCTGCAACTGCTGTGAGGCCTGCCGGGCCATTGATTCCGGGGCCTGTATGGATGTGCTGGAGATCGACGCAGCCTCCAACAACGGTGTTGACAATGTCCGGGACCTGCGGGACGATGCCATCTATGCGCCCTCTCAGGTGAAGATGCGTGTGTACATCATCGACGAGGTCCACATGCTGTCCATTTCGGCTTTCAATGCCCTGCTGAAGATCATTGAGGAGCCGCCGGAGCACCTGCTGTTCATTCTGGCCACAACGGAGCTGCATAAGGTCCCGGCCACCATTTTGTCCCGGTGCCAGCGGTTCTCCTTCCGACGGATCTCCCAGGAGGATATCGCGGCCCGGCTGCAGTATGTTGCCTATCAGGAGAGCATTGACCTGGATGACGGAGCCGCCCGTGTTCTGGCGAGACTTGCTGACGGCGGTATGCGTGACGGCCTGAGCCTGTTGGACCAGTGCGCTTCGGCCACCACCGGAGAGCTGACGGCGGAGCGTGTCTATGCCTGCCTTGGCATCGCCGGCGAACAGAAGTGCGGTGAGCTGATGGGCTACATCGCAAACCATGATACAAAATCCGCGCTGGAGCTATTCAACCGTCTGTATACCGAGGGCAAAGACCTTTCCGCTATGCTGGACGAAATGGCTTGCCTGACCCGGGATCTGCTGGTGATGAAAACCGCAGGTGGGGCAGGGATCACCATGCTGTCCGGCGTGGCTTCCGACAAAGAGGTGCTGGAGCTGACCAGGGCCCTTTCCAGCGCCGAGCTGGTGCGGATGATGAATCTGCTGCAGACCACCCTGGGAGGGTTTACCCGTTCTGCCAGCCGGCGGATGGATGCGGAGCTGTGTATTCTGGAGCTGTGCCAGCCGGAGCTGAGTCTGGATGCCAAGGACCTGAATGCCCGTCTGACCCGGCTGGAGGAGCAGATCAAAAGCGGCAGCTTTGTTGCTGCGGCACCGCAAAAGAAAAAGCCTGCCCAGGTGCAGGAGGATGCCTTTGAAGAGGACCGTCCCCCCATGCCTGGGGATGAGGATGCGCCTCCTTCGGAGGAGGAACCGCCTATGCCTCAGCCCAGCGAGGCCCCTGTGGGCTTCTGGTCGGAGCTGTGCGGTGCGGTACGGAAGGAATTGAAGCCGCCCATTACCGGCTTCTTCGTTCCCAGTCCCAATGCGCCGGTGCAAGGGGCGCTAGTTGCGGACACGCTGGAACTGCGCTGCGCCAATCCATTTACGGTGACGATGCTGGACAAGCCGGATATCGTGGAAGTGGTCGCCCGGAAGGCCAGCGCCATGCTGAACCGTCCGGTCCGGGCCGTTGTGGTGGATATGACGGCCAAGCCTGCCGGTAATCCCCGGATGGACCAGCTGATGAAATTTGGCCGGGATCATTCGGATATTGTAAAGATCAGAAAATAAATTCATTAAGATAGGAGACTGTAAAATGGCAAAAGGTGGATTCCGCGGCGGTATGCCCGGTGGTATGAATCAGGCCGCTATGATCAAGCAGGCCCAGAAGATGCAGCAGGAGATGCTGCGGATGCAGCAGGAGCAGGAGGCCAAGACCTTCACCGCCAAGGCCGGCGGCGGCATGGTGGCCGCTACCGTCAACGGTAAGCATGAGATGGTGGCTCTGGAGATCAACCCTGAGGCAGTGGACCCCGATGATGTGGAGATGCTGCAGGATATGATCATCGCGGCTGTTAACGAGGCTATGCGGGCTGCAGACGCAGAAGCTGCCAACAATATGTCCCGCCTCACCGGCGGCCTGAACCTGGGCGGACTGTTTTAATTGAAAATGTATAATTGAAAATGGAAAATTGCGGTATTGCCTTCAGCAATGATTTTAGATCGCGGCGAAGGAGTGCCATAATTTTCAACGTTCCACTTGTTAAGAGGAGTGTTTTATGCAGTTTTTTCCCGCTGCGCTTCAAAACTTAGCGGACCAGTTTGCACGGCTGCCGGGTATCGGAGGCAAGACGGCCCAAAGGCTTGCGTTCCATGTTCTGAGTCTGCCTCTGGAGGAGGCGGAGGAATTTGCCGCAGCCATCGTCCAGGCCAAGAAGGATGTCCATACCTGTCCCCAGTGTCAGAATCTGACAGACCGGGCCCTGTGCCCCATTTGTGACGATGACCTGCGGGATAAGAGCGTCATCTGTGTGGTGGCTGAGCCAAGGGATGTGATCGCAATGGAGCGTTCCCGGGAGTTCCGGGGAACTTACCATGTGCTTCACGGTGTGATCTCTCCACTGAACCATGTGACGCAGGACGATATCAAGATCAAGGAGCTGCTGATGCGGGTGGCTTCCGGAGATGTACGGGAGGTCATTATGGCCACCAATCCCGACACGGAGGGCGAGGCCACGGCCATGTATATCTCCCGTCTGCTGCGGCCCATGGAGGTCAAGGTGACGAGGCTCGCCTATGGTGTCCCCGTAGGCAGCCAGCTGGAATATGCCGATGAAGTGACGCTTTCCAGAGCATTGGAAGGACGACAGGAAATTTAAGTGTAAAAAAGGGTGCTGTCTCATTAGAGGCAGCACCTTTTTAAATGGAAAATTGAAAATGGAAAGTTGAAAATCATGGTGTCCCTTCGGGACTTTTTATTAGGCGCATCGCCGTAGGCAATCCCTTAATTTTCCATTTTCAATTTTCAACTTTCGATTTGGACGGTATCTGAGAGATGACCACAGCAGCAAATACCAGTCCGCAGCCAAGCATTTCGTGGCCTTCCATCCGTTCTCCCAGCAGCCACCAGCCGCCCAGAACGGCGAAAACGGATTCCAGACTCATGATGAGGGAAGCGGTGGTAGGCTCCAGAGACTTCTGTCCCACGATCTGCAGGGAGTAGGCAAGACCCATGGAGAGCATACCGGCAAAGCACAGGGGGCCCCAGCAGGCGAGAAGATTCCCCGGGTCCACTTCTTCCGTAAAGAGAACAAAGGGAATGGAGATCACGGCCACCGTCAGAGCCTGGATGCAGTTCAGACGGAAGCCGTCAAGTCCGGCGGCAAAATGGTCAATACAGGTGATCTGTACCGCAAAGGCCATGGCGCAGCCCATCAGGAACAGGTCACCAATGTTCACTTCCGAAACACCCAGACAGCTGAGAAGATATAATCCTACTACCGCCATCAGCACATTGAACACGGTGCCCCTGGAAATCTTTCTTCCCAGGAAGAGGCCCAGAACCGGGGTCAATACGATATACATGGCGGTAATAAATCCGGCCTTACCCGCATCGGTATAGACAAGGCCGATCTGCTGCAAACTGGAAGCAACAAACAGGGCACAGCCGCAGATCATTCCGGCTTTCCAAAGATCAGGATTCCTCCACTTGTTTGCAGACTCTGCCGGGGAGCATTTTCCAATGTCCAGCAGGAAGGAGCAGGGGATCAGAAATACCACCGCAAGCAGGCAGCGGACCATCTGGAAGGTAAAGGGGCCGATGAGGTCCATGCCTACGCTCTGGGCGATAAAGGCAAAGCCCCAGATGACAGTGGCTCCAAGCAGAGCCATGCTGCCTTTGAATTGTTCTTTCATATGCATCACCGCCGGTGATGATACCACAATTTTCCGGGAAATGCAAGAGCCGTTGCATTTTGGAGGAAACATGGTATACTATAGGTAAAGGGAACGTTGAAAATGGAAAGTGGAAAAGTAAGGGATCGCCTATGTCGAAGGGCTGTCGAATCTCTTACCAACTTTGCGGGGAACCGGACTAAGCACAACAGCGTCGATGCGCCTAATAAAAAGTCCCGGAGGGACACCATAATTTTCTGCTTTCCTTTTTCCATTTAAACAACCCTTCGGAGGTCTGCTATGAACGATACCAACCGCATCCGCACCAGAGACGAGATCCCTCAGGAAGATAAGTGGGCTATCGAGGACCTGTATCCCAACGAGAACGCCTGGGAGCAGGCGCTTTCCACCGTGGCAGAGGATCAGGCTTATCTGGCTGCTTTCTCCGGCAAGCTGGCCCAAAGCGCCGAAAATCTTTTTGCTTACCTTCAGCGCAGTGAGCAGCTGAATGTCAAGGCTGACCGTCTGGGCAATTACTGTATGCGAAGGGCCGATGAGGATACCCGTGATCCCGCCTGTCAGGCCATGCAGGGAAAATTTATGAGCGTCATGGTGGCCCTCAGTGCCGCTACCAGTTTCGATACCCCGGAGATCATGGCGCTGGATGACGATACGCTGGAACGGTTCTACCGGGAATATCCCGCGCTGGAAGGCTACCGCCGCTACCTGACCAACCTGCGCCGCATGAAGGAGTACACCCTGTCAGCGGCAGAGGAAAAGCTTCTGGCGGCTGCGGGAGAGCTGGCCCGGACTCCGGATGATATTTACGGCTCCTTTGCTGATGCGGATATGACCTTCCCGGATGCTGTCGATGCCCAGGGGCAGCCCCATCCTCTGACCCAGGGTAGCTTCGTTCCCCTGGAAGAAAGCACCGACCGCTGTCTGCGCCGCAGCGCCTATGAAAACCTTTACGACAGCTTCGCCAAATTCAAAAACACCGCCGCTTCCGTTCTGAACGCCCAGAACAAGCAGCTGAAATTCTTCGCGGAAGCCCGGAAGTATCCAAACGCCTTCGAACGCTCCCTCCACCGCACCAATGTGCCCACGGCTGTCTATGACAACCTGATCGAGACCGTACACAAGCATCTTCCTGAGATGCACCGCTATGTGCGCCTGCGGAAAAAGCTCCTGGGTGTGGAGGATCTGCACTTCTACGATATCTATACCTCGCTGGTGGCTGATGTGGATAAGCATATTCCCTACGAACAGGCGAAGCAGACCATTTACGAAGCCCTGAAACCTCTGGGGGAAGGTTATCGGGCCATCCTGAAGGAGGGCTTTGAAAACCGCTGGGTGGATGTGTATCCCAATGTGGGGAAACGCAGCGGTGCGTATTCCGCCGGAGCATCGGTCCATCCTTACGTTCTCATGAACTATACCGGGACCCTGGACAGCCAGTTCACCCTGGCCCACGAGATGGGACATGCCCTCCATTCCTATTTTTCCAACGTTCATCAGAACCCCATCGACGCAGATTATGTAATCTTTGTGGCCGAGGTGGCCTCCACCTGCAACGAAGCGCTGCTGATGGAGTACCTGCTGGGCAGGACCACAGATAAGAAAGAACGGGCCTATCTCATCAACCATTTCCTGGACCAGTTCAAGGGGACAATCTACCGCCAGACCATGTTTGCCGAGTTTGAACGGAACATCGGCCGAATGACGGCCCAGGGCCAGACACTGACCGCCGAAGTCCTCTGTAACGAATACAAGCGTCTGAACGAGGAATATTACGGCCCCGATATGGTGGTGGATGACCGTATTGCAATGGAATGGGCGAGAATTCCCCACTTCTACTATAATTATTATGTTTTCCAGTATGCAACGGGCTACGCGGCAGCCATTGCACTGTCCCGCCGGATCCTGAGGGAAGGGGAGCGGGCAGTAGAGGATTATCTCGGCTTCCTTTCCGGCGGCTGCTCCAAGCCTCCCATCGAGCTGCTGAAGGGGGCCGGTGTGGATATGACCGGGCCGGAGCCGGTAGACCGGGCGCTGGAGCTGTTCGGACAGCTTCTGGATGAGATGGAAGCACTGATGGAGGGATAACCATGGCTGAATTGTTTTTACCCACCCTGCATACCTTTGCCATGAAGAACATTTTCACCGGTTCCATGGGGCTGTTCCGTTTCCGGGTTCAGCCCAACGTGATCATGGCCACACCCAAGGAAGTGGATTTTGAGCAAAGTACCATGCTGGTGGAATACTGGCACGGCCTTTTCTGCTATGAAAAAAGTGAAATGGAAGGCTCGGAAACCTTCCCGCTGACGGAAGAAGGCCGCCAGGCTATGTTGGATTGGCTGACAAGTAAAATATGAGCAGATACCGCAGCATTTTGCTGCGGTATCTTTTTGAGGAAATCTGCAAAAATAATAAAATATCTCTTGAAATTTATGTCAACTATTGTGTATAATAACTATATTATTTACAATGGATGTGATATCGGATGACGGAACCTGTTTATCAGAAGATTGCTGCCCTGGCGGAAGAGCCGGAGGCAGTGGAACGGTCCATCCTTTATATGGAGCAGAATCTGCGCCGTTTTCTGAAGGAGAAGGAAACGGTACTGATCTGCTTCCGGAAAAAAAAACACGCAGCCTGCAGAATCATCGAGCAGGCCATCAGAAATTGCGGCTGCACCCCGATATGGCTGGGGGAGGACCGCCGCTGGGTGACCATACTGAAAACGGCATTCCTCACCAAATGCAGCTGCATCGTGGGAACACCGCTGATGCTGCTGGGACTGAGCAAACTGGCGAAGAAGATGGGGATACCCCTGTATGTCCGCAATGTTCTTATGGCCGGATATCCTACCACCACCTGGATGGTCAATGGGGTACGGCAGGGTCTGGACTGTATGGCCTGGGGCTGCTTTGACCCGGGAGTCGGTGCGGTGATCAGCGGCTTTACCTGCCAGCTTGTGGATGGGGTCCATATCCGCAGCGAGGAATACGAAGTGGATATCGTTGATGAAGAAGGCAAGGTGCTTCCTCAGGGAGAAATTGGCCGTGTGGTCCTGTCTCCCAAAGCCCACCCGTCTCTGCGGTTTGCCGTAGGAGACCGTGGCCGCCTGCAAACGATGCCATGCCCTTGCGGCTGCCGGTCCCCCAAGCTGGTGGATATCGATACCGTGAAGCAGGGCAATTTGGAAATGTCCATTCTGGGAGAGCATCTGCACTATTGGTCCAGCATCCTGGACTGCCGGATAGAGAGGACGGAGTTTGGTCTGGAACTGGAATTGGTGGTATTTCCCGGGGAAAAGCTGCCAAAGCTTCCCACAGCGCCCAAGCTGATCGTGCGCCCCTTTGATCCGGAGAAGGACGAACCCTTTGACCACCAGAAAGTGCTGAATAAACGTTTTTTTTCTGAATAGACCATTGACTTTTTCTCCAATTGTGCTAGAATACAATGGATATGCAAAAACATTGGGGAAACCAAGCAGTGGAATGGCCATTCAGCGAGAGGGGACAGGTGGAAGCCCTCAGGCACATCTCTGCGCGCCACTTCCTGTCGTTGCCCGGGAGGACCGGGACGGGTGCTCCCGTTACAGAGCGTCTAAGATGCCTGTTTCCTGCAGGCGAATTAGGGTGGTACCGCGAGTATATTTCCTCGCCCCTATCTTTGGGGCGAGGTTTATTTTTTTATTATGTCATTCCGAGCCAGTCCGCAGACTGGCGTGGGAATCCCCCGGTTCTATCGGGCATCCCGGAAGTAACCGGGAGATTGCCACGTCAGCCTTTGGCCTCCTCGCAATGACAATAAATCATTGGAGGTAATTGACCATGAATCCCAAGCCTTATGGCGTAAACGAACTGCGCGAGATGTTCCTGAGCTTTTTCGAGTCTAAGGAGCATCTGCGTCTGCCCAGCTTTTCTCTGATCCCTCAGAACGATAAGTCCCTGCTGCTGATCAACTCCGGCATGGCCCCCATGAAGCCCTACTTCAAGGGCGAGGTGGAGCCTCCCCGCCGCCGTGTCTGCACCTGCCAGAAGTGCATCCGTACCGGTGATATTGAGAACATCGGCAAGACTGCCCGCCACGGCACCTATTTTGAGATGCTGGGCAATTTCTCCTTCGGCGATTACTTCAAGAGAGAAGCCATTGCCTGGAGCTGGGAGTTCCTGAC
>JAFVPA010000031.1 GCA_017505505.1 Oscillospiraceae bacterium | reverse complement strand
TGTACATACGGCCCAGCTTCTCGGTCTCACCGGTACGGGAGTTGACCAGAACGGTATCGGGAGTGATCTCGCCGGACAGGACCTTGACGTAGGAGTACTTGCCGTACTGGTCGGAAACGGTCTTCCAGACGAATGCGGAGGGAACGCCACCGGCGGAGACAACGAACTCTTCGGTCTTGCCGTCAGCGGTGGTAGCCTTGTGGTAGTTGCCCTGCTCGGGGTTGGGCAGCAGGTTGATGATCTGGTCCATCAGCATCAGGGAGCCCAGGCAGGTAACACCGGAGCCGCACAGAACGGGGAACAGGCTCAGCTCCTTGACACCGGTGTGCAGGCCGTTGATCATTTCGGCGTAGGTGAAGTCCTCGCCCTCGGTCTCGAAGAAGCGCTCCATCAGCTCTTCGTCGGTCTCGGCAACGGCTTCCTTCAGGGAGAAGCTGAACTCGTCAACGACGGACAGCTTGTCATCGGGCAGGTTGATCTCAACGCGCTTCAGCTTCTGCATCTCGTAGGCGCGCTTGTTCAGCACGTCGATGATGCCGGTGACCTTCTTGGCGGAGTCCCAGATGGGCACGACCACAGGAGCGATCTTGTTGCCGTACTTCTCACGCAGGGCTTCGAAGGTGGCGTTGTAGTCGGAGTTGTCCTCGTCTACCTTGGAGATGTAGACGAAACGGGGCATATTGCGCTCTTCGCAGTACTTCCAGGCCTTCTCGAAGCCGACGGTGATGCCGTCCTTGGCAGAGCAGACCAGAATGGCTGCATCAGCGGCGCGCAGGGCTTCCATGGCTGCGCCGGAGAAGTCGAAAGCACCGGGGGTGTCCAGAATGTTGATCTTGAAGTTGTTATACTCCACGGGAATGACGGAGGTGGAGATGGAGATATGGCGCTTGATCTCTTCGGGATCGTAGTCGCTAACGGTGTTGCCGTCGGCATTCTTGCCCATACGGTCGATGGCACCGGTCATGTACAGTAAGCTCTCAGCCAAAGCGGTCTTGCCGCTGCCGCTATGGCCCAGCAGGCAGATGTTACGGATGGAATTAACGGTATACATATGTTCAGACTCCTTTCGGGAAGGGGGTCAGCCTTCCGCGCAATTAACAGTAGGGGTGCTTGGCACCGCAATAACGACATTATACATGAAACCAACCGTTTATGCAATGAATATTTTCGTCAGAATGCAAAATTGTGTAAAATGGCTGACGGACACTTGTTTTCCTGTGCAAAACACACAATTTTTTGGGCAACATTCCAGCAGACTACACAACATTCGGAAATGATAAAGGGTAAATGCAAAATGCTAAATAGGAAAACGCGGCTTTTCGGGTTTAAAAATGTCTTAAGATTGGCGGGGCTTCCTTGCGGAATGCAGTTTCCTGTGGTATTATGAAACTATACCTTTTTGCAAGGTATGGAAGTGCGGAAATGTTACTTTCTTGTACCGAACAAGAAAGTAACCAAAGAAATCGGCATAGGGGAGGCGCTTCGAAAAGGCAAAATTATGGAATGATTGCCACTGGCAATCATATATATTTCTGATTCGCTGCGCGGAGCACCACCCTCCCCTATGTACCCCTCCCGCCGCAACGCCATCCGACTTCCGAAAATGTCCCGATTTTCGAAAGTCTACCGTGAAAAAGCTTGTAAGTTTTTGAGTGGTAGGTGTTCAAAAATCGGAACATTTTTGGACACCGGTCGGCGATGCGGCGCAGGGGTTTCTTAAGGGGACATGCCTTTTCGGAATGTCCCCTTAAGTCGCCTTCTTTTGGTCCTTTTCTTGGCGACGCAAGAAAAGGACATTACCGTACTTACAAATAAACATAAATAATTAATATAGAAAGCAGGTCAGGATATGAAAAAGAAGCTTTTGTGCGGAGGCCTTGCATTGTGTCTGCTGCTGGGATTGGCGGGCTGCAAGGAAGAGATCCGGGAGACTTTGGCGACTACCGCACCTGTTATTGCGGAATTTACAGAACCGGCGGCAGAAACGACTGTGGCCCCCACCGAACCGCAGGCCCTTTTGATGGACCGGAGCGTGGACGGGAAAGTCTGCGTAGGCATCGTGCCTACGGAAGTGGGACACTGGCAGTATGCGGTGATCGAGGACCAGGAAGCCGCTGTGGCCGCCTTCGAAAAGGCTACCGGTGCCATCTACTCCGACGAATGGTGGATCAAAGGTGATAAGACCGTGGGCCTGATGGTGGAATACAACGGTGAGATCTGGGAGTTCGTGGATTCCGGGGAACTGGTCTATGCCCTGGGCCGGGTGAAGGCGGAGGATGCTGCGGACCTGTATGCTCTCTGCGCCCAAACCGCCCGGGAGGCAGGCTGGCAGGAGGGCGGCGTTCTGCCGGAGCAGATCACCGGTCTGACCTCGGCTGTGCTTCGTAAGGGCGATAAGGAGGTTACGCTGACAGACCCGGCGGCTCTGGATGCTCTGGAGGGGATGCTATCCGCTGGTAAGTTTGCACTGGGCGGCTTCGGATGTCCCTTTGCCGCCATGCTGGATATGGAAATGGAGGATGGCAGCCGAAAAACCATTGCGCTGGCGGTGGATGGCTGCGGAGCCTGGATGTCCGAGGGAAATTATTACGATTTTGGCAATGACAGCCAGCCGCTGTTTGACCTGTTTGGCGTGACGTTCGATGTTATGGAAATGGTCGTACAGTAAGGGAACAGAAAAAGTTTTAAAAATCAGATGTCATCGCGAACCAGTCCTCAGACTGGTGTGGCGATCTCCTAAAAAGAAGTAAAAACTCTCGATTTCAGGAGGAAAATGTTCTGAAATCCGGGGAGATTGCCACGCCAGTGTGCGCACTGGCTCGCAATGACATGGTTTTTCGACACGCTGAAAAACACCGCCGAATTTTCGGCGGTGTTTTTTGGGCTATGGCCCGGTCAAAGAGGAAAGAAGAGAAGAAGCTTGGTTTATTCCTGTCCCAGGGCCAGGAACTCGGCGGGGTCCATGGGTTCATCCTGGTGGCTGACGCTGAAATGCACATGGCTGCCCAGGGTACTCTCTACGATGGCGCTGTCGGCGGCGTAGCCGATGACCTGGCCCATGGTGACGGTATCCCCGGCCTTTACGGCGATGGTCTCCGCAAGGGAAGAATACCGGGTGGTATAGCCGCCGGTGTGGCGGATCACCACGGTGTGCCCCAGGGTGTCGTCTTCATAGACAGTGTAGACCTCGCCGTCTGCGGCGGCACAGACCTGGGCCCCGTCTTCTGCTGCCAGATCCACGCCATTGTGGACCCGCCAGTCCCGGGTGGTCTGGTTATAGCTCAGAGCCTCCATGGAATAGCCGAAAATTGGCTCCCCGGCCACGGGGGACATGGTCTTCAGCACCTTTTTCTCCGTGGGAGCGGGGGCAGTCGTCTCCGTAGTCCCGGGCGTGCCCGGTGTGACGGGCTGGGTCTGGGGCTGGGTGGCGATGACGGCCACATCCTCCGTACCCAGGGTGCCTACGAGAACATCCTCATAGGTCTCCTCCAGGGATACCTCCTGGATTTCGTTTGCGTTGCGGTAATACACATAGCCTGTAATCCCGATGGCTGCCGCACACAGGATCAGGGCTATGTAGTAGCCCTTACCGTTGCTGTGTCTTTTGTTGTCGCTCATTGATAAGCACCTCCGAAGCTGAGTATAGACAGGTTTTCCGGAGGTTAAACAGGGTTTGGGAATTTATTTGGGAAGGGAAATAGTCGTTTGTCTGGCTAATAAACATATCTATCGTAGGGGAGGGGCATTGCCCCTCCCCTACGGAGTTGGCGATTGTTTTTTGCGATAAACGATAATGTTACCGCCCTGCCGGTGATGGACAGGGCGGTGGATATTATTCGAGTGTTTCAATAATGGCACGGAGGGCGGCGGCCTGTTCTTCAGTCAGGCTGGCCTGACCGGCATCGTGGCGGACGAAGTATTCGGTCAGGTTGACTTGGTAGCCCTGGCCCATTTCCGTATCTACGGTGAATTCCGCCGCGCAGCGGCACAGGGCATCGGGGGAATAGTCCAGATGATAGAGAATGTCTGTCAACGTTACCGCATAGGTGCCGGAGAGGGTATAGGTCATGGTGTCCAGGGTTACGGTGACCATCATGTTGCCGCACCAGCCGTTGGATTCTTCGGGCTCCGAGGCCTCTGCCGGGTGGTGGGCGTGGTCAATCTCTAAGTGCAGATGGCTTGTCGCGCCGGTACCGGTGACGGTATCCTCCATGGCCCGCTCTTCTTCCGCCGGGGCTTCCGCGGGAGCCGGGGCGGCGGGCTCTGCAACGGCGGAACTTTCATTCATCATCTCCTGGGCGGCCATAGTAGCCTGCTCCGTGCTGCCGCCCTTCGGGCCGAAGAGTAGCAGGCTATACCAGCCGCAGCCCAGAACCAGGGCAAAACAGGCGGCCATGGCGCAAAGGCGCTTCCAGGGAATCGTTTTGGCTCTGGGGCAGCGGAGACGGTCAGTTTCTGCTACCAAATCTGCCGGGAGCAGGGTCAGAGCATCGTGAAGCTGTTCGGCGGTCATACCCAGAGTCCCTCCTTTTCCAAATACGCTTTCAGACCCAGGCGGGTCCGGTGCAGCAGACTTTTGCATTTGCTTTCCGACATGCCGCAGTAGGCGGCTACTTCCTTGAGAGGGTCCAGAAAGTAATACCGTCCGATAAAGGCATTCCGGGCCTCTTCACTTTGCAGCCGCAGGTAGATGCCGATGGCATCGGCCAGAAGCTTAACGTTCACCAGCTCCTCTGTGGTGTTGCCTCCGGAAACACAGTCCCCCAGCTCGCTGAGGGAAATGGCGTACTCCGAAGCAAGCCGCTTGTCCCGGGTGCGGTAGCGGAAGCAGTCGATGGAGATGCGCCGTGTCAGTTTGGCTAAGTAGCCGGACAGGATGGAGGGCCTGTGGGGCGGCATGGAATCCCAGGCGGCGAGATAGGTGTCGTTGACACTTTCCCGGCTGTCGTCCATGTTATTTAAAATATTGTATGCGATCTTGGTCAGGTACCGATCATATTTCTTTTCCGTCTCCCGTATGGCCCGTTCATCCCGGTCCCAGTACAGGGAAACGATGCGTTCGTCTTCCATGAGAAAACCTCCCTTCCTATATATAGTCGGCAAAAATCGACGTTGGTTGCATGGGGTGGGAAATAAAATTTAGTTTAGCTGTGCAGAAACGAAAAACACATGTCATTGCGAGGAGGCCAAAGGCCGACGTGGCAATCCCCTGCAAGTTTGCGGTTGCTACCGTTTTATGCTTCTGCGCGGACATTTGGAGGGGATTGCACCACAGGCATTCCCTTCGGTCACCACGCCAGTGTGCGCACTGGCTCGCAATGACATCCACGTTTCGATGGTGCAATAAACGATAGTTTATCTGCATGGGAAACAGAACACCCCGCCGGGGCCGGCGGGGTGCAGATATCGGAATTACTCTTCGATCAGGGCAATGTGGACGGTGTCCAGCTGGGACTTGTCCACAGCAGTGGGGGCACCCATCATCAGGTCCTGGGCGTTCTTGTTCATGGGGAAGGTGATGACCTCGCGGATGGATTCCTCGCCGGTCAGCAGCATGATCAGACGGTCAACACCGGGAGCGGCACCTGCGTGGGGAGGTGCGCCGTAGGTGAAGGCGTTGTACATGGCGGGGAACTTGGCCTTCACGTCCTCTTCGCCCAGGCCAACCATCTGGAAGGCCTTGACCATGATCTCGGGGTCGTGGTTACGGACAGCGCCGGAAGCGGACTCGTAGCCATTGACCACCAGGTCATACTGGTTGGCGTTGATGGCCAGCAGCTTATCCACGTCGCCCTCGGCATCCAGCAGGGCCTGCATACCGCCCTGGGGCATAGAGAAGGGATTGTGGCAGAATTCAAGCTCGCCGGATTCTTCGCCCATCTCGTACATGGGGAAGTCCACGATCCAGCAGATAGCGTACTGCTCCTCATCGAAGTGGCCGGGGACACGCTTGCCCAGCAGGGTGCGGATAACGCCTGCGGTCTTCTGGGCGGCAGCCTTCTTGCCGGCCGCCATGCAGACGAAGCTGCCGGGCTTCAGGTTCAGCTTTTCAGTCAATGCGGGAGCGCACTCCTGCAGGAACTTGGAAACGCCGCCGGTCAGATTGCCATTATCGTCCACCTTGACCCAGCAGGCCTTGTTGCCGGTCTGGACTTCCACGTCGGCCAGCAGCTTGTCGATCCACTTACGGGCCTGGGCGAAGTTGTCTACTACGACAGCCTTAACGGTGTTGCCCTCGAAGGGGCCGAAGCCGCAGCCCTGAACCTCGGCAGTGATGTCCTGGACCTCCAGGTCGATACGCAGGTCGGGTTTGTCGGAGCCGTAGCGCTCCATGGCCTCGTTGAAGGGAATGTGGCGGAAGGGAGCGGTGGAAACACGCTCATACTTGCCGAACTTATGGAAGACGGGCAGCAGCACATCCTCCAGGGTGGACAGAACGTCGTCCTGGGAAGCGAAGGCCATCTCCATATCCAGCTGATAGAATTCGCCGGGAGTACGGTCGGCACGGGCATCCTCGTCACGGAAGCATGGGGCGATCTGGAAGTACTTGTCGAAGCCGGCGGTCATCAGCAGCTGCTTGAACTGCTGGGGAGCCTGGGGCAGGGCATAGAACTTGCCGGGATGGTTCCGGGCGGGAACCAGATAGTCACGGGCACCCTCGGGGGAGGAGGCGGTCAGAATGGGGGTGGTGATCTCCAGGAAGCCCTTCTCAGTCATCAGGCGGCGCAGCTCGGCGACCACCTGGCAGCGCAGGACAATGTTGCTCTTAACAGCGGGGTTGCGCAGGTCCAGGAAGCGGTACTTCAGGCGGGTGTTCTCGTCAGCGTCCTTGGACTTGTTGATCTCAAAGGGCAGCTGGTTGTGGCGGCACTTGCCCAGTACCTCGATCTTCTCGGGAACGACCTCAATCTCACCGGTGGCCAGCTTCTTGTTCTTGCTCTCGCGCTCCCGGACGGTACCGGTGACGGAGATGGTGGTTTCCTTGTTCAGACCCTTGACGGCCTTCATCATCTCTTCGGTTTCAATAACGACCTGGGTGGTGCCGTAGAAGTCCCGCAGGACGACAAAGGCAAAGTTTGCGCCGACCTCACGGACGTTCTCCATCCAGCCGACGATGGTAACGGTCTTGCCGGCGTCCGTCAGACGCAGCTCACCGCAGTTATGTGTTCTGGATTGCATCATGATCAATGATCCTCTCTTGTGTCTATAATTTAACCTATACATTATTTCACAAAGTAGCGGAAAAGTCAATGATAACCCTAAGAGAATGGGGTGGGAAATTGTAGTTTAGTTGAGCATTATCTCTGTAGGGGCGGATTTTTAATCCGCCCTAAATGTAACGATAATTGAGCACCTAAATCAACGTGATGGGCATCTGTTTTGGAAAAATCGAAACACTCAGTTATGGAAAGGTTGAGGGAGGATTGGAAATCCTCCCCTACAGTGGTGTATGGAATTCGATAGATAAACGATAATTTACGCACTGGAAACAAAAACCAGGAGGACCATCCGTCCTCCTGGTTCAAAATTCAATCCTCTTCCCGTGCAATGGCTTCCAGACACTTTTCCAGATAGACCTTCTGCACAGCGGCTACGATGCAGGTGTAGAGCAGCCGCTTTTCGTCGGTGTTGTCCTCGCCCACCATCTCCATGGTGTCCTTCAGCTCGAAGGTGAACTGGAGCAGGTTTTCCAGTTCTCCGGCGAAATAGTCGTAGGCTTTGGGCAGGGTGTAGGTCTGCTGCTGCAGCTTGATGAAGCCCGTCAGGGCATCCAGAGACAGTACGCTCTTGGCCACAGCGATAAAGAACAGATAGGCGATGTGCTCCCGGCCGTACTGCTTCTTCACGGGGTTGGCGATAAGCCCCTTCTTGACGTAGTTGCTGATCATGGAGGGGGTCAGGGTATATTCGCCCAGGGGGGCCAGATATTCGCCAACATATTTGGTAGCCTGTTCCAGATACAGGCCCACGTTGGGGATCTCATTATAGCGGGGCAGACGGAAATCCTTGATGGAATCGGCGATCTGCTGTTTGGTTTCTTGTTTCATCGTAATCACCTTGGGTCATTATATCGAAAAACCGATGAAATGTCAATGAAAAAACTTGTGATAAGATTTTCTTGACATTATTTGAGAATGCTGGTAATATAGTATAGGTTATCGAAAAACCGATGCAAAAGAGATAAAAACGAGGTATCGTCATGAATTATAAAATCGTATCCGATTCTTCCTCCAATGTGCTGTCCATGGCCAATCCCCATTTCGTCAGTGTCCCCATGAAGGTTCGGGCAGCCAAGGAATATGTGGATGACCTGGATCTGGACCTGGCCCAGATGGTGGAAGATCTGAAGAATCATAAAGGCACCTCCGGCTCCTCCTGCCCCAATGTGGGCGAGTGGCTGGAAGCCTTCGACGGTGCGGACATGGTCTTCGGCACCACCATGTCCAAGGGCCTGTCCGGCAGCTACAACGCCGCCTGCGAAGCAGCCCGGGTCTACATGGAAGAGAATCCCGGTAAGCAGGCCTTTATTTTCAACACCCTCACTGCCGGTCCCCAGCAGGCTTTCCTGAATGAGAAGGTCATCGAGCTGGCCGAGCAGGGCCTGGATTTTGAGACTATCAAGGAAAAGGCCATCGAGTATCACAACCATACCCACATCCTGTTCTGTCTGGAATCCATGATGAATCTGGCCCGGAACGGCCGGACCTCCATGGCTGTGGCCAAGATCGCCGGCATGCTGGGTATCCGGGTCTGCGGTGATGTGAAGGGCGGCATGATCACCCCGGTACATAAGCCCCGTGGCGCCAAGAAGGCCACCGAGACTCTGGTGGAGATGATGAAGGAACGGGGCTTCTACGACGGCGCCCAGCTGCGCATCGCCCACTGCTTCGGTGAGCAGCAGGCCAAAGACCTGGCCAATGCCGTCCTGGCCCAGTTCCCCAACACCCGGGTCACCATCGAGCCCACCACCGCCCTGTGCAGCTTCTATGCCGAAGCCGGCGGCCTGATGATCGGCTTCGAAGGCGGCTTCAACAAAGAGAATAACTGTACCGACTTCTAAAATTGCTTCCAAGATCCCGTGCCGATTCCCGGCGCGGGATTTTTTGTGTGGATGTTTGTATAAATTGTGGTTTATCTAAGAAGTGATGCAGGGGTAAAGCCTTCCCCCGGGGGGAAGGTGGCCGAACGAAGTGAGGTCGGATGAGGGATGGCGTGCAGTTACAATCTGGAATAAGTCTGATAGTGTGTACAAATCGAAAGATTACTGCCCGCATTCCTCATCAGTCATGAATCAAAGATTCATGACAGCTTCCCCCCGGGGGAAGCCTTGGGCGCTGCCGCGCCAGTGCGATAAACGATAAATTCCCAGCTGCTCCATGATTGCGGTGGAAAAATACGTTTCTCTGTGCTATAATGACTCCAACAGACATAGATTGGAGTTTTTTTATGCTTCCCGATGCGTTTTTGACCCGAATGAAGGCCCAGTTGGGCGAAGAATATGAGGATTTTTTAAAAAGCCTGGAACGGCCCCGGGCGGTGGCCCTGCGGTTTAACCCTCTGAAGGGGGAACGGCCTGTGCTGCCCTTTGTGGGAGATCCGGTACCCTGGGAGCAGTCAGGCTTTTACTATGACCCGGAGTCCCGGCCCGGACTGCACGTTTACCATGAGGCAGGCGTATACTATCTACAGGAGGCCAGTGCCATGGCACCTGTCGCTTTGCTGGACCCCCAGCCGGGGGAACGTGTGTGCGACCTCTGTGCTGCCCCCGGCGGTAAGACTACCCAGATCGCAGGCCGGATGGGTGGAGATGGCTTCCTGCTGTGCAATGAGATCAATCCGAAACGGGCAAAGATCCTGTCCCGGAATATTGAGCGCATGGCGGTGGCCAATGCACTGGTGACCAATGAACACCCGGCCAACCTGTCGAAAAAGTACTCCGGTTATTTTGACCGGGTGCTGGTGGATGCCCCCTGTTCCGGGGAAGGCATGTTCCGCAAGGAGGAAGCTGCCGTCACCGACTGGAGCCAGGAGACTGTGGAGATGTGCGCCCGGCGGCAGGCAGAGATATTGGATTCCGCAGCCCGGCTGGTGCGGCCCGGCGGACGGCTGGTGTACTCCACCTGCACCTTCGCCCCGGAGGAGGATGAGGAAGCAGTAGCCAATTTCCTGGCGGAGCATCCGGAGTTTGAAGCGGAAACCCTGGAAGCTCCCTGGTTCGTCCCTGTGGAGAACGGCGGTCACCGGATGTGGCCCCATAAGCTGCTGGGGGAAGGGCATTTCGCGGCAGTTCTGCGCAAAACCGGAGGAGAAGCGGAAGACATCCCCCTGGTCAAAGGCGAAAAGCTTCCGAAGGAATGGTCCGACTTCGCCAAAGAAATGGGCATCGCGCTTCCGAAGGGCAAGGCGGTATCCTTTGGACAGAACCTGTTCTGGGTCCCGGAGGAAATGCCGGACATTTCCCGGCTGAAGGTGATGCGCCCCGGCCTGGAGCTGGGCACTGTGAAAAAGGACCGCTTCGAACCGGCCCATGCTCTGGCCCTGTGGCTGAAGGACTGCACCAACAGCCAAAGCTTCCCGGCAGAGTCCGAAGAGATGAAGGCCTACATCCATGGGGATGTGGTGCCCTCCAAGGTCAAAGGCTGGTGCCTGGTGAAGGCTGACAGCTATTCCATCGGCTGGGCCAAAGGCGATGGCCGGGTGCTGAAGAACCATTATCCCAAGGGTTTGCGGCGGTAAATAGTCGTTTAGCGGGCAATGCCCGCGGATAATGGCGGGACTGTAACCTGCTTCCACATCCATCCCCTTCGGGTGGGTGACCCGATTCGAGACACTTTTATAATGAAGTTCAATATAAAATGGTATCGTATCGGGCTGCCCACCCATTGGTGGTGGATTTTAAGACAGCCGCCAGTCACGCCATTGTCAGCGGCGACTCGCCGCTAAACGATAATTTACCAACATACCTGCACAAAAAGCTGTCCGGGATTTTGGACTTTACATAATTTGCGTTGTGTGATATACTATCCTAGCAAGGTATGCACAACTGTTATTGAAATCATCACAAGGAGAGGATATTCCTTGGCCAGATATGAGATCCATGGCGGTAAGCCGTTGAACGGCACCGTTACCATCAGCGGCGCGAAAAACGCGGCCGTGGCAATATTGCCTGCGGCGCTGCTGGTCAGCGGTAAGTGCCGTATTGAGAATGTGCCCAATATTTCCGATGTCCGGATCTTAATGAGCATCCTGGACCGGATGGGCGCGAAGATCGTATCTCCCGAACGTAATGTGGTCGAAATCGACTGCTCTGAGGTCCAGTGTACCGAACCGGATGCGGACCTTGTTAAGAAAATGCGCGCCAGCTACTACCTGATGGGCGCGCTGCTGGGCCGTTTCGGCAAAGCCCATGTGGCCCTGCCTGGCGGCTGCAATTTCGCCTCCCGCCCCATCGACCAGCACATCAAGGGCTTTGAAATGCTGGGTGCCTCGGTGGATGAAACAGAAGAATATGTAGCACTGGAGCCCAGTGAGGATGGCCTCCACGGCCAGCGCATCTGCCTGGATATGGCGTCCGTAGGTGCTACTGTCAACATTATGCTGGCGGCTTGCCTGATCCCCGGCCAGACCATCATCGAGACAGCGGCCAAGGAGCCCCACATCGTGGACCTGGCCAACTTCCTGAATACCATGGGTGCCCGGATTACCGGCGCCGGTACCGATACCATCAAGATCCGGGGCGTTAATTCCCTGCGGGGCGGTACCTATGCCATCATCCCCGACCAGATCGAGGCCGGTACATACATGGCAGCCGTTACCGCCGCCGGCGGCAACGTGCTGGTGCAGAACGTGATCCCCAAACACATGGACTGCATCACTTCCAAGCTGCAGGAAATGGGTGCGAAGGTCATCAACTATGATGACTCCATCCGCATCATCCGCAGCGGCCCTCTGCGCAAGACTACCGTCAAGACCCGTCCCTATCCCGGCTTCCCCACGGATATGCAGGCTCAGGTCTGCGTCTGTATGGCT
Organism: Oscillospiraceae bacterium; assembly: GCA_017505505.1. The sequence continues at coordinate 12,981 of JAFVPA010000031.1, read as the reverse complement.
TTGGCGGGCGGTGTCAGCCGCCTGACGGAGAGTGTCTATGAGACCCGCTTCTTTGGTTACTGCACGGAGCTGGAGAGCATGGGTGCCAATATTAAGATCAGCGGCAAGACAGCTACCGTCACCGGTGTCAGCGGACTGTACGGTGCTACCGTCTGTGCCCACGACCTGCGGGCCGGCGCGGCGCTGGTCATCGCGGGCCTGGCTGCGGAAGGCGTGACCTATGTGGAGCATATCCACTTTATCGAACGTGGCTACGAGCATCTGGTCAGAAAGCTCACAGCCCTGGGCGCGGACATCCGCAGGATCGAGGACTAATATGAAAAGCGGCTTCGGAACATTCCAAAGCCGCTTTTTTGCAGGTGTTTTTGATGGGATAAATTGTAATTTATTGCACGAACTGTTGTAGGGCGGGGTCACTGACCCCGCCGACCCGGTAACGAATATTGTCGGGTAACGGTTGATGCTTTTGGGTGTCGTGCTGCAGAAATATGATGCCGGATGCATATCGGAAGTGTGTCGGCGGGGTCATGACCCCGCCCTACAGTGACGTATAGAATTCGACAGATAAACGATAATTTCTGCTTTTCGGCACATACTAAAGAAAAAACTCCTCAGGAGGACAGATTATGCACGTACAATTTCTGCGGACCCAGATGCTGCTGGGGACCGAAGGCGTGGAGCGCTTACAGAAGGCCCGGGTGGCGGTGTTCGGCATCGGCGGCGTAGGCGGCTATACCGTGGAGGCCCTGGCCCGCAGCGGCATCGGCCAGATCGATGTTATCGACAGCGATGTGGTGAGCATTACCAACATCAACCGCCAGATCCTGGCCACCCATTCCACTGTGGGCCTGCCCAAGGTTGAAGCGGCAAAGCAGCGGATCCTGGATATCAACCCGGACTGCGTAGTGCGGACCTATCCGGTATTTTATACCCCGGAGACGGCGGATAAATTTGACTTTACGCAGTATGATTATATCGTCGATGCCATCGATACCGTCACCGGGAAGCTGGCCTTGGTAGAACGGGCCAACGCATCGGGGACACCCATCATCTGCTGTATGGGCACCGGCAACAAGCTGGACGCGTCGGCCTTTGAGGTGTCCGATATCTCCAAAACCACCATGTGCCCTCTGGCCCGGGTCATGCGCAAGGAGCTGGGCAAACGGGGCATCAGGCACCTGAAGGTGGTCTACTCCAAAGAGGAAGCTCTGACACCCACCGGCTGGGAAGAGGAAGCCGCCGCCCTGGGAAAACGCCAGATCCCCGGCAGCGTGGCCTTCGTCCCCGGTACGGCAGGTCTGATTTTGGCGGGAGAGGTTATCAAAGACATCGCAAAAGCATAAAGGGAGGATATCCGGTATCCTTATGTTTATAAGAAAAGGGGACAGCTCATTCCTGAGCTGCCCTCTTTGCCATGTTGTTATGTGTTGTGCGTCAGATAAACATCCCTTCTGAGCATGGCGGGTCTGCATCTCTCACAAAGGTAAGCTTCTGTCAGAGGATTTCCTTTGGCCACTTCCGGTGTGCCGCAGCGCTGGCATGCGGGGATGTAAGTAGTCTTATCCTCGAAGATCCAGTAGCCGGAACCGGCGCTGGTGATGCTGCCCCAGGTATGGCGGTCATTTGCGTGGGCGCTGATGCGGCGGTAGTTATAGAGGTTGGAATCCCGGACCTGGATCATGCCCTCTTCATCAATGTCTTCCAGCACAATGTAGTGACCGCCCCGGGTCCAGTAGCCGTTGTGCTGGATGGAAATTACGATCTGTCCTTCCTCCAGGGCCGCCTTGGCCACCTTGGGGTCATAGGTCTTTTCTCGGACAAAGAAACCAAGTGCCGGGCCTTCCTTCTGGAAGATCTGGCCGTCGGTGCCATTGCGGAAGCTGTAGCGGCCAAACCGGGCACACATTTCCGGGGGTGTCAGATCCGCATCCGCAAAATAGCTTGCGACCATGGCCATGGAGGTAATGCCGCAGCCGTTGGTCCGCAGCAGCCAGCCGCCGTACATGGTATTGCCGTAGTCCTGCTGCAGATACAGGGGGATCTCCGGGTATCGCTCATGGGCGATATCAGGATACAGAAGGTCGCTTGCGGACACGGTGCCTTCGCCGCTGCCCAAAAGAATGGCGCTGTAAGTGACCTCCATGGGGCACTCTGCCTTTGCCTGCCCGATCAGCTCCGCCTGCTGCTGCCGCAGAAGGCCTGCTTCCGCTTCCGCCTGCGCGATGGGCGTACTGCCGCAGAAATAGAGAACATGGACACCGTCCTCCGCAGAGATCACGGTGGTATCGCCCGCCTGACGGGCAGGATCAAAGCACCAGGGCACCAGGGCATCCATCAGCTGCTCCTCCCGGATCCCCCGGTACAGGCCGCCGTTGCAGGCGGAACCGGTATCTCTGGACTGCTTATAGGCCAGATCCGCAAAGGCGGATTCGGTGGACAAATTCTTTTTCCAGGTTTTCAGCAATTCCTCTGCCTGGGTTTCCGTTTCCAGCAGGATGTGGCGTACATCCACACAGCTGTCACCGGACAGCTCCGATTCTCCACTACCGGTCACACCATAAGTCAGCTGGGTGAAATACATGTAGCCTTGGTTGAACAGCCGGGCCATGGCATTCAGCTCCGCTTCTCCGGTACCAAAGGCCTTCCGGGCCATATCCGCCACACTGCTGTAGCCCTTATCTCCGGACAGCTCTGTCAGGGTATCCGGCAGGGTATCCAGAAATTCCTGATGCATGGAATTGGGGGAATAGAATTCATTGTAACCGTAAAGGAATTTCGTGGCCGGCATCCCGGTCATGTATTCCTCATAATTTTGAGGAACAGGCTGATACGCCTCCTCTGTGGGCAGAGGAACGGTCTGGCTGTGAGTAAGCAGGGCCTGGGCCGTATGCCAGGAATCCAGTGCTTCCCGCAGGAAATACTGCTGCCAGGAAGCCACGCTGTCATCGATCTCACAGACCTGGGGGTCCAGGGGACGGTCAAAATCCGGAGCAATTTCCATTCCGGCCTGACGGTACTGCCCCACCCGGGCCCAGTACCAGACCTGCAGCTCTCCGGCTGTCAGCTTGGCATCTCCCGCCGAAGCCACCACGGTGGAAGCTGTGACCTCACCACTGTAGCTGCCCTTGCAGGTTACGTCATTGGGGTTTCCATCGGGAGGGACGGTAGCCTCCGGGACTGTCTCCACTGCGTTGGTTTCTGCGGGAGCCTCTATTTTCTCCGGAGCCTCTGTCCTTCCGCAGCCGCACAGCAGCAGACTCACCAGCGCCAGCGCCAATAAAACTTTCTTCATAAAAGGACCTACTTCCTCAGATTTGATGTCATATTTTAACAGTTTATCATAGATACACAATCATTTCAAGACTCCCGCCGGAAATGTGTTTTCCGCTCTTGCTTTTCTCCTGTCTTTCGGATATAATCAGCTTAGAATATCATACAATTCTGGAGGTAATCCCATGGAAAATGAAAACCTGCTGCCCGAAGAAGAGGAAGTCAGCATCCTCACTCTGACTGACGAGAATGGTCAGGATGTGGAATTCGAATATCTGGACTGCATCGACTACGAAGGCACCGAATACCTGGTGCTGATGCCCGTGGACGAGGATGACAACGAGGTCGTCATTCTGGCCGTGGAGCCTGTGGACGAGGAGACTGAGAACTATCTGGCTGTGGAAGACGAAGCTGTCTTAGAAGCTGTCTTCAACATCTTCAAGGAAAAGTTCCAGGACGTTCTGGAGTTCGAGGAATAAGCAAGCAAAACGGTAAGCGGCTGTGGCAACTCTGCCACAGCCGCTTTGCTGTTTTTTCGGAGATAAATTATCGTTTATCGCACTTATCGTAGGGGAGGGTCTTGACCCTCCCGGTAATTTTGAGAAACAAAATTACATCGCCGCAGGCGATAAAACCATTATTTCCCTTTGGGAAATCCCAAATTGCTTCGCAATTTGAGCGGGAGGGTCAAGACCCTCCCCTACGAAGATAAACTACAATTTACACTTGATACATGGGTGTGGTCAGATACCGTTCGCCGGAATCGGGCAGCAGGGCCACGATGGTTTTGCCTGCGTTTTCCTCCTGCTTTGCCAGTTCCAGGGCTACATGAAGGGCCGCACCTGCGGAAATGCCTGCCAGGACACCCTCTTCCTTACCCAGACGGCGGCCTGCGGTATAGGCCTGCTCTGTGGTGACAGTGACCACTTCATCCAGCACGGCGGTGTCCAGAATCTCGGGAATGAAGTTTGCGCCAATGCCCTGGATGCCGTGGGGGCCTGCATGGCCCTGGGTGATCAGGGGAGAATCCGCAGGCTCCACACCTACGACCTTCACATTGGCGTTGTGCTCCTTCAGATACCGTCCCGTGCCTGTGATGGTGCCGCCGGTACCGATGCCCGCCACAAAGATATCCATATTCCCGTCGGTATCCTCCCAGATTTCCGGACCGGTGGTGCGGTAATGAGCCTCCGGATTGGCGGGGTTCACGAACTGGCCTGCGATCCAGCTGCCGGGCAGCTGGGCCTGGAGCTCCTCCGCCTTGGCGATGGCACCGGACATCCCTTCCGCACCGGGTGTCAGCACCAGCTCGCCGCCGAAGGCGGTCATCAGCAGCCGGCGCTCCATGCTCATGGAATCGGGCATGACGATGATGCAGCGGTAGCCCCGGGCTGCTGCCACGCTGCACAGGCCGATGCCGGTATTGCCGGAGGTAGGCTCAATGATAACGCTACCGGGCTTCAGAATTCCCTTCGTCTCGGCATCATCGATCATATTCAGGGCCACCCGGTCCTTGGCGGAACCTGCCGGATTGAAGCCTTCCAGCTTCACCAGCACCCGGGCCTTCAGATTGTCGGTCTTTTCGATATTGGTGATCTCCAGCAGCGGCGTCCGGCCGATCAGCTGGGAAACAGATGTATAAATTGTAGACATATGGGTACCTCCTTAGATAAATTATCGTTTATCGCAAAATAATCTGTAGGGCGGGGGCCTGCCCCCGCCGGGCACCAACGATACCGGGTGTGACCATATTGGCAATTATCCGCCATTTTACATCGATTTTGCCGCGCAATGATTGCAACTGCCCGGCGGAGGCAGGCCTCCGCCCTACACGGGATGGAACGATAAACGACTATTTATCTCTCTAAATTGATATCTGAAATTATACTCCCCCCATCTTCTCCTGTCAATTGACTTTGGCAAATCCATATGATAAACTGGTACACAAATTAAGGAGGGATTGGATATGACTCCCATTGAACTGGAAATTGAGGGCATTGTGGACAGCATTCTGGAGGATTACCGCCACGGGCGCTCCATCGACAAGCTGGATACCACCTGCCATCCCGATAAGGAAATCATCATTGATATGATCACCAAGCTCCTGCGCATCATCTATCCCGGCGCTACCAAGGAGAAGACCTACCGCATCTACAACGCACGGCATAACCTGTCCATGCTCATCGAAGATGTGATGTACAATCTGAACAAGCAGCTGACCCTTATCTTCAAGGGCACCATGGAGGAAACGGCCGCCAAGGAAAAGGCCCAGGCGCTGAGCCTGGAATTCTTCCGCGCCATTCCCGCTGTCCGGGCCGTGGCCCAGACGGATGTGGAGGCCTTCTTCGACGGCGACCCCGCCGCCTTCAGCGTGGATGAGATCATCTTCTGCTACCCCGGCCTGTACGCCATCACCGTCTACCGTCTGGCCCATGTGCTCTACAGCCTGGGCGTTCCCATGCTGCCCCGGATCATGACGGAGCATGCCCATTCCATCACCGGCATCGACATCAACCCCGGTGCTACCGTGGGCAAGCACTTCTTCATTGACCACGGCACCGGCATCGTCATCGGCGAGACCACTGTCATCGGCGACCATGTGAAGATCTATCAGGGTGTTACTTTGGGTGCCCTGACTACCCGGGGCGGCCAGAGCCTCCGGGGCAAAAAGCGCCATCCCACCATCGAGGACAACGTGACCATCTACGCCGGTGCTTCTATCTTAGGCGGCGGCACCGTCATCGGCCGGGACAGCGTCATTGGCTCCAACGTCTTCATCACCCACTCCATCCCCGCCTGCACCACTGTCAGTGTCAAGAGCCAGGAACTGCAGTTCAAGCCCCGCAACTGCGGCGGCAACTGCCAGACCTGCGACAAACCGGAACCCTTCTGGGAGGGACAGAAATAACGAAGCGGGCATGGCGAACGCTACGCTCCATATCGACCCATAGGGACCCGACCTTAATAGCCTTTAAAACATTAACACGCCTGACTGCTGCGGAAGCATGACATTGACAGGATAGAAAGCCTGAACAATCATACGGCCCACGTGCGATCCTGAACTGCACGTGGGCCGTATGGTTCGTTACACTAAAAAATCCTCCCAAGCCGTATCCCGGATGCCTTGGGCCAGCATTGCCCGGGCGATTTCTGTTGCGCCTTTTGCACCCAGATTTCGGGTAGCCTGGATTCGAAACCGGCTCATGGCTGCGACATCCCGAAGCTGGCAGCAGCCGGCCCGGACAAGACAGTTATAGGCCCGGGTGGACAGATCCAGACAGCCGATAGGCTGATCCAGAAGGGCATCCTGCTGCGCTGGAGGAATCTGGGACACCTTGCGGCCTTCTGCGAACCCTGCCCGAAAGCCTTTTCGGTATTGAACTTCAGATGTGTGTTTCAGATAACCTGAGATGCCATAGCGGATATAGTTCCAGCGGCAGGGAAGCCGCAGTTTCTGAAGCGCTTTTTTCTTTCGCTCCACAGCCTGTTCCGGGGAGAGTGACAGAATGACGGCAGTTTCCGGCAGACTGTTCCCTTGGGCATAATGCACCTGTACCAGTTCCCACTCCTCATCCGGCAGCGTGGAAAGCGCATAGTCGAATCCGGCCTGTATATCCGCTGTCCATTTTTGGGGAAGTTCCAGGTCTGTGTTTCCGATAACAGCCAGCAGAAGGTTGTAGGGATAAGCTGTTGGGGAAATTTCGGGATGGATCATAGTTTGTCCTCATTTTCAATAAATCGTTGTATGACACTTAGTGAATGTCATACATGATGCTATTTTAGCATATACTTGCCTTGCTGACAAGCACAGAATGTCGGTGGAGGTGTGGTATGTTTATCAATAAAGCATCTGATGGACAAAACAACTTATGTGGACGGCAAGTGGCGAAGCTACGAAAAAACATGAACAAATCCCAGCGGGAACTTGCGGATATGCTACAATTGGCGGGGATGGATGTGGACAAAAACGCGATCCAGAGAATCGAAGCGGGAAAACGTTTTGTTACGGATATCGAAATGGTCTATCTTGCGAACGTGTTGGGTGTTGGATTAGAAGAACTGGTAAAAACAGAAAACGCAGAATAAAACGCTCCTGACAGGAAGAAATTCCGTCGGGAGCGTTTTGGCATAGGAAGCTTATGTAGGGCGGGGGCGATACGTGAGTGGAACCAACCAAATGCTCAAAGTGTGGAAGTGCCCGGCGGGGTCATGACATAAGCCCTACATTTTTGCCAAAATTGTCAAAAACACTCCTGTTTATTGGGATGAAAACCACCCAATAAATCAGGAGTGTATTTTTGTATACAGAATAATATTCGTTGGCCTGATTGCGGAATGGATATTTTCAGAAGTTTGAAAAAATCAGAGTTTTACTAGAAGTTTGCAACTTCTGAAGACTTTAACTGCAATTGGAGCTTGTCTGCGATAAGCGCAATAAATTCTGAGTTGGTGGGTTTTCCCTTGGTATTGGAAACTGTGTATCCAAAGAAGCGCTGCAGGGTATCCAGATCCCCTCTGTCCCAGGCTACTTCAATGGCGTGTCTAATTGCCCGTTCTACGCGGCTGGGTGTGGTCTGGAATGTTTTCGCCACCTGGGGGTACAATACTTTGGTAATGGCGTTGATCACATCCATATCATTTACTGCAATAATAATGGCCTCCCGCAGGTATTGGTAGCCCTTGATATGGGCGGGGACGCCGATCTCGTGGATGATGCTGGTGACCAGACTTTCGATGTTCATTTTATCGGTGCGGCGTTTATCGGAATACCGGAGGCTCTCCCCGCCCCGGATCTCCTCCAGACGCTCTACCAGCGCGGTCATATCACAGGGCTTCAGCATCAGATAGCGGACGCCCAGATTGGCGGCGGCTGTGGACACATATTCCGTGATAAAGGCCGAGGTGGCCAGGGTCATGGGCCTGCGGTCCATATTGGCAATGGATCTTAAGACACTGATGCCGTCCTTTTTTGCCAGCATCAGATCCAGCACCAGGACGTCAGGCCTGCGCTCCTCGATCATGCGGATGGCCTGCTCCCCATCGCCGGCCGTTCCCACGACCTGAAAACCGCCGGTGCGCTGCAGGGCAGCGGTCAGCCCGGTGCAAAAGTCTTCGGCGGAATCCGCAATGAAGACCGTTGTGGTGTGTTCCATACATTCCTCTCCTGTCATGTAAATTCTCCCCAGTACGCGGACGCTGCGTCCGTGTGCGACAACTAAAGCATAGCATGAAGGATAACTTTTTTCAAGGAATTTTGAAAACAATCGTTCGTCAAAAAGTGCAGTATTTCTACAAAAGTTATTAGAAAAAAGAATTATTTCATCATAAAGTGTCGAAACAGGGGAGGGAAGTCCCCGTCTTGACGGGGGTGCGTGTGTATAGTAAGATAAAGCAAACACTTACAGGAGGAACGGATATGAACGAAGTATGGGATCTTACCCCGATCTACAGGGGCTTTGACGATCCGGCATTTGCCGCGGACATGGCGGCACTGGAAAACATGGCAGAGCAGTACAATGCTTTTGCCGAAACGCTTACCGCAGTGGAAGATCTGGAAGGCCTGCGGCAGGGCATCCTCTGGGAGGAAAAGCTGACGGCCTTGGCACGGAAGCTGGCCACCTATGCGCAGCTGCGCCAGAGCGTGAACACCCGGGACAGCGAATGCACCTCCCGGCTGGGACAGATCATGCAGGTTTTAAGCACCACCGCAGGAGCGGAAGCTGCCTGGAAGGAATGGGCTGCTAAGCGGCCCAATCTGATGGAACTGGTGGAGCGGGACGAGATCCTGGCGGAATACCGGTTCCTCTTTGAGAACCTGCTTGAAGATGCATCCCATCTGCTGGGAAGTCTGGGCGAGGAGATCGCGGCCCGGCTGGAACTGTCCGGCGGCAATGCCTGGGCGGAGATGCAGGGGTATCTCACCAGCACGGTCCCCGTAGAATATGACGGCGGCATTACCAACCTGTCCGCCATCCGGAACCTGGCCTACGACCCGGATCCGGCAGTTCGCAAAGCTGCCTATGAAGCGGAGCTGGCCTGCTACAGCCGCATCCAGGATCCGGTGGCCTTTGCCCTGAATTCCATTAAGCTGGAAACCATTTCCGACTGCGCCCTCCGGGGCTACGCCTCCCCGCTGGACCGGACCCTGGAGGAATCCCATATGAAACGGGAGACCCTGGAGGCCATGCTGGGGGCTATGCGGGAATATCTGCCCAAGTTCCGCCAGTATCTGAAGGCCAAAGCCAGGCTGTTGGGCTATGAAAACGGCCTGCCCTGGTATGAGCTGTTCGCTCCTGTAGGTACTTCCGCCGGACGGTATACCACGGAGCAGACCCGGGATCTTCTGGTGGAGCTGTTCTCCACCTTCGATAAGGAACTGGCGGACATGGTGCAGACCGCCTTCGACGATGCCTGGATCGACTTCTATCCCCGGGACGGCAAGACCGGCGGCGCATTCTGCGAGATCGTGGACTGCATCGGCCAGAGCCGTGTGCTGACCAATTTTGATGGGATGTTCACCGACATCGTGACACTGGCCCATGAGCTGGGGCATGCGTATCATAATCTGTGCATCCGGGACCACCGGGTGCTGAACAAGGATTATTCCATGCCTGTGGCAGAAACGGCCTCCACCTTCAATGAATGCGTGGTCATGGCGGCGGCCATCGACCGGGCCTCTGCTAAGGAAGAAAAGCTGGCCCTCATCGAGTCCCAGCTGCAGGATGTGACCCAGATCATCGTGGATATCTATTCCCGGTTCCGCTTCGAAGCGATGGTCTTTGAGAACCGGCAGCAGCAGTTCCTGGACGCCGATGCCCTGTGCGGCCTGATGACGGAGGCTCAGGAGGAGTCCTACGGCGATGGCCTGGATCGGTCTGCCCGCCATCCCTATATGTGGATCTGCAAGCCCCACTACTATGGCCCCACCTTCTACAATTTCCCCTATGCCTTCGGCGGACTCTTCGCCCGGGGCCTGTATGCTCAGTATGAGAAGGAGGGGGCGGCTTTCGTGCCCAAGTATAAAAAGCTGCTGTACACTACCCCCATTGCAACTGCGGAGGACGCCGCAAAGGTGGCGGGCATCGACCTGACGGACAAGGATTTCTGGCGCAGCGCATTGCAGACTGTGGCGGACCGGATCGACCTGTTCTGCCAGCTGGTGGAAGAGCGGTAAGCGCCGACAAATTGTAGTTTAACTGAGCACCCCAATGCCCTCCCCTTTGGGGAGGGTGCCCCCAAAGGGGGGCGGGAGAGGTACGGAAAGATGTTTGAACAATTACTGGCTTTCGGCGAAAACCCACCGCGGAAATACCTCTTCCGTCAGCCCTTTGGGCTGCCACCTTCCCCAAAGGGGAAGGCATTGGGCGCTGCCGCGCCAGTGCGATAAACGATAATTCACAACAAAGGAGACTGACTATGGACAAACGTATCACTGCCTTATGCGATTTTTTAAATGCCTCCCACAGCCTGTACCATGCCCAGGCGTATATCATGGGCGAGCTGGACAAGGCCGGGTATACCCGGCTGTATGAGCAGGACTGCTGGGAGCTGGCCCCCGGTGGGAAATACTATCTGGTCCGAGGCGGCACTGCCGTCATCGCTTTCCGGGTACCGGAGGGGGCCCCCAAGGGCTTCCTGATGAGCGCCAGCCATTCCGACCGTCCCTGCTTTAAGGTGAAAGAGAACTTCGAACTGGGCGGCCATTACACCCGCATGGCGGTGGAGCGCTACGGCGGAGCCCTGCTTTCCACCTGGCTGGACCGGCCCCTGTCCATCGCCGGACGGGTCACCGTGGAGACGGAGGACGGCATCCAAAATAAGCTGCTGGACATCGACCGGGACCTGCTGCTGATCCCCAATGTGGCCATCCACATGAACCGCCAGGTCAATGACGGCTACAAGTGGAATCCCGCCGTGGATCTGCTGCCCCTGACCGGCAGCAAGGAAAGCGCCGGAAAGCTGGAAACGCTGTTGGAAGAGGCCGCTGGCGGCAGGATCCTGGGCCATGACCTGTACCTGTATGTCCGTCAGAAGGCTTCCGTCTGGGGCGTGGAGGAGGAGTATATTTCCAGCCCTGCGCTCGATGATCTGGAATGCGCCTGGGGCTGCACCCGGGGCTTCCTGAACGCCGGGGAAAGCGGCAGCGTACCCGTTCTGTGCATCTTCGACAGCGAGGAAGTTGGCTCCGGCTCTGTTCAGGGCGCGGCTTCCATGCTGCTGCCGGATGTGCTGCGCCGGGTCTGTGTCTGCATGGGCTGGGATATGGACCGGATGCTGGCAAATTCCTTTATGATCTCCGCGGACAATGCCCACGCTGTCCACCCCAACCATCCTGAGCTGGCGGATGCCACCAATGCTCCCGTCATGGGTAAGGGCATCGTGCTGAAATACAACGCGGCCCTGAGCTACTGCACCGACGGTGTCTCCGCTGCCATTTTCCGCAAGGTCTGTGCCAAGGCCGGGGCAGCGGTCCAGAGCTACTACAACCGGGCAGACATCCCCGGCGGCTCCACCCTGGGCCGGATCTCTCTGGGCAAGGTCAGCATCCCCACCGCCGATATCGGCCTGCCCCAGCTGGCCATGCACTCCAGCTATGAGACCGCAGCCGTGGCCGATGCCATCGCCCTGGAAGAAGCCATGACGGCCTACTACAGCTCCACCCTGGAAGCGGTGGGGGATGGGTATTTGCTGCGTTAAATGATCGTTGTGGTTATCCCTTTTAATAAGCAAACATCGAAATCAAAATGGAAATATGCACCTACTGTAGGGCGGCTTGCCTTCAAGCCGCCGCTTTGCACGCAGATTTACCCTTTTGCGGCGGGCTGAGGGCAGCCCGCCCTACTGTGGCATATTCAAATAGATACGGTGCTGATTTAAGGTGATAACCACAATGATCGTTTATATGATTTGATTCTGTAGGGGAGGGGCAGTGCCCCTCCCCTACGGAGAATGATTTTGTTGCTCCGCTAAACTACAATTTACCATAAGGGAAATCTGGCAAAATATCCAAAACAGAAGGGCAAAAACTGTCAAAACGTACCATTGCCTGTGGTTGGCAAATGTGGTATCATAACCGTATCCAGGTGGATTCTGCCTACTCCACAAAATAGGTATCGTCCACTAAAAATAAAGGAGGAAAATCCGTCTGACGCACGGTGCGGCAGTGTGGAGACCTGTCGTAATGCTCCCGCAGATTGGTTACTATGCGGGTATGTGAGAACGCACGCGAAATGGTAGGTGCGTTTAGCGTCGAAAAAATTATGGCAAGCTTAACCCTGAAGAACATCACCAAGATCTACCCCCACTCCGGCGACGACGCCAAGAAGCAGAAGAAGGCCAAGAAGGGCGAGGAGCCCGAGAAGAAGAAGTCCAACCTGAAGGTTACCGCTGAAGGCGTTATCGCTGTTCAGGAGTTCAACCTGGACATCGCCGACAAGGAATTCATCGTTCTGGTCGGTCCCTCCGGCTGTGGTAAGTCCACCACCCTGCGTATGGTCGCTGGCCTGGAAGAAATCTCCGGCGGCGAGCTGTACATCGGCGACAAGCTGGTCAACGACGTGGCTCCCAAGGATCGTGACATCGCCATGGTCTTCCAGAACTACGCTCTGTACCCCCACATGACTGTTTATGATAACATCGCTTTCGCACTGAAGCTGCGCAAGACTCCCAAGGACGAGATCGACCGCAAGGTTAAGGAAGCTGCTGAGATCC
>JAFVPA010000030.1 GCA_017505505.1 Oscillospiraceae bacterium | reverse complement strand
TTGACACCGGGATGGATGTGGGTGCCTCTCTGGCGAACCAGAATGTTGCCAGCCAGAACGAACTGACCGTCTGCACGCTTGACGCCCAGGCGCTTAGCCTCGGAGTCACGGCCGTTCTTGGTGGAACCGCCGCCCTTGTGGTGAGCGAAGAACTGAATACCAATCTTCAGCATGGTGTTACACCTCCAAAACTTCGATATAATCAGGATAATCGTCCCGCATACCGCACAGGGTGATCATCATGCCGGCTAAGACAGCCTGCACGGTGTCTTCCTCGTCGCAGGAAACGGGGAGGGTCAGAGTGATACGAGCCTGCTCGTCCTTGACCCGAACCTTGGCTTTCGCGCCGCACACATCATTGATGGTGGCCTCAGCCATGGTAACAACAGCGGAAACGGCGGCACAGACGATGTCCTGGCCAGCCTCTGCGTAGCCGCTGTGACCCGAGATGGAGAAACCGGTGATCCGGTCACCCTCGGTGAAAAATTCGCATCTAGTCATAAATTACAGAGCGATCTTGGTGATCTCGACCTTGGTGTAGGGCTGACGATGGCCGATGTGACGCTTCTCGCCCTTCTTGGCCTTGTAGCGGATGATGTCGATCTTCTTGCCCTTGCCGTTCTTGACGACCTTAGCCTCGACAGCTGCGCCCTCAACGACAGGAGCGCCGAACTTGGTGTTCTCGCCGTCCAGAACTGCCAGAACCTGGTCGAACTTGACGGTAGCCTCTGCCTCAGCGTTCAGCTTCTCGATGTACAGGACATCGCCCTCAGCCACGGTGTACTGCTTGCCACCGGTAACGATGATTGCCTTCATGTTTGTTTCACCTACTTTATTTTGTGTAGTCTCGCTTTTGAGGCGTGGTGTTTTTGACGCACCAACTTAAGCCCCTTCAATGCGGCTTGACTATTTTAGCATTGCTGTCAGAAAAAGTCAAGAACATTTTCAAGCTTTTTCTTGCGTTATTTTCACTTTTTTGGTATACTTAGCAATACATCCACTCCCCAAGCGAGGTATCTCTATGAAAACGAAGTATTGGATCATTCTGTTCGCTGCCCTGCTTCTGGTCTGCGGCGGTTTGAGCATTCCCCTGCTGCTTCCCGGCGAGGCCGCCACCCACGCCGAGATCATCAGCGACGGCACATTGCTGCAGACCCTGGATCTTCGGATCGACCGGGAATTTCAGGTCAGTGTCGGCGGACGTGGCTACAACACCCTCACCGTTAAGAACGGCAAGATCGCCGTTACGGAAGCCTCCTGCCCGGATCACTACTGCATGCACCGGGGCTACTGCAACAGCGGCACGGATATTGTGTGCCTTCCCAACCGCCTGGTGATCCGTTTTGTGGGCGGCGATACCATTGATGCCGTTGTCGGATAAATTTTTTCGAATTTTGTAAAAATAACCCTTGACAAATCGGCACTTCCTGTGTATACTAAACGAGTGCTTCGGCAAGAGAAGAATATGGACGATTAGCTCAGCTGGCTAGAGCATCCGCTTGACGTGCGGAAGGTCATAGGTTCGAGTCCTATATCGTCCACCATACTTCTCTTCTCGAGTCACTTATGGACGATTAGCTCAGCTGGCTAGAGCATCCGCTTGACGTGCGGAAGGTCATAGGTTCGAGTCCTATATCGTCCACCAAAAACCTCGTCCTTACGGACGGGGTTCTTTTTTTATGTCCGATGAAGGACTCGAACCCATCTAAATGCAACGCTCCGGTGGAGCGTTGCTCGTCCCCGGCTAGACGGGGACGACTCCTTACTATAATCGAGTCCTATATCGTCCACACCCACCCTTCCATCAACCACCCCATTCTAAACACAAAGGAGGTCCCCATGCCGAAGATCATCGATCCCAAAACCACCACCAGAGCCGCAGCCTACGAGCTCTGGATGACAGCACCCAATCCAATGGTCACCTTTTTCAAAACGCTGGATGTAACCAATCTCATCCGCATGTCCAAAAAGAAGCAGCTCAAATTCAATATGCTCCTGGATTACTGCATCGGCCGGGCCGCCGCTCCGATCAAAGAGTTCTACCTTCTCCCCGTGGGCAAGCAGTTGATCCAATATGATACGCTCGCCGTCAATACCATTGTCAAAAACAAAGACGGAGAAGTCAGTTCCTGTGACATTCTGTACACAGAAGATTTAGAGATCTTCAACCACGACTATCTGACCTATACCACCCAAACCGCCCAAACCTGCCAGGACCGGGACCTGTCAGAAAACAACATGGTCATCGGCACCTCCGCCATCATCGATACGGAAATCGACGGGGCTGTCGGCATGAACAGCGGTATTTTTAACAACCCCTTTCTCATCTGGGGAAAATACCGCAGAAAAGGTTTCCGCTATTTTCTCCCCATCTCCTTCCAGTTCCACCACACCCAGATGGATGGCGCCCATGCAGGTCGGTTTTTAGAAAACCTGCAAACCGAAATCAACCGGCTAAGATAAACGGCCCACACAGTTTCTATCCAAAGCCTTGCATTTCCTCCCAAGCTATGTTACTATTTTTTAGGAAAGAATTAAACAGAGAGGAATGGAAACCATGCAGGAGATCCTGAATAAATCCGGCTTTATCTGCGATATGGACGGTGTTATCTACCGGGGCAGCAAGGTTCTGCCCGGTGTACCGGAATTCATTCGATGGATGACAGACAACAATAAAAAATTCATGTTTCTGACCAACAGCCCCGAGCGTACACCCCAGGAGCTGAGCATGAAGCTGAAGCGCATGGGTCTGGAGGTTTCTTCAGATCACTTCTATACCAGCGCTATGGCCACCGCTGAATTCATCGCTTCCCAGTGCCCCGACTGCACCGCCTACGTCATCGGCGAGCCTTCCCTGACCAAGGCCATGTACGACCAGGGGATTTACATGAATGATGTCAACCCGGAATATGTGGTCCTGGGTGAGACCCGCACCTATTGCTTTGAGAAGATTGAAAAGGCCATTGAACTGGTAAACAAGGGCGCTAAGCTTATTGGCTGCAACCCTGACACCATCGGCATCATGGAAAAGGGCGTCATCCCCGCCACCGGCTCCCTGATCGCTCCTATTGAAATCGCTACCGGAAAGAAGGCCTACTTTGTGGGCAAACCCAATCCCCTCATCGTCCGCCACGCCCTGAACCGGCTGGGATGCCATTCCAGCGAGATCGCCTTTATCGGCGACCGGATGGATACTGACATTATCGCCGGTATCGAATCCAGCTTGGACACCGTACTGGTCCTCAGCGGTGTCACCTCCCGGGAAGATATCGACAATTTCCCCTACCGGCCCAAGTATGTGCTGAACGGCATCTGCGATCTGACAAAGGATATGTAAAAAAGTCGGAGCTCCACACCTTACGGTGTGGAGCTTTTCCTTTACATCTGCCGCAGCAAATACCGTTTCCGGTACTTCAGCTGCACATATTTCAGTACCCGGTTGTAATAAATGGGATTGGCCAGGCCACCCAGCAGGCCAACGACAGGCATACCCTGAATGAATTTCAGCAGGAGCATATCCATGGCAAATACCGAGGCAGTCTCCCGGATCTGCTCCTCCACCACCTCCCGGGTCACCTTGTCCGGTACTTCTGTGATCAATCCGTCGATCATCTCGTCCCACTCGATCCGTTCCTCTCCGGTGATCAGAGAAGCCGCCATCATGTTGAGCATGATGTACTGCTCTTCGGGACTGTCGTAGTCATAGCCGTAATTCAGCACCGTTTCGTAGACGCCTTTCAGTAGCGTACTGATAAACAGCACAATATCCGGCATGCCGATGCCCAGGGCCCCCAAGGCTAACCCTTCCGCCGTGGTGACCACCATGTTTATACCGTCTGCCCGCTTGGCACTCTTGTGCAGCGCCTTCAGTTCCTTCCGTCCGCCTTTCAGCTGCACCGCAAAGTCCCGGATGGTGTGGTCATTCTTCAAATCTTCTTTATTATAGCTTTTCTCAATGACCACCCGGCCCTGGTTAAAAACCAGAGAGAATCCCTTGCAGAAGGTGCTTTCCAGCCCCGTATAGATCTTTTGCGGGATCTTATCCCCCAGAACCGTTTTCCAGGCCGGAGCCTTGGCTTTTACGAAAGCCTTCTGCAGCTTCTTCTCCTGCTTCTCTACGACCCGTAGTTCTTTTTGCATGGCTTTTTCCCGTTTTTTATCCATCATTCCACCTTAAAATGTGTCTTAAATTCCTCAGACTTCCACCAGTAGCGGCTGCCCCAGTGTTCAAAATCCCACTGCTGCATATACGCATTGCACTCATAATCAATATAAAAAAGTTTCCCGGCGCATACCACAAAATTTGTGGGGAAATAATCAATGTTGGTATTCGCGGGATACAGCAAATGACACATATCTTCCATCTGCCGAAAAAAGTCAGCTTCCATCCTGTCTTCCATTACCAGCACATCGATGGTATCTCCCGGGATGTACTCCTTCAAAATCCGCTCCTGCTCCCGGTCCACATCCAGCAGCTTCGGCATGGGAATACCGATTTGATACAGGTGTTCATAATCCCTAAGCTCCGAAGCCAGCTTGTCACCGAAGGTGTAATAATCACAGGGTTCGTGGTGGATTTGTTTCAGCACATACTCCTTATCTCCATCGGTGGTCAGATAGGAATAGCCGCCCTTTCCTTTTCCCAGCAGACAGATCACCCGGTATTCCTTTTCGTTGACTGTCATGATTTCCATACCGTCTCCTTAGAAAAACAACCCCTTGCTGTTGCAAGGGGTTGTAAAAAATGCATTATTTGCCCAGGAATTCCTTGGTGACCTTCACGATATTGTCTGCGCACAGGCCGAACTCCCGCAGGACCTCATAAGCGGGACCGGAGAAGCCAAACTCGTCGTTGACACCGATGCGCTTAACAGGAGTGGGGTAGGTTTCGGACAGGAAGCTGCACACAGCTTCGCCCAGACCGCCGATGACGGAATGCTCTTCGCAGGTGATGATCTTACCGCACTCCTTGGCAGCCTTCAGCACCAGCTCTTCGTCCAGAGGCTTGATGGTGGACATGTTGATGATCCGGGCGTTGATGCCCAGCTCAGCCAGCTTCTCACCGGCCTGGACAGCCTCGTAGACCATCAGGCCGTTGGCGATGATGGCAATGTCATTACCGTCACGCATAACTTCGCCCTTGCCGATCTGGAAAGCAAAGCCCTCCTCATGGAACACAGGCACAGCCAGACGGCCCATACGCAGGTACACGGGGCCCTTGTATTCGTAAGCAGCCTTGGTAGCAGCCTCAGCTTCCACGCCGTCAGCAGGGCAGATGACCACCATGCCGGGGATAGAGCGCATCAGGGCGAAATCTTCGCAGCACTGGTGGCTTGCGCCGTCCTCACCGACGGACAGGCCGCCGTGGGAAGCACCGATCTTCACGTTCAGCTTGGTGTAGCCGATGGAGTTACGGATCTGCTCGTAAGCACGGCCGGAAGCGAACATTGCGAAAGAAGAAGCGAAGGGGGTCATGCCGGAAGCGGCCAGACCTGCTGCCACGCACATCATATCTGCCTCGGCGATGCCGCAGTTGAAATGACGGTCGGGATATGCCTTGCCAAACATACCGGTCTTGGTGGAACCAGCCAGGTCAGCGTCCAGGACCACGATGTCATCGTGGAGCTTGCCCAGCTCTACCAGGGCCTTGCCGTAGCCTTCACGGGTGGCCATTTTCTTAACATCTGCCATCTTACATGCCCTCCAGTTCTGCAAGTTTCTTGTTCAGCTCTGCCATTGCCTGCTCGTACTGGGCATCGTTGGGTGCCACACCGTGCCAGCCGGCTTCGTTCTCCATGAAGGAAACGTCCTTGCCCTTGACAGTGGTCATGATGATGGCGCTGGGCTTGCCGGTGACGGTCTTGGCGTGCTCCATGGCAGCCTCGATGGCGTCGAAATCGTGGCCGTCAATGCACTGCACGTCGAAGCCGAAGGCTTCCAGCTTGGCATCGATGGGATAGGGGCTCATGACCTTGGCCACATTGCCGTCGATCTGCAGGCCGTTGTTGTCGATGATGATGCACAGATTGTCCAGCTTATAATGGCTTGCGAACATGCAGGCCTCCCAGACCTGGCCTTCCTGGATCTCGCCGTCACCCAGCAGGGTGTAGACACGGTTGGTCTGCTTCTTGACCTTGGAAGCCAGTGCCATACCGCAGGCGGTGGAGATGCCCTGGCCCAGGGAGCCGGTGGACATGTCAACACCGGGAACGGTGTTCATATTGGGATGGCCCTGGAGATAGCTGCCAACCTTACGCAGCTGCAGCAGGTCCTCCACGGGGAAGAAGCCCCGGTGGGCCAGAGCGGCGTACAGGCCGGGGGCACAGTGGCCCTTACTCAGGACAAAACGGTCACGATCCTCCCACTGGGGATTCTTGGGATCTACATTCAGTTCCTTGTGATACAGGTAGGTGAACATCTCCGCAGCGGACATGCTGCCGCCGGGGTGGCCGCACTTGGCTGCATGGGTGCTTTCAATGATGCCCATACGAACCTTGCAGGCAATGATCTGCAGCTGCTTCTTTTCCTGGGATGTCATAGGATCCTCCTTGAAAATATAGGATACGGTGTTACCGCCATAGTTACGCTAGTATACCCACATTATACATGGTTTCGACGGTATTTGTCAATTGCACAAGTAGCAAAAACGGCACAACTTTCGCTGCGCCGTTTTGTTCATCCTATTGAATTCCAGTTTTTTCCTCTGCCCGGACCGCGAGATACCGGATCAGCAGGGTCAGAAGAATCACACCGATCAGGCAGGCGCTCATAACACTGTAGGCAAACACCGCCTCATTGCCCCGGCGCTGGACGTAGTACTCCATAAAACCGCCGCAACCGATACCAGCCGCAATGACCAGCCACAGAGGGATCTGCCACAGCCGCAGCTTCCAGGCCTTCACCATCCGCCGGGAGAACAGGAAGATGGCCAGTCCAAGCCCCAGAGCCCCCAGCACCTGGACCACGCTGACGAAGCCGTTGCTGCGGAAGAACAGGGAGTCATACCGGGTAGAATCCAGCACCACCTGGGAAGCACCGTAAATCAGCAGGAAGATCAGGCAGGTGTCGCCGTCTTTCAGCTTCCCCCGCCTGGTGCCCCGCAGATAGAACACAGACAAGCCAATAAACAGCACAAAGGCCACCATTGCCTGGATCACAAAGGTCGCCAGACGGTACTCCACTGCCCCGGATACCGCATTGGTCACGGGATAGGCAAAGGGCAGGTTTTCAAAGCTCACCACATTGCCCCGGTCAGAGGCATTAAAGAAGGAAGCCAGCCGTCCCACCGTGATACCGGCGCAGCCTGCAATGGCCATGCAGTCCAGCATCTCCGGAAGGCTCCGGTGGAGGTGGATCAGCCGCAGCAGGCCAGCCGTTACAAAGCAGCCCAGGAACACACCCATCAGGGCATAGCCGCCGGAGGTGTAATCCGTCATAGCTGCGGTAAAGCTGTCATAGCTGTCAGCCCGGCAGTACCAGTGGAAGAACCGGGCACAGACAAGACCCAGCACGATGCACAGAGGCACCGCTGCAAAGCCCGCCACCGCGTTTCCGCCCTTGCCGATATAAAAGGACAGGAAGAAGCAGATGGCCGTCATGGCTCCCAGGGTCAGAATAATGGAGTTCCAGTAGATGGCCGTATCGCCGATGATAAATGCGAGTTTATCCATTGTCCACCCCTCCCTCCGGGATCGCCGTGGCGAAGTAAATGATATCACTGATCTTGCGCTGCTGGCCGTAAACGGGGCGGTTTACCAGTTCATCGTTCATGACGATGGTGGCTGTCTGACCGCCGTCCAGACAGTAGGCATTCCGGCATCCGGTGGCCGCAATGTTTTTGGCAAACTGCTTCACCGTGGGGATCTCCTGATAGACACCGGTGGTGTTAGCCGTGGCCACGATATAGTGCAGCTCGTCCATCTGGCACAGGGCCGCCCGGGCATAGCCCTCGTTGATCTCGCCCACGCCGTACCAGGTATGGTCCACCACCTCATAGTTATCCACCAGAATGGGACCGAAGGCCAGGGAGAACTGGATATCCCGCTCATCCACGAAAGCCTGAACATCCTCCACCGTCAGCACATCGCCGCCGTAGGTAAAGTGCATGTCGCCCTTGCTGTCGATGTAACAGGTCTCCGCGTAAGTGCCCTCCACCCGTTTGGCTTCACCCTGATAGACCACCGCGCCAAAGTCCCGGAAACGGTAGAAGTCACCGGCGGAAGCCACCACCGCATTGACGGAAGCTGCCATTTCCGTGGTCAGAAACTGCATATCAGAGCCGTACTCACCGCCGGCTAAATGACGACGGAACTGGGACGGATGGGAAACTTTGATCTCGGAGAAGGTGTATACGCTGCCGTCATGGACCTCCTGCCAGGTGATGGCAAAAATACTGTCATCCAGATAATACCGGACGGTGGAATCCTCATAAAGCTGCTGGTCCGGCTGGAAATAGGTAGTCTGGCCGTCCAGGATCCACCGGGCCTGATGCAGAACATCCTCCAGCTTTTTCCGATCAGAGGTCCTGCCGAATTTGCTCTGGTCCGGCTCCGGGGCCACCTGGGCATTCTCATCGATCCAGTAGACCTTCCGCACAGGGGCCACTTCTTCCTGCTGCTCCCCTCCGGTCTGGGGAAGCTGCTGGGGCTGATCCGGTGTTTCCGCATTCAGCAAAACGCTGCGGACACCGTCCAATTCCGCTGCCACAAAGGCATCGAAATGATCCATAATAGCCATATCCCCTGTTTTGGACACGGCAGAAGGCTTGGGACGGCCCACGTTCTGCACCATTTCCACCAGCAGATGGGCAGTGGCCAGACTGGACACCGGGATCACCACGATGCCCAGCACAATGAACAGGGCCAGGATCTTCTTGCGGATCTTGGGCTGTTTTTTCGGCCGGTACTGGTCGTGAATATCCTCCCGGATGACTTTCGGCGCCTGCCTGCCCTTGCCGCTTTTGGCGTATTTCGGTTTGTATGCCATGGTCTTCCCTCCTTACGCCAGTCCGCCGGACAGCGCCGTCAGCAAATTCTGGTCCGGCACTGCCCACCACTTGCCATCCCGGTTCACCAGGGTCAATGTCACTTCCCGGGTAACGGTCCCGGCATCCTGCGTCATAGCCTGCTCCAGGGCCTGCGCCAGAACCTCCGCCACCAGATCCTCCCGGAAATTATTGGTTTCATCATAAAGCTCTGCCATATCCTGGGCATTCTCCACCCTGGTTGTCAGCAGCGCGTGAGCGCGCTGGGTCAGCTTCTCCGTCACACTGGGAATGTCCAGCGTGGTGATCACCGCGTCCCGGGCAAGGCCGTGATCCGTGGCATAGCAGTCCCCCCGGAATTCGAAGGCAATACTCTGACAGAACGCCTCCCAGATCAGCTGTCCCTCTGCCGTTTCAGGCAGGTGTTCCACGCCCAGATCCGGCTGGCCATACATCAGGCTTCCCGCAGAAGCAAAGTCACCTTCCACGATGGCACCGCGCAGAGCCTCAGAGCATTCCACTGCCCCGGAAGGCACCTCCGTCATCCGCACAGGGGCGTTCAATGACAGCAGGCACAGTCCAACGGAAGCGATCATCAGCACCGTACCCAGTACCGCGAAGAGAAAAGAGAAAAATTTCGCAATTTTCATCCTACCACCTCATTTCTTTCTCGTTTTATTATAACTTTTTTTCAGGATATGTCAACAAAACCTCTTCCCCGCAAAAAATTCTTAAGATTTTTGTGTTACCATGCAACCAGAGATCCTTTTTCCTGACTGGATGTGTGAAAGGAAGTGACGCACTATGGATGACGAAGCCATCATCGCGCTGTATTTTCAGCGCAGTGAGGAAGCTATCACCCACACCGAGGCCAAATACGGAAGCTACTGCTTTTCCATCGCCCATAACATCCTGCTTTCCCGGGAGGATGCGAAGGAAGCGTTGAACGACACCTGGCTGGGAGCCTGGAACGCCATTCCTCCCCACAGGCCCGGCTGTCTTTCGGCCTTTCTTGGAAAAATAACCCGTCGTATCTCCGTCAACCGCTTTCTGGCCGCCCGGACGGTAAAGCGGGGCGGCGGAGAGACCGCGCTGGCCCTGGAAGAACTGTCCGAATGCCTCCCCTCCCCCATGAATGTGGAGAAGGAACTGGAAGCCGCAGAATTGAACCGGATTCTGAACATCTTTGTCCGCAGCTTACCGGATACGGAGCGCCGGGTCTTCCTGCTGCGGTACTGGTATTTGGAAAGTGTGGACAACATCGCGAAGCGGTTCGGGTTTTCACAGAGTAAAGTCAAATCCATGCTTTTCCGCACCCGGAACACGCTGCGCAAGGAATTGGAAAAGGAGGGGATCCCGGTATGAAAAGCGAAGACCTGCTGCTGGCCCTGAACGATCTGGATGATGATTTGATTTTCGATACTGTCAAAAAGCCTGCCCGCCCCAAATCCATACGTCGAAGACTCAGTACCATTCTGATCGCTGCTGCCATTGCCAGTACCCTTGCCATAACCGCCTTTGCTTCCAAAGACGGAGCATCCTGGTTCCGCAGCTTTTTTGCACAAAATTCTCATTTGGCACTTACAGATTCTCAAGAAGCTTATATTGGAGAAAATACCGCACAATTCCAGCAGAGCCAAACCAAGAACGGCTATACCATAAGCCTGGAATCCGCTTTTTCTGACGGCGTCAAAACACTGATCCAGCTCAGAGTTACAGCCCCCGAGAATGTCCCCATGGCTTTGGATCGCTACACCCCCGGCAACTGGGGAAACACAGATTTTCTGGTAAATGAAGTGGGGGAAACCTATTTCTATTCCGGCGGCTGGGATACCATTGACGAGGACAAAACCGACAATGTCGTGACGCTGTTATACGAAAGTGACAACTTCTGGTATGAAAAAGGAATCGACCAGATCTTTGGACATACCTGGACTCTCCGTTTTGTAGGACTGCGTGGACGGAACAAAATGACCATAGAAAACATGGACGATCCGCCGGAAGAGCAGCATATCACCGATGGCATCTGGGAGTTTACAATCGAATTCCCGGAAAGCGGAAACGAAACCCTGGAATTTATCTCTGAGCCAACGCCCTGCACTGTTACCCACAATTTCAGTGCGCAAGGCTTTATAGAAGATACCGTAACCGTCACTTCTTTGAAAGTCCGGGCCTTAAGCGTGGCCCTTCATTTCCAACACCCCAAAAGGGATGAAATCAACGCTTACTTTGATGATATCTTCGCCGTTATGAAGGATGGCAGTCCGGTACTGATGAACCCCTGTTACAATTCTCCCAATTTTCAGACATTTACCTTTGATGCTCCCATTGTCCTCGATGAGGTCGACCACATTTTTCTTCCCAATGGTACAAAACTGTATCCGGCAACCAAATAGCGCAAAACTGTAGGGCGGGGACCTGTCCCCGCCGGGCAGTGACTTTTTCCGAGCGCTTTCCTGTTCCGCTCAATGGTCGCTCCTGCCCGGCGGAGGCTGGCCTCCGCCCTACATCAATTCTTTATAAAACAGATTCGCAAACATTCTCGATAGCCTCGCCGAAATTTTTCTTCCTAACGTTGCAAACCTCTATCTGTCAACCGAATAGCAAAAAACTGTAGGGCGGGGACCCATCCCCGCCGGGCAGTGACTTTTTCCGAGCGCTTTCCTGTTCCGCTCAATGGTCGCTTCTGCCCGGCGGAGGCTGGCCTCCGCCCTACAGTATTTCTTTATAAAACAGATTCATAAACATTCTCGATGGCTTCGCCGAAGTTCTTCTTGTCGAAGGTAGCGGCGATCTCCTCGCTGCGGCGGGCTGCGGCGGCGCGCCATTGGGGGTCCTCCATGACCGCATCGATGGCGTGGAGGAATTCCTCGGCACTGGTATATTCGTATCCGTTCTCGCCCTCCTGCAGCACGTCGGCCAGGCAGTCATCCTGCCGGCACAGCAGGGGCAGGCCATTGGCGGCGGCTTCGATATAGGTCAGGCCCTGGGTCTCACTGGTGGAGGCGCTGACGAACACATCGCCCAGCTGGTAATAGTTCTGCACCTCACTGGGCGGGACCATACCGGTGAAGATCACGTGTTCCCCAATGCCCAGCTCCTTTGCCTGTTCCTGCAGGCCTTCCCTGGCAGGGCCATCGCCTACGATCAGAAATTTGAGGTTGTCATTCTGCTTCCGGGCCTCTGCGAACAGCTCCAGCAGCTCGCCCAGGTTCTTTTCACCGCCCAGACGGCCCAGGTTAATGAGCACCTGGTCATCCTCCGCAATGCCCAGACTGCGGCGTTTCTCCTGCCGCTCTTCCGCCGTGATGCGCTGAAAATGCTGCTGCAGGCTGATGCCGCTGGGGACCACGCTGATGGGGGCCCGCATGCCATAGCCATGGAGGGTATTCTCCACCTTCTGGGTGGGGGCAACCAGGGTGTCCACCCGCTTCAATCGGCGGCGGGACAGGACCTTTGCCAGATAGTCCCCCAGTCGCTTGCTGGGGACCACATAGGAGGTCAGGTACTGCTCATACAGGGTATGGTAAGTATGTACCAGCGGTGCTCCGGTGATGCGGGAGATCCGAGCAGCGAACTGGTAGCTGAAAAACTCGCACTGGCTGTGGACCACGTCCGGCTTCCAGTCGATAATCTCCTGGATCAGCTTATGGCGGAAGGAGGTAGGCATCCGCAGGTCGGGATACACCACCTTCAGCGGCACGGAACGGATATAATAGACCGCCCCGTCTTTGTGGGAATGGATGGTATCGGAAATGGTCAGGATGCGCACATCATGGCCCTTCTCCGTCAGTTCATCGAACAGGTTCTGCACCGAGGTGACCACGCCGTTGGTGCTGACCGTATACAGGTCTGTGGTAATCAGGATCTTAAGTTTACTGTCCTGGTTTGACATAGAATCCTCCGTAAATATTTTTTCTATCATAACACAGTAATATTTGAGAAATGTTAAAACTTCCTGTTTATCAGGTTATTTCCAATTATACCAGATAAATTCTTAAAATTCTATGAGCAAATTCCTTAAGAATGTTGGATTTTCTCCCGGTAAAGTTGTGGTAAATAAACGTTCCCTTGCTTTCTTCCGGAATCCATGGTATGATAAAATGTACTATAATTCGGGAGGATTCCCATGAAAACAAAGAGCAAAATTCTGATCCCCATTCTCATCGCTGTGATCATCCTCTGCTGTGCCGGCGGAGGTTGGATCTGGTATGACAGCAACGTAGACCGCAGCGGCTGGGTCGAAAAGGACGGTGTCCGCTTCTACCGGGACTTCTACGCCGATCCGGTATCCGGCTGGCTGGAGCTGGAGGATGGGTTGTACTATTTCCGTGAAGACGGCACACCCTACCTAGGCTGGCAGGATGTGGATGGCATCACCTATTACTTTGGAAGCAGCGGCGTGATGCACACCGGCTGGCTGGAAGATGCAGGCAGCACCTACTTCTTCGGTGGCAACGGCACCATGGTGGAGGACTGGCTGTGGCTTCCCGAGGGGCGCTACTACCTGCCAGAGGGCAAGCTCCATACCGGTTGGCTGGATATGGAGGACGGACGGCGCTATTTCGACGACAAAGGCATCATGGCATCCGGCTTTACGGAACTGGAAGGCTGTACCTACTACTTTGACCCGGAGGGTCTTCTCGCTACAGGCATGACGGAGATCGACGGCAGTACCTACGATTTCGGTGAAGACGGTGTTATGGTCACCGGATGGCAGGAGACGGAAGACGGACAACGGTATTTCTTCGAAAACGGCATCATGGCCCTGGGCTGGCAGGAAATCGACGGGCAGCGGGTCTACTTCAATGAAGAAGGCTACCGCAAATTCACCGGCTGGCTCCAGGAGGGCGAGTACCGCTACTACATACTTGAAAACGGTGAGCCTGCCACCGGCCCCACTGTCATTGACGGCCGGACCCATTACTTCACCCCCAAGGGCATTGAGGTGATCCTTGTCAACGCCGTGACCCCCATCCCCGCGGACCATGTTTCCACCATCGTCAACGTGGTAGACTATCACGATGTGGACGCGAAATGCTATGACGCACTGGTGTCCATGCTGGAAGCCATGGAAAACGCGGGTATCGAATACACCTTCAACTCCGCCTACCGGACCTGGGAGGAACAGACCGGTATTCTGGAATACCGAACCTTGGAACATATGCGGGACTACGGCTTGTCCTTCTCCGAAGCCCGGGCCAAGGCACTGGAAACAGTAGCCATCCCCAACACCAGCGAGCATCAGCTGGGCTACAGCGTGGACCTGCTGGGCAAGGCCGCCAATGACTGGCTGGCGAAACACTGCTGGGACTACGGCTTCATCCTGCGCTATCCCTCCAACAAGCAGCATATCACCGGCATCACCAACGAGCCCTGGCATTTCCGCTATGTGGGCAAGGAAGTCTCTCTGGACATGAAGGACTCTGGCCTCTGCCTGGAAGAATACCTGGGTGCCCCGGCGGTGACCCAGGAAGGCATTGATGCCATCCACGGCGACACCTGGCACCGGGAGGAATTCTATACCGTTGACGCGGAGACCATCGCAAAATATACCGGAGAGGAAACCGGGGAAACCACAGAAACCACTGCGGAATAACCTGATAAACGCACATCACAAATGAGGTGGTATTTTTGAAAAAGGTCGTTGCCATTTGCATTGGAGCGGCACTGCTGGCCCTGTGCCTGCTTGCCATGTCCAGCGAACTGTCCATCGCCGTGAAATGCTTTGCGGTTTTCGCATCTGTCGATGGCTATTTTGAATTGTATAAATGGTACAAAAAAATAAAATACCAAGGTAGGGAACAGCCTGTGTGCCGTTCCCTACCGCTGTTTCTGTACCATGCGTTTGCAGGAAAACATACTTTCCTGTAAGTGTAGTAATGTACTTTTCTTGGTCGCCAAGAAAAGTACCAAAAGAAGGCGACTTAAGGGGCGCTTCGAAAAGGCGCCCCCTTAAGAATCCCCCGCCGCATCGCCATTCGACTTCCGAAAATGTCCCGATTTTCGAAAGTCTACCGTGAAAAAACTTGCAACATTTTGAGTAGTAAGCGTTCAAAAATCGGGACATTTTTGGACGCTGGATGGCGAAGCGGCGGGAGGGGTACATAGGGGAGGGCGCCTTTTCGAAGCGCCTCCCCTATGCCGGCTTCTTTTGATTCTTTTCTTGCCGGTCAAGAAAAGAATATTACCGCACTTTCGTACTTTACAAAAAAGTATCCTTTTTCAATGCATGGTTTCGTCACCGCCTGCTAATACTGCTTCCGAGGTGGTTTTTATGGCGAAACAGGGTATGGCCCGGCCGGATTGGACGAAACTGCATAAAAAGAACGAGGGTTTCGTCCCCCAGCTGCAAGGAAAAATCAGAACCGGGAAGAAAAAGGCAAAACCAATTATTGCGCAGACCGGTGGTGCCGAACTGAAGGTGTGGCATGAGCCCTCCATCACCAATTCCCACGGACCTCTGGATAACGACCTGGCTGTAGACAATCTGGAAAACGATATCCCCTACGCAGACCTACAGGACCTGTAAAATACGCCGGACGGAATCCGTCCGGCGTATCGATTTTTTAGGAAAGCACCAGCTTGTCGTCCACTTCGTCGGAACCGGAAGCCTGGCTGAACAGGTTCAGCAGCTGCTCCACCGTCAGATTCTTCTTCTCCTCACCGGAGACATCGACCACGATGTGACCATTGTACATCATCACCAGACGGTTGCCGTAGGTAATGGCGTCACGCATGTTGTGGGTGATCATCATGGTGGTCAGGCCGTTGGCCTCCACGATGCGCTGAGTGGCATCCAGAACCTTGGCAGCGGTTTTGGGATCCAGAGCGGCGGTGTGCTCGTCCAGAAGCAGCAGCTTGGGCCGCTGCAATGTCGCCATCAGCAGAGTCAGCGCCTGACGCTGGCCGCCGGACAGCAGACCCACCTTGGAGGTCATCCGGTCTTCCAGACCCAGATCCAGGATCTTAAGCCGCTCCCGGTAGACTTCCCGTTCGGCCTTGGTGATGCCGATCTTCAGCGTTCTGGGCATACCCCGGCGGGCCGCCAGAGCCAGATTCTCTTCGATCTGCATATTGGCGGCA
The DNA here is from genome assembly GCA_017505505.1 of Oscillospiraceae bacterium. Next base: position 33,789 of record JAFVPA010000030.1, on the reverse strand, counting down.
GTACCCATCATGGGGTCCTGGAATACACGGCCGATATAGGCAGCACGCTTGTACTCAGGCAGATGGGTCACATCCACGCCATCAATGAGGATCTTGCCGCCATCTACGCCCCAGACACCGGCAATGGCATTAAGCATGGTAGACTTGCCGGCACCGTTACCGCCGATGACAGTGACGAACTCCCCTTCCTTCATGTGCAGGTTCAGGCCATTCAGGGCCACCTTCTCATTGACGGTGCCTGCGTTGAAGACCTTGCGGATATTTTCCAGTTTAAGCATGGTTCTTCACCTTACCCTTTCCATGGAAATACTGCTGCTTCCAGTAGGGAACAGCCAGGAACAGCGCCACGATCAGCGCAGAGATCAGCTTCATGTAGTTGGTGTTCAGCTTCAGTTCACTGATAACAAACTGGATGACCACATAGTAGATGATGGAACCCAGAGAGACTGCCAGCAGCTTAAAGCCGAAGTTGCGGAAGATTTTGCCGAAAGCCACATCACCGATGATGATGGCGGCCAAAGCGATGACGATGGCACCGCGGCCCATGTTGATCTCGGCAAAGCCGTTGTACTGGCACAGCAGAGCACCGGACAGGGCCACCAGCGTGTTGGCCAGGGCAAAGCCCAGGACCTTGTTGAAATTGGTATTGATACCCTGGGCCCGGGCCATGTTGCCGTTGGCACCGGTGGCACGGATGGAGCAGCCCAGCTCCGTACCGAAGAACCAGTACAGGACGCCGATGACCACCACTGTCAGCACGCCCACCACAAAAATGGGATGCTGGAAGAAGGGGCGGGTTCCCTTCTGGACCTCCTGCAGATAGCGAAGGGACACCAGAAGGTCAAAATTGTTGACATTGACTGCCACATTGGCCTTCATATCCATAATCGCCAGGTTCACGGACCACAACCCCAGCTGGGTCAGGATACCGGCCAGAATAGCGGGGATGCCGCACTTGGTATGGAAGAAGCCTGTCACCAGACCCGCCAGCAGGCCAGCCAGCATGGCCATACCCATGGCCGCCCAGATATTCCATCCGGCCGTGACCAGTACTGCGCAGACCGCACCGCCGGTGCAGAAGGAACCGTCCACCGTCAGGTCAGATGCGTCCAATATTTTATAGGTAATGTAAACACCGATGGCCATGATGCCCCAGATCAGGCCCTGGGCCACGGCACCGGGCAACGCATTTAGGAAGCCTGTCATATTTCTTTTCCTCCAAACATGATAATCAGTTCAAGTGGGCGAGATGGAGATCCCATCTCGCCCGCTTTATCATAGCAGATTTTTACAAATTATGCAATTGCTTCGTAGCCTTCCAGAGGCGTGATGCCCAGAGCTTCACAGATGGCAGCGTTGTACTTGGGGGTCTGCTTATCAGCGTAGGCGACGGGCATGGTGGAGATATCGGCCTCACCCTTCAGGATCTGTGCAGCCATCTCAGCAGTCTTAACACCCAGGTCGTAGTAGCTGATGGACAGGGTGGCGATACCGCAGCCGGAGCAGATACCCTCTTCACCTGCGATAACGGGAACTCCGGCGGGCTGGCAGATGCCATCAATGATGCCGGTGGAGGAAGCCACGGTATTATCGGTAGGAACGTAGATCACATCAGAGTTGTCACAGGCCGTCTGGGTGACAGCAGCCATATCGTTGGAGTCTGCGAAGGGGTACTGGGTAACGGTCAGGCCCTTTGCCTCCAGCATAGCCTGAACGGTGTCCACCTGATACTGGGAATTGGCTTCAGCAGAGCAGTACAGCAGACCAACGGTCTTCGCTTCGGGGCACCACTCGGTGATCATGTCAGCCTGCTTGTCCAGAGGAGCCAGGTCAGAGGTACCGGAGACATTGCCGCCCACGGTGCCGGTGAAATCCTCAATACCCATAGCCACACCGTATTCGGTGACGGAGGTACCCAGAATGGGGATGTCCGCGGTAGCTGCGGCTGCGGTCTGGAGGGCGGGGGTTGCATTGGCCATGATCAGGTCCACTTCCTGAGTCACGAAGTCGTTGACAATGGGGGTGCAGGTGGCGTTGTCACCGGCTGCAACCTTCACATCAATGATCACGTTGCCTTCGCCCATAATCTCGGTGAGCTTATCCACAAAGCCCTGGGTAGCAGCATCCAGTGCAACGTGGGGAACCAGCTGGCAGACACCAACAACAAAAGGCTCGTTTGCAGAAGCATCCGCGGCGGAGGCCCCGGTCTTTTCAGCAGCGCCGCAGGCGGTCATGGAGACCAGCATCATCAGAGCGAGCACCATAGCAAGGATCTTTTTCATATTCTTATTCTCTCCTTTTCTTCCCACGCACATATGTGCGTGTACGGGATACGTTTGATGTGTCATACTATAGCACTTCACTGTGATGCTGTCAATATATTTTTATGGATTTATGATAAGCATTTAATTTTTAAATAAGAGAACTGTAGGCGGGAATATATTCCTGCCCTACGATTCACAAAAAACCACCCCCGGATCTCTCCGGGGGTGGTTAACGTCAAAGCTTATTCGTGATGGTTATGCAGCAGGTCGTGGACCTTATCCTTCATGGCGCTGTTGTAGAAGACCTCCATCAGGGGGTTCTCGTTGGACTTCTTGATGACCATGTCGCCATCTGCGGCGTACAGGCCCTTAGTCCGGGTCTCGGCCCGCTGGACCTTAGTACCGTCGGTGGGCTGGCCACCGCCCATGACACAGCCGCCGGGGCAGGCCATGACTTCGATGAAGTGGTATTCCTTCTCACCGGACTTAACGGATTCCAGCACCTTCCGGGCATTGGCCAGACCGGAAGCCACGCAGATCTTCACATCGATGCCGTTGTAGGGAACGGTGAATTCCTTTATGCCGTCGTCACCGCGAACGCCGCACTCGGCAATGCTGTTCAGGGTAGCGGCATCATGGCCCTCCACCAGACGGCGCAGGACAGCCTCGGTAACACCGCCGGTGGCACCAAAGATCACGCCGCCGCCGGAGCCGATGCCGAAGGGCATATCGCAGGCTTCGGAAGGCATGGTCTCGAAGTTGACACCGTGGGCATCGATCATACGGATCAGCTCGGTGGTAGTCAGGACGATGTCCGTATCCTTCTCGCCGTAAGTGTAAGCATCGGGACGCTCTGCTTCCATCTTCTTGGCGGTACAAGGCATGATGGAGACCACGAAGGTCTTCTTGCCGTCGGCGTTCTTCTCATCCCGGTAGTATTCCTTCAGAATGGCAGAGAACATCTGCTGGGGGCTGCGGCAGGTGGAGATGTTCTTCTTGAACTCAGGATACTCGTTCTCCACAAACTTGACCCAGGCGGGGCAGCAGGAGGTCAGCAGAGGCAGCGTACCGCTGTTGGCCACACGGTCCAGGAATTCCGCAGACTCTTCCATGATGGTCAGGTCGGCAGTGTAGGTGGTGTCAAAGACCTCATCGAAGCCCATGCGGTGCAGAGCGGCCACGATCTTGCCCATGGAGTTCTCGCCCTTAGGCAGGCCGAAGGCCTCGGAGACAGCCACACGGACAGCGGGAGCGATCTGCGCAACGACCCGGGTGTTCTTGTCGCCCAGAGCCTGCCAGACCTCGGTCATGTTGTGACGAATGGTCAATGCACCGGTGGGACAGACCACACGGCACTGGCCGCAGGAGACGCAGTTGGTGGCAGACAGATCCCGGTTGAAGGCGGGAACGACGGTGGCATCGGTGCCGCGGTGGGCGAAGCCCAGAACACCAACACCCTGGATCTCGTTACAGACACGGACACAGTTGCCGCAGAGGATGCACTTGTTGGGATCCCGGACGATGGAGGGAGAGGAGAAGTCCACAGGCATGGTTTCCCGGTGGTTCTCGAAGCGAACGGTGTTGATGCCGTGCTGGTAAGCAAGCTTCTGCAAGGTGCACTTGCCGTGCTTGTCGCAGGTGGTGCAGTCCCGGCAGTGGGCCGCCAGCAGCAGCTCGATGATCAGCTTGCGGTGCTTGCGCAGGCGCTCGGTATGGGTGTAGATCACCATGCCGTCCCGGGGCTCCTCGGAGCAGGATGCGAAGCAGCGGCCCCGGTCATCTTCCACGGTACACAGGCGGCAGGCGCCGAAAATGGACAGTTCGGGCTGGTAGCACAGAGTGGGGACCTCGATACCGGCCTTGCGGATGATGGTCAGAAGATTTTTTTCATTGGTAAATTCGACCTTTTTACCGTTGATAGTAATAGTACCCATTGTGTCCCCTCCTTATGCTTCGATATAGATCGCATCGAAGGCGCAGTTATCCTTACAGGCGCCGCACTTGATGCACTTATCGGGATCGATGGTGTAGGGCTTCTTGACAACACCGGAGATGGCGTTGACGGGGCAGTTCCGAGCGCACTTGGAGCAGCCCTTACAGAACTCGGGATTGATCACATAGCGGCGCAGAGCAGTACAGGTCTTGGCCCGGCACTTCTTGTCCACGATGTGCTCGATGTATTCGTCACGGAAGGTAGCCAGCGTAGACAGGACAGGCAGCGGGGCGCTCTTGCCCAAGCCGCACAGGGCCATGGTACGGATCATGGTAGCCAGCTCTTCCAGGGTATCCAGGTCTTCCAGCTTGCCCTGGCCGTTTACGATCCGCTCCAGGATTTCCAGCATCCGCTTGGTGCCTTCACGGCAGGGTGTGCACTTGCCGCAGGATTCCCGCTGGGTGAAGCTCATGAAGAAACGGGCAACTTCCACCATACAGGTATCCTGGCCCATAACGACCATACCGCCGGAGCCCACGATGGCGTTGAACTTCTTGACAGAGTCAAAGTCCAGAGGCTCGTCCAGGTGCTTCTCGGTCAGACAGCCGCCGGAGGGGCCGCCGATCTGAACGGCCTTGAACTCGGCACCGTTCTTCAGGCCGCCGCCGATGTCGAAGATGATCTCCCGGAGGGTGGAGCCCATGGGAACTTCGATCAGGCCGGTGTTCTCGATGGCGCCGGTCAGGGAGAAGGTCTTGCAGCCGGGGCTGCCGGGGGTGCCGATGGAGCGGAACCAGTCAGCGCCTTCCAGAATGATCTTGGGAACGTTGGCGTAGGTTTCCACGTTGTTCAGAACCGTGGGCTTCTCCCACAAGCCCTTCTCAACGGTTCTGGGAGGCTTGGTTCTGGGCATACCGCGGTTGCCCTCGATGGAGGCGGTCAGAGCGGAGCCTTCGCCGCAGACGAATGCGCCTGCGCCCTTGTTGATATGCAGATGGAAGTTAAAGTCGCTGCCCAGGATGTTATCGCCCAGCAGGCCACGTGCTTCCAACTGTGCAATGGCGTTCTTCAGGCGGGCCACGGACATGGGATACTCAGCACGGACGTAGATGTAGCCGTTTTCCGCCTTGACGGCGTAGCCGGCGATCATCATACCTTCGATGAGCTTGAAGGGGTCACCTTCCATGACGGAACCGTCCATGAAGGCACCGGGGTCGCCTTCGTCACCGTTACAGACAACGTAGCGCTCCTGTTCCTTCTGGCGGGCAACCTGCTTCCACTTCCGGCCGGCAGGGAAACCACCGCCGCCGCGGCCACGGAGGCCGGACTTGTCCACTTCATCAATGACACCGTCACGGCCCAGCTCGAACATAGCCTTCTTCAGAGCGGAGAAACCGCCTGCGGCCAGGTACTCGTCCAGAGACTCGGCATCGAACTTGCCGCAGTTTTCCAGAACGATCCGGGTCTGCTTGGCAATGAAGGGGATCTCGTCAGGCTCTACATACTTCTGCTCGCCCTTCTTATACAGCAGGCGCTCAATGATCTCGTCGCCCAGGACGGTCTGCTCGAACACTTCGGCGCAGTCCTCAGGCTGGACCTTTACGTACTGGATGACCTTGTCACCCTTCTGGATCCGGACCAGGGGGCCCAGTTCACAGAAGCCCTGGCAGCCGGTTTTCTTGACGCCAACGACCTTTTCGTCTTCGTCATGGCCGCCGCAGGGAGAGAAGACCAGGGAAATGCCGGGGGCATCCTTCACCAGGTCCTGGAAAATTTCGTGGATCTTATTGGAGCCGGTAGCGATACAGCCGGTGCCGGAGCAGACCAGGATCCGGCAATCATACTTCTTGATCTCCGCACAGGCAGCCACAGCGGCCTGTGTCAATTCTTCAGCAGTTCTGATCATTAGCCTTTACCTCTCAATTCCTCGATGAGTGCCAATGCTTTCTCGGGGGTCATGGCAGGATAGACCTGCTCGTTGACCATCATGGTGGGGGCCAGACCGCAGGCGCCCAGGCAGGACACGGTCTCCACAGTGAAGAGCATGTCGTCGGTGGTGTGCTTCTTCTTGCTCAGGCCCAGTTCCTTCCACAGGGCTTCCAGAACGGGGGTAGAATGGCGGACATGGCAGGCCGTACCGTCACAAACCTTGATGACGTACTTACCCTTGGCTTCAAAGGAGAAGTTCTCATAGAAGGTGGCCACAGAATAGGCCTTGGCTTCGGTAATGCCGATCTCCTTGGCAACGTAGCTCAGGAGTTCTGCGGGCAGGTAGCGGTATTCCGCCTGAATATCCTGCATAATGGGGATCAGAGACCGGGCTTCCCGCACATAACGGGAAATGATCTCATCCGTCTTCTGATAGTAAGATGCATCGAGCATAAGCTGTATTTACCTCCTCGGGCTTATCCCTGCACAGATAAGCGGATTTCAGGATGGGTTTTTGCCAGTAATCATTATAGCATAATTGCACAATTTTTCCATGCATTTTTCCGCTATAATTTGACATTTCTTTTTGTGAAATATCGATATACGCATATCATGTGTGCAAGGTATAACCGAAGAAGGGCAAACCGTTCCTCCCTGAAGCTGGTAAAATAGTATACCTTTTTGCAATCCACGGTAGTGTGGTAATGTTACTTTCTTGTCACTGAACAAGAAAGTAACCAAAGAAGTCAGCTTAAGGGGCGCTACGAAAAGGCGCCCCCTTAAGAATCCCCCGCCGCAACGCCATCCGACACCCGAAAATGTCCCGATTTTCGGGCGTCTACCGGGAGAAAACCTGCAAGTTTTTGAGCGGTAGGTGTTCAAAAATCGGGACATTTTTGGACACCGGTCGGCGAGGCGGCTGGGGTTTCCAAAGGGGGCGCCTTTTCGTAGCGCCCCTTTGGCTGGCTTCTTTTGGTTCTTTTCTTGCCAGTCAAGAAAAGAACATTTCCGTACCTTCATACTTTACAACAAGGTATACTTTTTCGAGATGCAAAACGCCCCCTCTTGCGAGGGAGCGTTTTCGTTATTTCATCGCCAGCTTCCTACAGGCTGCCGCCAGTTCCCGCAGGGTACTGCAGGATACCATGGGACAGATGGTGGCCATGGCCTGAATACTTTTGATATACTTCCACTTACTCTCCGGGATAGGGTTCAGAAAGATTACCCGGCCCGCCAGGCGCTTGGCTTCCAGCAGGGCCTGCATGGCCCGGGGCTGGTCGATGGTCTTGGTATCGGAGAGGATCAGCAGCGTCGTCGACGAATTCAGCACCGCAGGCTTCTTGGCGCAGATCTGACTCAGAGCCGTCCCCAGATCCGTGCCCCGGCCGTAGATACCGGAATCCTTCACAAATCCCCGGAACAGATCCATGTTCTGCAGCTTGAAGGCATCCGCCTCCGTCATGGTTTCGGAGAACAGGAAGACCCGGGAACTGTCAGACACCTGGTTCAGGCTTTGGATAAACCGCAAGGCAAACTCCGAGAACTGGACCATGGAGCCGGATACATCGCACAGCAGCACCAAGTGCTTGCGCTGGGCCCGCTTTTTCTTATATTTCAACCGATAGAAGCTGCCACCGGTTTCCAGACCCTTGCGGATGGTGCGGCGAAAGTCCAGCTTTCCCGTATGGCCGCCATGCTTGCGTTTGGCAGACAGTTCACCATTGATCTGTCGGGCCACAGTCTGGATGATCTCGATGGCCTTGGGTATTTCCGTGTCCTTAAAATCGGAGATATCCCGGTAAAGGATGCCCATTTCCGGATCCAGCTCCTCGCCGCCCAGACCAGCGTTCTCCATGAGCATCTGCTGCTCCAGGATAGCCCGGGCAAAAACGGAGTGGATAAACTCGCCATACAGCTTAGGGTTCCGTTCCGCGGTGCCCCGGTACTTGTCCATGAAATTCCGCAAACGCTGCCGGGTTTCTTCCGGCATGGCAGCGTAGGTCTCCCGCTGTTTGTCGTCCAGATCCATGGGCTGACCGTTCAGCTGCAATTCCTCTTCCGCTTCCTGCCGGTGCTGCTGCAGCTCCTTTTCCCGCTCCATCTGCTCTTTCGCCTGCTGGCGCATTTTCTCCTCCGAGATAAAGAAACCGTCGAAGACCCGGTCAAAGGTCAGCTGCTCCTCCCGGGATTTGGCGTAGACCGTCCGCAGGGCGGTCTTCACCCGCTCCCGGTCTTCCAGGCCCAGAGAAATCAGCAGCTTGCTTGCGTCCTCCGTCTCCTTAGGGCTGACAGCCAGGCCTTGCAGCCGCAGCATCCGGGAAAAAGCTGAAAGTTTTTCTAAATATACGTCAGGCTCAACCATGGTGGTGTCCCCCATGATGGCCGCAGTTTCCGCCGCAGTGGCAGTCCTCCTCTTCCCGATCCAGTTCGTCCAAAGCTGCGATATCTTCGTTGTTTTTCAGCACGAAGCCCGCAGTCTGCCGCAGGGCATCGGGTGTCAGCTCCCGGATACCCAATGCGTCCAGGGCCGCTGCCCAGTCAAGAGTCTCGGCAATGGAGGGCTTTTTCAGGATAGACTCATTGGCCCGGAGCTTGGCCACGGCCAGAGCCACCTGTGCGCTGAGCCGGTCATCCACATGGGGCAGCTTGGCCCGCAGGATCGCCAGCTCCTTCTCCATGTCGGGATATTCGATATACAGGTAGGCACAGCGGCGGCGCAGGGCCTCACTCAGAGGCCGGGCCCGGTTGGAGGTCAGCACCACGAAGGGGATGGTCTTGGCTTTGATGGTTCCCACCTCAGGAATAGAGACCTGCATATCCGACAGCAGTTCCAGCAGGAAGGCTTCAAATTCCTCGTCCGCTTTGTCGATTTCGTCGATCAGCAGCACCACAGGCTTATCACTGCGGATAGACTGAAGCAAAGGCCGTTCCAGAAGATATTCGTCACTGAACAGGGATTTGGTCATGGCCTCCCGGTCCGTCTGACACTGGTCCACCTGAATGGCCAGCAGCTGCTTCTGATAGTTCCATTCGTACAGGGCCTTGCTTTCATCCAAGCCTTCATAGCACTGCAATCTCACAAGATCCCGGTCCAGCGCAGAAGCCATGACCTTGGCCACTTCGGTCTTACCGACACCCGCCGCGCCTTCGATCAACAGGGGCCGTCCCAATTGCAGGGACACATACAATACCGTCGCCAGCGTTTCATCATAAATATAATGGGCTTCGTCCATTTTCTGCTTCAGTTCTTCATAGGTCATAGGATTCTACCTCCTTTTCGATATAATTATATCATATCCCGGCAGGTTTTGGAAGTAACAAAGTCACAAACCGATCCGTTTTTGCAAAGGAGGGGCACTGCCCCTCCTCTACAGGAAAAGGGAGGCATTTCTGCCTCCCCTACTGGTTTTTATTTGTTGGCGATGGCCTCGATCTCCACCAGAGCACCCCTGGGCAGGTCCTTCACGGCGAAGGCAGCACGGGCGGGCTTGTTTTCCACAAAGAACTGGGCATATACCTCGTTCATGGCACCGAAGTCGGCAATGTCCGCCAGCAGCACGGTGGTCTTCACCACATCGTTCATAGTGTAACCGGCAGCAGCCAGAATGTTCTGGATGTTGGTCAGAGACTGGCGGGTCTGGGTGACGATGTCCTCACCGGCAAAAGCACCGGTAGCGGGATCAATAGGGATCTGACCGGAAACGAAGAGCATATTGCCTGCCTGCACAGCCTGAGAATAGGGGCCGATGGCAGCGGGGGCGTTAGGGGTGTGGATGGGGGTATTCATAGTAGGCACTCCTTATTATTTCAAATTTCAAAAATGATTCACGATTTAATCCATATACCATCCCACATGGTTGGGAGTCTTGGGATAGGTATCATAGCTGAAGACCTCCCGGACCTTCACATACCAGTCCAGATACTCGCCCTCACTGTCATACCGCCAGGCCTTGCCGTAGGGCTGGTCGCCCACAAAGTAGGTTTCCGTATCCGGGTTGGCAGCAACGAAACGGTCCTGCTCCTCCTGGGGAACACGGCTCTTGGGATAGTACATATTGGTCAGCCGGGTCAGGTTCAGACCGTCCAGAGGACTCAGATCTGTGATCTTGGAATAGCTGATGTTCACCCATTCCAGACTCTCGCACTGGGCCAGAGGGGTGGCATCGGTGAGGTATTCACAGAAGGCTGCCTCCAAAATCCGCAGCTTTTTGCAGTTGGCGAAGGGCTCCAGACTCTTGATGGGGGCACCGGAAATGATGATGACCTCCAGATCCTTCATGCCCGCCACAAAATCACAGGCATCCAGCCATTCATTGTGGCCAAAGTCGGCATAGCGGACATTCTCACAATAAACCAGATCGTGGCAATTGTCATCCACCAGGTCATAGACGGCCCGGATGGCAGTGGCATCCGTCAGGGTGCTGCCCTTGCCGAACCAGACACGCCAGACCACCTTGGTCCGGTCCCGGTAGTCCTCCCGGATGGTAGCCATGACCTCGTCGGACAGCTTGCAGTTATCCAGCACAAAGCGCTTACAGTTGGTCAGCAGATCCAGGGTCAGGCGTACATCGCTCTCCCCTGCGTCACCGATGTTGGTATTCTTGATGACGACCTCTTCATCGGCGGTGGAGATCTTAGTACCGTAGAAATCAAAGGTGTAGTCGAAAACGACGTCGGGGAAGGCCTCCATGAAGGTCTTCACGTGTTCCTTTTCAATGGCTGCGCCATTCAGATCCACATGGGTCAGCCCCGGCAGCAGGGACAGCTTTTCCGTCACTTCCTCCAGCGCATCCACAGTCAAGTCGGACAGGTTCAGCTCCGTGGTGTCGGTGTCGTATTCCTGTCCCAGGATCTCCACGGAACAGGTAATGGTGATCTCCGGATAGGCCGTCTGCAATTCCTCCACTTGGGCCGCAGACAATTCCGGTGTCTTCAGCTTGATGGTTGTCACCTGGGGCAGATGGATCAGATTCGACCTCATGGTCACCAGATCATAATCCCCTACTTCCAGCGTCAACTCTGCGGTGTCCGGTGCAAAGGACTTTCCACCAAGGGAGACTTCATAGTTCACTTCCGTCTCCGGCAACTGGGCCTTCAGCAGTTCCAGCATTCCATAATCCTTGCAGGACATGGCATCCACAGTCTTCAGCTTGGGGAAATATTCCACAAGGGTTTGCACATTCTCTTCCGTAAGCGCAGACACCGTGATTTTTGTAGTATCATTGGGCAGCTTCCCATTCTGGAAAGGTACGTTCCAGATGATCTGGCACTTGGGAAGCTTGCTCTGCAGTTCGTCATAATGGGCCATGGAGATATCCTCTTCCCGCAGGTCCAGGCTCACAGCGCTGATGGGATAGGCCGTACCCTCCACGAACACATGGTTATCCCGGTACCACACGAAGCCCAGGGCTCCGGCGATGCCGAGACAAAGCACCAGCACAATGATCAGCAATACGGTCACAAGTTTCTTTTTCACTTTTCTGACCTCCATTTTTTCTTCGAATTACCTTAAATCATACCATAGTTTGTCCATAATTGCAACTGTCAGCCACTGTGTATCGATTTCCCAAGTCATTGCGAACCAGTCCGCAGGCTGGTGTGGCAATCTCCTTCAAATTTAGGAGTAATACAAGTATCCAGGGGATTGCCACGTCGCTTCGCTCCTCGCAATGACATATTGGGGGGAGCGTCAGCAGCATTTATTTTAGCAGTTCTGCCGGGATCTCCTCCGCCATTCTCCGATAGCCCGCTGCGCTGGGATGGAGGTGGTCGCCGGAATCATATTCCGGACGGAAATGGTTGGGTTTTTCCGGATCCCGGAGGGCCTTATCAAAGTCGATGCAGCCATCGATCAGATCCGTGGTTCGGATAAAGTCATTATAGGCATGGCGCATCTCCTGGCGGAAGGGTGCATCGGTACGCCAGCCGCCCATGGGCAGCAGGGTACCCACATAGACCTTATAGCCAAACGACCGTGCCTGGGCGATGTAGGTCTTCAGGCCATCGATGAGCTGTTCCACCGTGGGAAGGTCGCTCATGGGACGAAAGACATTGACGCTTTCGCCCACGGGGTGGATGATGTCGTTGATACCCTGCTGAATGATGACCGTGTCCGCCCCATCGGTAGGCACCTCATGGGCAAAGCGGTTTTCCCCGGACAGTCCGTAGGATTCGTAGGTCAGGCAATCATACTGCCGCAGGATCCGGGAACCGGAGGTAGCCCGGCGGATCACCGCAGTCCTGGTATAGCCTTCGGTAAAGCACCGAAGAGCCAGATGGTCCGGCCAGTCCTGGGCGGTGATGGAATCACCATAGCAGACGATGGCCCGGTTCCCCGCCTCCGTCAGCACGGAGACATTGCTGAGGAAATAGAACAGATGGGTCTTCCGGGAGGTTAGAATATCGATCTTGGCATTTTCCGTCTCGTCACCGTTGGCATACATGCCCTCGGACAGGGGGCCGCAGGCGTAGACCACGCTGCGCATCAGGGTGAAATCTTTTAAATAGAAACTGACCTGAATGACTTCACCATCATTGAGCCTGACCTCCAGCCCATCAGAGACGGCCTTCTCTCCAGCGGGAATGGTGACCTCCCGTTTTCCGTTAAAATACACGGGATAGAACACACCGCCATAAAAAACGGTGGTTTTGTTCAGCGTAACGGCCTCCGTGCCGCAGTAATTGTCAAAGGTCAGCCGCACCGCGCTGCCGCTAAAGGGAATGTGGATGGGATAACGGATGGTAATGTCCTTTGCGTACCGCTCCGGACGGTTTTCCGCTACGGAGACCGCATTTCCCCAGACACTGACCCAATTCTTTCGTTCCATAGATTTTCTCCTGTTTTCCGATTTTCTTTTATCATACGATAAATACGGAGAAAAAGCCAGCATTTTCTTCCTGTCCGGCAAATTACAGTTTTCGCTTTCGACTTATACAGTTTGTAGTGTAGAGCGCAGCAATGCTCTCGAGCATTCGGATTCACGCAAAAACACCTTCCTGCAAAACGGCAGGAAGGTGTCTCACTGTTCCATTATTCCGCCACGTACACAATGCCGCAGGCGTTGGGGCCTACGTGGCTGCCGATGCCGGCACCCACCTGGATGATCCGCTCATCACTTACCTCGATGCCCATAGCCCGTACCTTCTGGGCAAGAGCCTCGCCAATCGTCCGATCGGCGGTATACATCACATAGAAGTTATGCGCTGCGCTGGGCTTCTGCTGTTCGATGCGCTTGCACAGGAAGTCCATGCCCTTGCGCATACCGATGGCCTTGGCGGGAACCTCGATGGTGCCCTCTTCGCTGACCCGGATGATGGGCTTCACCTGGGCCATGGTGCCCAGCTTGTACACGGTCTGGCTGATACGGCCGCCGCGATACAGGTATTCCAGAGTATCGATGCAGGCAAACAGGACGATCTTGCTCTGGATAGACTTGACAGCCTCAATGATCTCCTTCGCAGACTTGCCCTCGTCCCGGAGACGGGCCGCATATTCCAGTTGGAGCCGCTGACCGCCGGTGGCGTTCAGACTGTCCAGCACATAGCAGTCATCGCTTCCAAAGTCTTCTCTGGTCATTACCGCAGTCTGGTAGGTACCGCTGATGCCGGAAGACAGGGAGATGTACAGGGCCTCTTCCCCTGCCTGCTTTGCGGCCTCGAAATGCTCCATCAGCAGGGCCGGAGAGGGCTGGGAAGTCTTGGGAGAAGCACCGGACTCCGCCAGCAGTTGGAAGAACTGGTCCTTGCTCAGGTTTATATTCTCCTCATACTCCTGCTCTCCCAGCATGACTTTGATGGGAATACAGGCTATATTCAGCTTTTCCAGTTCAAAAGGCTCAAAATCGGCAGCAGAATCCGTAATCAGTCTAACCATTGGAATCCTCCTTAGATACATTCGTCGATTTTTTCCTGGATGCGGGCCTTCACCAGGGCCGCCACTTCCGCAGGCTTCATGCCGGCATATTCTTCATAGGGAATGGGTTTCAGATAGTGGATCTGGACCTTCACCGGCTTGCTGCCCTTCTGGTCCAGCACCTTAAAGCAGTCGATCAGGGCAATGGGCACGATGGGACATTTGCTCTTGGTGGCGCACCGGAAGCTGCCGCCGTGGAATTCCAGCATCTGGTTGCCCAGCTTGCTGCGGGTGCCCTCCGGGAAGATCAGATAGCTGCGGCCGTTCTTCACTTCCTCTGTAACGTTCTGGATAACGGTCAGAGACTGGCGCACATCCTCCCGGTCCATGGGATAGCTCTTGGTACACAGGGCGATCTGATGCAGGAAGGGAATATCATACAGTTCCTTCTTCAGCACTGCGCCCAGGGGCATATCGCAGGTAGCCGCAATGGCCAGCACGTCGAACATGCCCTGGTGGTTGCCATACAGCATGAATCCGCCCTCCTGGGGGATGTTCTCCAGGCCGGTGACCGTCAGATCGATGTTGCCGCCGGTAACGGCATGCTGCAAAATATACTGGATATGACGCCATTTTTCCAGTTCGGGATATTCGTCCGTATGGTTGGCATATTTACAAAGCTTAAACCAGGCACCGGGAACGATCCACAGGTTCTTCAGTACCATCGTCACGATTCGATTCATAGCTGACCTTCCTTGGTTTGTATTAGAACCATTTTAGCACAAAGCCATATAAGTTTCAACACCTTTTCTGCATCTTAGCCCATGGGAAGCTGTACAAAAAAGGTGTTGAGGCCGTTCCCGCTTTCTGCCCAGATCTTTCCCTTATGCTCCCGGACGATACTGTCTGCAATGGAGAGTCCCAGACCATAGCTGTGGTTCATGGCCCGGGCCTTATCGATGCGGTAGAACCGCTTGAAGATATTTTTCAGATCCTCCCGGCTGATGGCCTCTCCCGGGTTGGCAACAGACAGCAGCACATGGCTGCCCTGCCGGTGGAGCTTCACCAGTACCCGGCTGCCGGGTATTGTATATTTGGCACCATTGTCCAGCAGAATGTCCAGCACCTGCCGCAGATGGGATGCACTGCCTTTCACCCGGATCCCTGCTTCAATGGCGCTTTCCAACAGAAGGTCCTTCTCAAAATATACCGGTTCAAAGGGAAGCAATCCTTCCGACACCAGCTCGCTCAGGTCCAGCTCCTGGAAGGCCATCTTTGTTCCGCCATTATCCACCCGGGCCAGCTCCAGCAGGCTCTCCACCAGTCCCCGCATCTGGTGAGACATGGTCAGGATGCTGTCCAGCATGCCTCTTCGCTGGCTCTCATCATAGGTTGGGGATTGGAGCAGCTCCGCATTGGTCATAATAACTGTCAGGGGCGTCTTCAGCTCATGGGAGGCATCCGCCACAAACTGCCGCTGCTGGTTCCAGGCCGTTTCCACCGGCCTGACCGCCCACCGGGCCAGCAGATAGCTGATGACCAAAAAAGACAGGAAGCTGATAATGCCGATAAACAGGCAGGTCCTGATCAGATTTTCCATTGTCCGCATCTCCGCGGACATATCCGAAAAAGCAATGATCCGGCCATTGGGAGTATCCCTTTTTTGGAAGCGCAGTTTCTGCTTCACCAACGTTCCGGACTCCTCTTCCAGTTCCATGGCTTCCCGGGCAATGCTGCGCACCTGTTTTTCTTCGATCTCCTCAAAAAAACTGCCGTCAAAGGCCGCCATTTCCCCCCGGGGACCGATACGGACGATAAAGAAAGGCCGCCAGTCCTCCCGCCAGTCCCGCATCTCCCAGTCAGGACGGAAAGCATTTTCCAGAATGTTCTGCATCATATTCCGGTTCTGGATCTGCATACCCAAGCCCATGAAGAAAATGATCAGGCTGAAGATCACATACAGCATGGCCGTAACGATGGCCATATTAATACAGACAAATTTAAACCGAAGACGTTTGATCAAGCGTCCTCCACCTCCAAATGGTAGCCCAGACGGCGAATGGCTTCAATACGAACATTGGAGCCGATGGCTTTCAGTTTTTTCCGGAGGAAGCCCACATAAACCTCCACATGATTCTCTACGGCGTTGGAATCATAGCCCCAGACCCGGGCCAGGATCATCTCCTTGGATACGATCCGGTCCTGGGCTTGCAGCAGAAACCGCATCACATCGAATTCCCGGGCAGACAGCCGCTGGCTTTTTCCGCCGCAGACCAGAGTACAGGTCTCCAGATCCAGGGATGTGTTGCCGAAGACCAGCTCGTCCACCTGCTTTCCCTGCCGCCGCAGCAGGGCATTGATGCAGGCCAGCAGCTCCCGGGTATCGAAGGGCTTGGTCAGGTAATAGTCCGCCCCGGAGTTTAATCCCATGATCCGGTCCTCCACTGCCGATTTGGCTGTCAGCATCAGAATGGAGGTGGTGCAGCGGTTGGCCCGTACCTTCCGGGCTACCTGGTAGCCATCCATTCCCGGCATCATCACATCCAGGATCAGCAGATCATAGATCCCCAGCAGGGCATACTCCGCCCCTGTCTCTCCGTCATAGGCCACCTCCACCTGAAAGCCCTTCCCCTCCAGTAATGTCTTCAAGGAGTCCGCCAGCAGCTTCTCATCTTCCACAATCAGGATCTTCATACACATTCCTCCGTTATTCGGCATTTTTATTATACTATCAGATCCCACTGAAGCAAAGCTGAAAAAACGGAGTTTCACAACGCTTTTACAGGCCGCGCGGATTCCCCGCCAAAAAAATATATCCTGATACAGGGTATTCTCCCGCCAGATCCCCATTTTCCCCTTGACTTCCCCAACCTATCCTGCTATACTTGGCAAATATCGGTTTTTTAATAACCGTTTTTGAGTTTTCTTATATCCCTCACAAAGGAGTTTTCTTTATGTCTCATATTACTCTGGTTGCCGAAACCGGCTCCGATGTTCCCGCCGCGCTGGCGCAGGAGCTGGGCATCCGCCTGGTCCCTATGCATGTTTCCCTGGGAGACCAGACGAAGGACGACGGCACATTCCCTCCTGAGGAGGTCTGCGCCTACTATGACCGCACCGGAAAGGTCCCCACCACCAGCGGCAGCACCCCCTATGATTTTGAACAGGTGTTCCAGGAGATCTTCCGCAATGACCCGGAGGCCCGGGTACTGTACCTGGCCTATTCTGCCGTCACCACCTGCTCCTACCACAGTGCCGAGCTGGCGCTGGAGGATAAGCCCTACGCCAGCCGGGTAGCTCTGGTGGATACCAAGCAAGTCTCTGTCGGCCAGGGTGCTGTTGTTCTTGCCATGGCAAAATGGCTGGAAACCCATCCCGAAGCCACCCTGGAAGAAGCCGCGAAAACTGCAGAGAATATCTGTAACGAGACCAGAATGTGCTTCATCCCCAAGAACCTGGATTACCTCCGGGCCGGCGGACGGTGCAGCAACGCGGTGGCCTTAGTCGGCAATCTGCTGAACCTGCATCCCTGCATCGAGATCATCGATGGCCGGCTCATCGCCGGAAAGAAGTATCGGGGCGCTCTGACCAAGCTGGCCCCCCAGCTGCTGCGGGAATTTACCGAAAAGAACCAGCTGAAAAAGGACCACCTGTATTTCATCGAGACACCCTATATGGAAGAGGCCGTCCGCACTGTTCTGGATGCTGAGGCCAAGGCCATGGGTTTCGAAAATGTGACCTGGATCAAAACAGGCTGCGTCATCACCTGCCATGGTGGTGCCGGAGCTTTTGGTATCGTGGGCCGCACCAACAACTAAAAAGCTGGCGCGCTGCAATAACCTTTCATTGCAGCGCGCCGTTTGTATGTTTTACAGTGTTGCTGCCATGACAGCCTTGATGGTGTGCATCCGGTTCTCGGCTTCATCGAAGACGATGGACTGTTCGCTTTCAAAGACCTCGTCGGTGACTTCCATGCAGTCGATGCCAAACTTGTCGAAGATCTGCTTACCGATGGTGGTCTTCACATCGTGGAAAGCGGGCAGACAGTGCATGAAGCGGCACTGGCTTCCTGCGTTATCCATCAGGGCCTTGGTGACCCGGTAGGGGGACAGTTCTTCGATACGGCTCTGCCAGACACTGTCCGGTTCACCCATGGAAACCCACACGTCCGTGTAGATCACATCAGCCCCCTTGGTAGCGGTCATAGGGTCAGTGATGAATTCCAGAGTAGCTCCGGTCTCAGCGGCCACAGCCTGGCACTGGGCCACCAGTTCCGCACTGGGGAAATAGGCTTCCGGCGCGCAGGCCACGAAATGCATGCCCATCTTGGCACAGCCAACCATCAGAGAATTGCCCATATTGTACCGGGCATCGCCCATATAGACCAGCTTCTTACCCTTCAGGCTGCCAAAATGCTCCTGAATGGTCAGAAAGTCCGCCAGGATCTGGGTAGGATGAAATTCATTGGTCAGACCATTCCAGACGGGAATGCCGGCATATTTTGCCAGGTCTTCCACGATTTCCTGACCGAAGCCCCGGTATTCGATGCCGTCGTACATCCGTCCCAGTACCCGGGCGGTGTCAGCAATAGACTCCTTCTTGCCCATCTGGGAACCGGTAGGGCCCAAATAGGTCACGCCCATGCCCAGGTCGTGTCCCGCCACTTCAAAAGAGCAGCGGGTACGGGTGGAGTCCTTCTCGAACAGCAGGACAATGTTTTTACCCTCATGGATACGGTGGGAAATCCCCGCCTTTTTCTTTGCTTTAAATTCCGCTGCCAGATCCAGCAGACCACCAATTTCCTCAGGAGTCAGGTCCAGCAATTTCAGAAACGATTTGCCTTTCAGATTCATAGTTTTCCTCCTTCACCGCAACCATTGTTACGGAAAATCGTAGGGCGGGGTCATGACCCCGCCGAACATGTTGCATCTTCTTCCCGGCTTGATATAGCGCAAAAAGCTCCCTATATGCGTCAATTAAAAACCGCATAGACCGCTGCCGGGTCGGCGGGGACATGTCCCCGCCCTACAATTGGATTTATGCCAATTCCTTCGCCACAGCCTTGATGGTCTCGATGGCGTATTCCAGATCATCCATGGGAATGTTCAGAGCGGGCAGCAGGCGGACCTTATCCTTGGCTGTCAGGCACAGGACGCCCTTCTCCATGCAGGCCTTCACCACAGCACCGGCAGGAGCGGTGGTCTTGATGCCGATCATCAGACCCATACCGGACACGCCCTCGATGCCGGGAGCATTGTACAGGGCAGACATCACATAGCCGCTTCTGCGCTTGACCCGGCCCAGGAAGTTATCATCCAGACGCTCAATGACGCTGAGGGCACCGGCGCAGCAGACGGGATTGCCGCCGTAGGTGGAGCCATGGTCGCCGAAGCCCAGAACATTTTCCATCTTGTCATTCATCATACAGGCACCGATGGGCAGGCCGCCGCCCAGGCCCTTGGCAGTGGACACGATATCCGGGCTGATCTTGAAATTCATGTAACCGTACAGCTTGCCGGTGCGGCCGTTGCCGGTCTGGACTTCATCGATGATGAAGGGAATGTCATTGTCATGGCACAGCTTGTCTGCGGCCATCAGATAGGCCTGGTCCAGGGCATTGACGCCGCCCTCGCCCTGGATGACTTCCATCATGATACCGGCCACGTTATTTTCTGCCACAGCAGCTTCCAGCGCCGCAATGTCATTGGCAGGCACGTGAACAAAACCGGGCGTCAAAGGCTGAAAATCCTTATGGAAGTGGTCCTGTCCGGTTGCCGCCAGGGTGGTCAGGGTACGGCCATGGAAGCTGTTGACTAAGGTCACGATGGTGTAACAATCGGCGCCCTTCTTCTGGGCGGAGTACTTTCTGGCTACCTTGATGGCGCATTCATTGGCTTCCGCGCCGGAGTTGGCGAAGAAGACCTTCTTCATGCCGGTTTTTTCGCACAAGAGCTTCGCCAGCTTTGCACAGGGCTCGGTATAATACAGGTTGGAGGTGTGCTGCACCTTCCCCAGCTGCTCTGTAACAGCTGCCATCCAGGCCTCGTCACCGAAGCCGAAGGCGGTAACACCGATGCCGCTGCCCATGTCCACATATTCTTTTCCGTTGATGTCCGTCACTCTGCTGCCCTTACCGGACACGATCTCCACAGGAAACCGGTTGTAGGTATTGGCAACATAAGACTTATCCATATTCATAAAGCTCATAATTCAGTCCCCCAGAACCATAGTACCGGCGCCCTCGTCGGTCAGCAGCTCCATCAGAATGGAGTGGGGCACCCGGCCATCCATCATAACCACATGGCGCACACCCTTCCCAATGGCCTCGATGCAGCAGTCCACCTTGGGGATCATGCCGCCGGAGATCACACCGGTCTCGAACAGCTTCTTTGCTTCGCTGACGGTGACAGCGGGGATCAGGGTGGAAGGGTCGTCCTTGTCCATCAGCAGTCCCGCGATATCCGTCATCATGATCAGGCACTCCGCCTTCAACGCACCTGCAATGCAGGCGGCAGCGGTATCGCCGTTGATGTTATAGGTATTGCCCTGCCGGTCGCTGGCGATGGTGGAGATAACAGGGATGTAGTTCTTTTCCAGCAGGTCGGTAATGGGCTGGGTACGGATCTTGGTGATCTCACCCACATAACCCAAGGCTTCATCCTTCATGGTCGCTTCCAGGATACCGCCGTCGATACCGGAAAGGCCAACAGCATGGCCGCCCTTCATCTGCAGCAGATTCACCAGAGTTTTGTTGACCTTGCCTGCCAGTACCATCTGGACGATGTCCACCGTCTCCCGGTCAGTGACCCGCAGACCGTTGGCAAATTCGGACTTCTTGCCCAGGCGCTTCATGGTCTCGCTAATCTCCGGGCCGCCGCCGTGGATCAGCACCACCTTGACACCGATGAGCCACAGCAGGCAGATATCCTCCATAACCTGCTGCTTCAGGTCCTCGTTGATCATGGCATTGCCGCCGTACTTGATGACCACGGTCTTGCCGCTGTATTTCTTGATATTGGGCAGCGCCTGCACCAGCACCTCTGCCCGTTCCATATTGGTAAATTCGTTATGCATGGAGTTTCCTCCTATCCAAAATAATCGTAGCTGTAGGGCGGCTTGCCCTCAAGCCGCCGCAGTTTTGCAGCAACACCTGTCTTCGGCGGGCTGAGGGCAGCCCGCCCTACAGGACGGTCTTACGTACGGTAGTCACCGTTGATCTTCACGTAATCGTAGGTCAGGTCGCAGCCCCAGGCGGTGGAAGCCGCCTCGCCGGAATTCAGTTCCACCAGGATCTCGATCTCCTTTTCCAGCAGCACGTTCTTTGCCACTTCCTCAGAGAATTCCACGCCTGCGCCGTTCTTGCAGACTTCCACGATGCCTGCCTTGCTGCGGAAGGACACATCCACCTTGTTCACATCCACATTGGCACCGCTGTAGCCGATGGCACACAGGACACGGCCCCAGTTGGCATCCGCGCCAAACATGGCAGCCTTCAGCAGGCTGGAGCAGATGACACTCTTGGCAACAATCTTGGCAGTAGCCAGATCCGCAGCGCCGGTGACCTTGCACTCTAAGAGCTTGGTAGCACCCTCGCCGTCGCCCGCGATCTTGCGGCACAGGGCGATGGTAACGGTGTTCAGGGCCTTCATGAAGGTGGTGAAAGCCTCACCCTCGGCGGTAATGGGTGCATTGCCAGCCAAACCGTTTGCCAGTACAGTCACCATATCGTTGGTGGAGGTATCTCCGTCGATGGAGATCATATTGAAGGTGTTGGCGATATCCCCGGACAGGGCCTTCTGCAGCATATCGGGAGCAATGGCGCAGTCGGTGGTCAAAAATACCAGCATGGTGGCCATGTTGGGATGGATCATGCCGCTTCCCTTGGCGATGCCGCCGAGATGGCAGATCTTGCCGCCAACATCAAATTCCACGGCAACTTCCTTCATAACGGTATCGGTGGTCATAATGGCCTCTGCCGCTGCTTTACCGCCCTCGGTGGACAGGCCTGCTGCCAGTTCTGGCATACCGGCGGCGATGGGATCGATGGAAAGAGGCTGGCCGATGACACCGGTGGAAGCCACGACCACATCATTAGCCGAAATGTTCAGCGCCTTGCCAACCAGATCGGACATAGCTTCGGCGATCTCGATGCCGTTGGCATTGCAGGTGTTGGCGTTGCCGGAGTTGCAGATCACTGCCTGGGCCACGCCGTTGGCGATATGATTTTTGGTAACGGTCAGGGGCGCGCCCTTGACCAGATTGGTGGTATAAACAGCAGCCGCACTGGCGGGGACAGAACTGACGATCAGGGCCAGATCCTTCTTGCTGTGATTCTTCCGGATCCCGCAATGAACACCATTGGCGGTAAATCCCTTCGCGGCACAAACGCCGCCTTCTACTACTCTCATATTTTTCTCCTTCATACACGAAACGCGAATGTAGGGCGGGCTGCCCTCAGCCCGCCGAACCCAGGAAGGTAACGACACAGATGCATCGGCGGCTTGAGGGCAAGCCGCCCTACCGATATCTTGTATTTATACGTTCAAGCCGGTCGTTTCCGCAACGCCCAGCAAAATATTCATGTTCTGAATGGCCGCGCCGGATGCGCCCTTGCCCAGGTTATCAAAGATAGCAGTGACCATGGCCTGTTCTTCATGTCCGCTGACCTGGATGCGCATGGTATCCTTGCCCGCGTAGGTGCTGGCATAGACCAAAGGCTCGTCACCGCCGAAGGGGGCAACGGTCACGATCTTTTCGCCTGCATAATGGTCGCTTAAGCACTCCCATACCTTCCGGGCATCGAAGCCGGGCAGCAGCACGGAGGTAGCCATACCCGCATAGAAGTCGCCTAAGATAGGGCTGAACACAGGCTGCTTTGCCAGTCCGCAGATCTTCTGCATCTCGGGCAGATGCTTGTGGGTCAGTCCGGTACCGTAGATCCGGTGGCTTTCGTGGCGTACATCCCGGTTTTCATCCTCATATTCCGCGATCAGACTCTTGCCGCCGCCACTGTAGCCCGTTAGGGAGTAGGCCGTCAGCGGGAAATCCGCAGGGACCACACCATGGGCTACCAGCGGATACACCGTGGAAATAAAGCCGCTGGCATGGCAGCCGGGATTGGCGATGCGCTTGGAATTTTGGATAGCGGCCCGGTGAGCGGGAGACAGCTCCGCAAAGCCATAGGCCCAGGCATCGTTGGTCCGGTGGGCTGTGGAGGTATCGATCACCGCCACATGGTCATTTTCGATCAGAGAAACCGCTTCCATAGCCGCTTTGTCGGGCAGGCACAGAAATGCGATGTCCGCCAGAGCAAGCATCTGGCGGCGGGCATCGGTATTTTTGCGAAGTTCTTCGCTTAAAATCAGTAATTCGATATCTTTGCGGTCATTTAACCGCTCATAGATCCGCAGGCCGGTGGTACCGGCGCTGCCATCAATAAAAACCTTAGTCATGCAAGATGCTCCTTTACATAAGCGATCTGGGCTTCCACAGAAGCAACGGAGGTGCCGCCTTCGGAGATCCGCTTCTGGACACAGGTCAGCAGGTCAATGTCCTGATACAGGTCCTCAGCAAACAGCTCACTGTGCTTTTGATACTCGCTCAGAGGCAGGTTTTCCAGCACCAGGCCCTCAGAAATGCACTGGGCCACGATCTGTCCGGAGATCTTGTAGGCGCTGCGGAAGGGCATTCCCTTCTTCACCAGATAGTCAGCCAAGTCCGTGGCATTGATGAAACCGCCCTGGGCTGCCTTTTTCATGTTTTCGGGCTTAGCGGTCATAGTGGCCAGCATAGGTGCGAAGACCTTCAGGCACATCTTGACCGTATCCACGGCATCAAAGACCGCTTCCTTGTCCTCCTGCATATCCTTATTGTAAGCCAGAGGCAGGCCCTTCAGGGTGGTCAGCAGAGCCATCAGGTCGCCGTAAACACGGCCGGTCTTACCGCGAACCAGTTCGGCCATGTCAGGATTCTTCTTCTGGGGCATGATGGAGGAGCCGGTGGTATAGGCATCGCTCAGTTCAATGAACTTGAACTCCCAGCTGGCCCAGAGGATGATCTCCTCGGAGAACCGGGACAGGTGCATCATTAAAATAGAAATGCAGCTCATCAGCTCCAGGCAGAAATCCCGGTCGGAAACGCCGTCAATGGAGTTCCGGGCCACATCGTGGAAGCCCAGCTTCCAGGCCTCGAAACGGCGGTCCGTATCATAGGTGGTACCCGCCAAAGCGCAGCAGCCGATGGGAGAAACATTCATCCGCTCCCGGCAGTCTGCCAGACGGTCCAGATCCCGCAGCAGCATCATGGCATAGGCCATGAGATGATGGGAAAACAGAATGGGCTGGGCCCGCTGCAAATGGGTATAGCCGGGCATGATGACAGACTTGTTGGCTTCGGCCTGAGACAAAATGGCATCCAGCACATCCTTGACCAGCTCCACGATCTCATCGATCTCGGCACGCAGATACATTCTCAGGTCCAGGGCCACCTGATCATTTCGGGAACGGGCGGTGTGAAGCTTTTTGCCCACATCTCCCAGGCGCTGGGTCAGCACCTGCTCCACGAACATGTGGATATCCTCGCAGGTGAAGTCAAATTCCAGCGCGCCGGAGGCCAGGTCATCCAGGATGCCCTGGAGGCCATCGATCAGAGTCTCGGCTTCCTTCTTGGAGATAATGTTCTTTGCGCCCAGCATGGCTGCGTGGGCCATGGAGCCGGTGATATCCTGCTGATACATTTTGCAGTCAAAGCGGATGGAGGAATTGAAATCATCCGCCACACTGTCGGTAATGCCGGAAGTCCGCCCGGCCCACATTTTTGCCATAGTTTTATCCTCAGTTTCCCATAAATTTAAAGAGAAAGATGTCATTGCGAACCAGTCCGCAGACTGGTGTGGCAATCTCCTTCGACGATGGGGATTGCCACGTCGCTTCGCTCCTCGCAATGACAGCTTATTTTCTTACAGCTTTCCAGCCTCTCTCAGCGCCTGAACAGTGGTAGGCAGACCCCACAGGTTGATGAAGCCTTCGGCATCCTTCTGGTTGTAGTCGGACTCATCGAAGGTAGCCAGCTTTTCGGAGTACAGGCTGCAGGGAGAAGTGGTACCGGCGGGAATGATGTTGCCCTTATACAGCTTCAGCTTGACGGTACCGGTGACGTACTCCTGGGTCTTCTCCACGAATGCGGAGATGGCTTCCCGGACGGGGGTAAACCACATGCCGTTGTAGATCAACTCGCCCAGGTCGATGCTGAGCTTCTTCTTCAGGTGCAGGGTGTCCTTGTCCACGGTCAGCATTTCCAGCTGGTTGTGGGCAAAGTACAGGATGGTGCCGCCGGGAGTCTCATAGATGCCGCGGTCCTTCATGCCCACCAGACGGTTCTCCACGATGTCGATGATGCCGATGCCGTTGGCACCACCCAGCTCGTTGAGCTTGCGGATAATGTCGGAAGCCTTCATCTTCACGCCGTCCACAGCCACGGGCCAGCCCTTCTCAAAGTCGATGGACACATAAGTAGGAACATCGGGAGCCTGCTCGGGGGAAACGCCCATCTCCAGGAAGGCAGGATCGTTGTACTTGGGCTCGTTGGAGGGATCTTCCAGATCCAGGCCCTCATGGCTCAGATGCCACAGGTTCTTGTCCTTAGAATAGCTGGTCTCCCGGGTAAACTTCAGGGGAATGTTGTGGGCCTCAGCATAGTCGATCTCCTGGTCACGGGAAACGATGTCCCACTCACGCCAGGGAGCGATGATCTTCATACCGGGGGCATAACGCTTGATGGCCAGCTCGAACCGGACCTGGTCGTTGCCCTTACCGGTACAGCCGTGGCAGACAGCGTCAGCGCCTTCTTCCAGGGCGATCTGGGCCAGCTTTCGGCCGATGATGGGACGGGCAAAAGCAGTACCCAGCAGGTAAGTCTCGTACTGTGCGTCCGCCATCATGGAAGGGATGATGACCTCGTCCACCATCTCATCCACCAGGTCCGCAATGATCAGCTTGGAAGCACCGGTCTTCAGTGCCTTTTCTTCCAGGCCATCCAGTTCAGTACCCTGGCCCACGTCGCCGGATACGGCGATGATCTCCGGGTTATTGTAGTTCTCTTTCAGCCAGGGAATGATGATGGAAGTATCCAGGCCGCCGGAGTAGGCCAGCACGATCTTCTTGATGGAATCCTTATTATTCATATATACAACCTCCGAGTGAATATTATTCATAATCAATGAGTAACTATACAGGATTATACTCCTGTCGCGGACATTTGTCAACGAGAAATTGTCACAATTCTCCTCCCCGAAATCGTTTTCGGTACTTTGACCGTAAAGAGGCAGTTTCTTCTCTCTCTTCCCGGTAATTTTCACAAAAGCACGGAAGCATTTTTATTCTTTTTCCCGGGAAATGATTGCAATTCTTATAAATATGGAGTATACTGAATGGGTAATTTCTTCCCACGGAGGGATATTTATGCGTTTTTCGTTTAATCTGGATTCGCCCATCATGCAGTTTTTAGGCCGCCTGGCTGACATTATGGTGCTGAATATCGTATTTTTATTGACCTGTATTCCCATTTTTACCATCGGAGCCGCCGTGACAGCCCTGTATGATGTGGTGTTCCGGATGGATACCGGGCGGGAAGGCAAGCTTTTCGCCACCTATTTCCGTTCCTTCCGGTCAAATTTCAGGCAGGCCACCGCCATCTGGCTGGTTCTTCTGGTATTTGGGATCGCAACCGTGGTAAATATGGTCTATTTGTCCAAAATCGGCGGAAGTTTAGGATATTTGCTGGTAATGGGCACCATGCTGGCGCTGGTGCTCCTGGTCATGGTTTTCAGCTACGCCTTCCCGCTTCTCAGCCAATTTGACAATACTGCAAAGCAGACTGCCAAAAACGCCCTGCTTTTATCTGTTGGCCACCTGCCCCGAAGTCTGGTGCTGCTGGTCATCAACTGTTTTCCCTGGGTGTTAATGATAGTGAATCTTTATACATTCGCGCAAATGTCTTTGCTGTGGCTTTTCCTGTATTTTTCTGCCGCGGCCTACTTCAATTCCCGGGTACTGAACAAGGTTTTCAAGCCCTATTGGGAACAAGGAACATAAAATGACACGGTGCTGAATTTCAGCACCGTGTCTGTTTTTCCCAAATTTCTTTTGTGATGCGGTACTCTGCCGCGTCATGGCGGCGGCCGTTCTTCTCATACCGCCCAGGCAGCATCCGCACATATGCCATCCCGGCCTTACGCATGACGGCACCGGAAGCCGGATTATCCGCAAAATGGTCCGCCGTGATGGTTCTGACCCCCATCTCTTCAAAGGCAAACCGAAAGGCTGCCTTTAGTGCTTCCGTTCCATAGCCCCGGTTCCAGCAGTCCGGGGCCAGCATATACGCAAAGGAGCATTCTCCTCTTGCTTCATCAAAGCGCAGCAATTCAAGAATCCCTATCAGAATATCCTCATCTTTTCGGGTGATGCCCCAGCGGTAGCACCGGCCTGAATCATACCGGGCCAGAACCTTCTCCACCGCCGCAGCTGACTGCTCCAGGCTGGTGTGGGGCTCCCACAGCATCCACCGGGCCACTTCGGCACTTCCGAAGAGCCGGTTATATCCGGGAATATCCTCCCCTGTGATCCTGCGAAGATAGAGCCGTTCTGTTTCCAGCATAGAAAGTTCCGGAAATTTCATGGCCCACCTCACAGTTTGGCGCTGACGATCATGTCATTCACTGCCGCCATGGCCGCTGTCTGCTTATGTCGGACTTCTTCCAGCTTGGTCTGAAGCTGCCGCAGGATGCCCAGGATCTGGTCCCGGGTCTCGTCTACCATTCGGTGGGACTGCTGAATGTTTTCCAGCACCGCCGCATCCACCAGCAGGCCGTCGAAGAAGACATCCGCGAATTTCAGCAGCCGATCCATACCCACCTGCATCTGGGAGCGGATCTTCACATCCGAAAGCTCCTTATTGAATTTCTGCAGGTCTACCTGAAGCTGTTCCACATTCTTCTGGGCTTCATCCAGGGTCTCATGCTTGGCCATATCCGCCAGGAAGCCGCCGCCCAGCACATCGAACAGGCCCAGGCTTTCCGCATGCTTCAAGCTCAGCACAACTTCGTTGGCCGTCCGCAGAGCCGCAGTCCCCGCCTCGATGGCTTCCTCCAATTCCTGCTCCTGTGCCCGGAGAAAAGACAGCTTCTGCTCTTTTTCCAGCAGCTCCTCCGATACCGCCGTACCGGCATTTTGGATGGCAATGCGCTTTTTTTCAATGACCTGAACATAGCGCAGTTCGCAGTCAGCCAGATCCCGCAGGTCTTCCTCGGTACATTCAATATCCTGCTCGATGGCCTTCAGCTCCCGGGCCGCTGCATCATATTTCATCCGGGCGGCATAGTATTCCCGCCGCTCCGCGTCCAGCTTACCCTCCTTCTGGCCCATAAGGGCATAAAAGAAGGCTGTCAGGCTCCGTCCTTCCAGCCGGTCCACATCCTTGCGCTCCGCGTTCATCTTTCCTTCCAGCCGGGATACCTTCTCCTTCAGAACCGCCTGCTGGGATCTCAGTTCCGCCAGCATACCTTCCAGCCGTTTTTTATAGGTCAATTGTGCCTGCAACAGGGACAATTCGTCTCTCATTATCTGCACCTCTCTCCATTTTGGATGATTTTACCATAGCTGTGGGCTAAAGACAAGATTTCAACAAGAAAAATACCCCGTTTTTCTCTTCATTTTATCAAGCTATCTGGCAACAAAACAAAAAGGCCGGCACAACTTGCCTGTCATGCCGGTCTTTCTTTTATTCATTGATCAATTCCGCCGTATAGCGTTTGATGGCTACAAAGGACTCATCGGAAATCGCGTGTTCCATTTTACAGGCATCCGCTGCCGCGGTTTCCTCCGACACACCAAGCTTCATCAGAAGCTTGGACAGCACGGTGTGGCGCTCAAAGATCTTCTCCGCGATCTCCCGCCCCGTCTCTGTCAGAGTGATGGCACCATCCTTGTCGATCTCAATATATTCTCCGTTTTTCAGGATGCCCATGGCCCGGGATACACTGGGTTTGGAATATCCCAGGTATTCACTGACATCAATGGAACGCACGAAGTTACTGTTTTTGGAAAGGACCAGAATGGCCTCCAGATACATTTCGCCGGATTCATGGACGCTCATGGCGGTTCCTCCTAAAATCTGCTGGTTTTGTAATAGAATACCACAACTCCCTTAGGAATGCAAGCAAAGTATTTTCCACTGGCTGCAAGCGACAGCCCCGCTCCATGAGCGGGGCTGTTTGTTTAGCCTTTGACAGATCCGGCGGTAACGCCTTTGATGATGTATTTGCTGAGACAAATGTAAACAATCAAGACCGGCAGGATGGCAAGCAGGATGAACATGTAGACCTTGCCCATATCGAACTTGCTGTAGTCCGCCGAACGGAGCTGGGCGATCATGATGGGCACCGTCTTCATCTCCGCCTTATCCAGCAGCAGAGCAGGCAGGAAGTAGTTGTTCCAGGACTGGACGAAGGAGAAGATCAGCTGAACCGCCAGGGCAGGCTTCATCATGGGCAGGATGATCCGGTTGAAGGTATAGAATTCTCCGGAACCATCCACACGGGCCGCGTCCACAATCTCCATGGGAAGCACACTTTCCATATACTGTTTCATATAGAAGAACACCACAGGGGCCGCGATGCCGGGCACGATCAGCGGGATGTAGCTGTTGGTCCAGCCAAGGCGGACGCACATCTGGTAGAAGCCCACAGCGTACACCTGATTGGGGATGACCATGACCGCCATGATAAAGGTAAAGGCCAGTTTTTTCAGCTTAAAGTTGTAGGCATGGATGCCGTAAGCCGTCAGTGTGGAGAAATAAGTGGACAGCACCGCCGTGGAGCCGGCAATGATGAAGCTGTTCAGCATGCCCCGGGGAATGTCGATGGAGGCATCCGTCCAGGCATTGACCAGATTCTCAAAGAACTGGTCGCCAAAGGTCAGCCGGAAACCGCCCTGGAGATCCGCATTGGAGCGGGTGGAGTTGACGATCAGCATATAGAAAGAGAACAGACACAGGAAGCTCAGAAAAATCAGGATCACATAGACCACAAAACGGCTGGTCTGGAGCATCATCCTGGCCTTGCGGCTGTCAGAGGAATTCGTCTTTGCCATAGCGCTCCCCTCCTTAATCGTCCTGCCTGGTCAGGCTGCGGTAGACTACCAGGCTGAGGATACCGGTAATGATGAAGATGATCACGGAGATGGCACCGGCCATACCGTAGTTCTTGCTGGTCTTCAGATAGTTGTTCAGATACATGATCAGTGTCATGGACGTCCGGTTGGGCGTGCCGCCGCCGTTGGTCAGAACCTGCGGCACATCGAACATCTGCAGGCCGCCGATCAGCGCTGTGATGATGGTATAGACCAAAATCGGCATCAGCAGGGGCAAGGTGACCTTGAAGAAGACCTGAACAGAGTTGGCACCGTCAATATTGGCAGCCTCAAACATATTCTGGTCGATACCCATGATACCCGCCATAAGCAATATGGTGGTATTGCCAAACCAGAGCAGGAAGTTCATCAGCATGATCATCCCCCGGACCGTGATCTGGTGGGCAAAAAAATCAAAGGAAGCATCGATGATCCCCATCTCCGACAGCAGATTGTTCACCGGTCCCACGGGAGAGAAAAGCGTATAGAACAGCATGGAGAAGGCCGAGGCCATGATCAGGTTGGGCATATAGATGACCGTTTTGAAAAATTGCTGTCCCCGGATCTTCAGACGGTAGCTGGTGAAGAAGATAGCCAGCAGCAGTGCAATGGCGACCTGAGGGATGGCGCCGCCGATCCACAGAACCATGGTATTTCCCGCATATTTCAGGATGTCGATGGTACCGTTCTTATCGGGAGTGAACAGCTTGATGTAATTTTCCAGTCCCACAAAGTTTGGTCCCACCTGCTTCAGACCGGAACGGTAGTTCTCAAAGAAGCTGTTGTAGATGGTCAGCATCTGAGGGTACAGGACAAAAATGGCATACACTATGAAAAATGGAGCAATAAAGATATAGCCCCATTTGGCATAACTGATGCCTTTGGACTTACGGCCGGGCAAACGTTTCATAAGGCATTCCTCCTTACATTTTGTCTTTGCTTCAACCTGCATATGGCATGCACACTGAAGCGAAATCAAAATCCGAAATGGGGCAAGGCTTTCGCCTTGCCCCATCGGTCGTATTACATTACATCAAATTGCACAGCAACGATCAGGGAGTGACGATCTCGGGGTACTTCTCGTTGATGTACTTGTAGTAGTTGGCCATGGCCTCGTCTTCGGTGACAGTACCGTCACAGTACTCTCTCCAGTAGCCCTGCAGGCCTTCGGTCAGCAGCTGGTCATAGATGGTCTTGTTCTCGAACTTGATGTTCTTAGCCAGGTCAACGAAGACAGCAACGTCGTTCTGACCGCCCAGGAATGCATTGCCGTACTCGGGATCCTGTGCGAAGGCAGCGTTGACAGCCTGGTTGTTGGTGAACTGTGCCTCGTTCTTGATCAGAGCTTCGCAGACTGCTTCATCGTTGATGAAGGTATCCATAACGTCAGCCAGCATGGTGGGGTTGTCGGAGCCGGTAGCAGCCAGCAGCCAGGTGCCGCCCCAGAAGTGAGCCTGGGGACCTTCCACGATGGCCCAGTCGCCATAGCAGCCCTTGTCGGGATCCTGGGCGTTGCCCATGGAGAAGTTAAAGTACCATGCAGGTCCGAAGTAGCACATTGCCTTGCCGTCGCCAAACATCTGAGCGGTACACTCGTCAGACCAGATGTCAGCAGTCAGGGTGTAGCCATTATCGGCAAAGTCCTTGGCCTGTGCCTGCCAGGTGGTGATGGCCTCATCCAGGACCAGTTCACCGGCATCGTTGACCAGAGGAGCGGAGGTGTTGTTGGAGAAGACACGGAAGGTAGCGGACTCGGAAGCAGTCATCAGATAGCCCTTTGCCTTGGCATCGGCAGCCACAGCATTGAACTTATCCCAGCTGTTCAGCAGTTCCTGGACTTCAGCAGGCTCAGAGGTGCCCAGAACGTCTTCAGCGATGGAACGGCGGTAGATCAGAGCTGCGGGGCAGCACTGGAAGGAAACGCCCTTAACAACGCCGTTGGAATCAGAAGCAGCCTGAACGGTGTATTCATAGGTGTTGGAGAAATCGGTGACGCCCAGAGCGGTAATGTCCTGGGTGAATTCGGTGTCGGTGTACTTCAGGATGTAGTCAGCCTCAGCCAGGAACATGTCGATCTTTTCATCAGCAGGAGCATTTTCCTGATTCAGCAGAGCCTCGTCCAGCTTATCCTGGTAAACGCCGCCTTCGTTGGGGTTGATGACCCACTCAACGGTGATGCCTTCGGGAACTTCGTAGTACTTCTCGAAGAAACCCTTGAATTCTTCATTCCATGCGTAGATACGGAATACCTTGCCCTCTTCGGCTTCAGCGGGAGCCTCGGGAGCAGCAGCGGGAGCTTCAGCCTTGGGAGCTTCGGTAGCAGCGGGTTCTTCCTTGGCGCCGCAGGCAGCCAGAGACAGGACCATAACCAGGGCCAGCAACAGAGCGAATGCTTTTTTCATTTTAGTTTCCTCCTTAATATTTGTTCCGGACGATTGCCCGATAACATACAATAATCAAATCTCCTTTACGGATGCGCCTTCCAGCAAGCCGCCGGGTACCATGATCCGGTCCACCAGGGTGGTCTTTGGATGCTCGATGAGGCTGATGAGCTGTTCTGCGGCAATTTTGCCGATCTGCTCCACATTCTGGCTGTAGGTGGTCAGCCGCATCACCTTTGCCAGGTGGATGCCGTCGTAGCCCACAGCGGAAATATCCTCCGGGATCCGCAGGCCTGCCTCCGTCAGCACATTCATACCGCCGATGTAGGAAAAATCGTCGGGGAAGATGATGCAGGTGGGACGGTCCTCCAGGGCCAGAATTTCCCGGGTGGCCTGGGCACACCGGTCAGGATCGTGATAGACACAGCTCTTGATATATTCCGGCGGAATCTCCAGCCCCAGATCCTCGCAGGCCCGGTAGAAGCCGGTGAGACGGTTTCGGGTAACGGTGGTGTTTTCTCCGTGGAGGAAGGCGATTTTCCGGTGGCCCTTCTTATAAACGTAGCGCACCAGCTCTTCCAGACCGCTGACATTGTCGGAAACCACCGCCAGACGGTTGTTAAAGACATGGTCAATGGTCACCAGGGGAATGCCGCTTTCCACCAGCTCCTGCACCTGGGGATCCGTGAAGTCCACGCAGGCAATCACCACGCCGTCCACACCCCGGTAGAGGCAGTGCTGGACGTAACTGGTCCGCTTGCCGCCTACGTTGTGGTTGATGAAGGTGATGTCATAGCCATGGGCCTCGGCCTCCACCTTGAAGCTTTCCAGCATGGAGGAGAAATACTCATGGGCCAGACCGCTGCGCCGTTCATCCACGAACAGCACACCCAGATTGTAGGTACGGTTGGTCTTCAGGGCACGGGCTGCAGCATTGGTCATGTAGCCCATTTCTCTGGCTGCATCCTCGATGCGGCTGCGGGTTTCCTCGCTGATATCCGGCTGGCCGTTGAGAGCCTTGCTCACCGTTGCCACCGATACACCGCAGCGCTGGGCAATGTCCTTCATGGAAACCATTCCAGCACCTCCCGTTCTGTAGTCTTAATCGTTTTCGTAATCTCAATATATCTCATTTTGCACGAAATAGCAAGTGATTTTTTTCGTTATATGGACTTTTTGACTAAATTTTAGCAATGATGTACACAGAGACTCCGAAATTTTGTGGAACTTGCATACGAAAAAATAC